>CAZSRU010000084.1:0-11867 GCA_964609395.1 uncultured Victivallales bacterium
GCCGCAACTGCGGCAACGGGATGCGCGTACGATTTTGCAAATCCGCGCGCGTATGGCAAACAACCGTTTGCTTGCAACGCAGAAGCCGCGCTCGCGGCGCGAGCGGGCTACAGGTCCAGCCCCAGTTCGGGGCTCGTCTCCAGGGCGATCTTGCTCCCGGTCATGCCGCTGATGTCGGTCGGGTACTGCCCGTTGAAGCAGGCGCAGCAGAAGCGCTCGGCCTTGTCGAATGGCTTGAACAGCGATTCCAGGCCCAGGTATCCCAGGCTGTCGGCCTCGATATACTGGCAGACCTCAGCGATGCTCATATCGCCCGCGATCAGCTCCTTGCTGGTCGGGAAATCGATGCCGTAGAAGCAGGGATGCTTGATCGGGGGGCAGGAAATGCGCATGTGCACCTCGGCGGCTCCGGCCTGGCGCAGAAGCTGCACGCGCCGGCGGGCGGTATTGCCGCGCACGATCGAATCGTCCACCACGATGACCCGTTTGCCGCGGATCACTTCCGCCAGCACGGCCAGTTTCAGGTCCACGCTGGAGACGCGGTCCTTCTGCTGCGGCATGATGAAGGTGCGCCCGATATAATGGTTGCGGATAAACCCGTATTCGAGCGGGATGCCGCTTTCGATCGAATATCCCAGCGCCGCCGAATTGCCACTGTCCGGCACGGCAACCACCACATCAGCTTCCACCGGGTGTTCCTTGGCCAGTTGCCGGCCGTATTCCACCCGCACGCTGTGTACATTCTTGCCGAAGACATGGCTATCGGGACGCGCGAAGTAGATCATCTCGAAAATGCAACTGGCCGATCCGCGCGCGGGGGGCTCGGCGAAAAAGCTGCTGTGCATGCCGGATTCGTCGAAAACCACCAGTTCGCCGGGTTCGACATCGCGCAGGAACGTGGCACCGATCTGGTCGAGCGCGCAGGTCTCGCTGGCCACGGCGTAGCCGTTGCCGAGCTTGCCGATCGAGAGCGGACGGAAGCCGTAGCGGTCACGCGCGGCCATCATGCAGTTGCGCGTCATCAGCAGGAAGCAGAACGAGCCCTCCAGTTCGGCCAGGGCGCGGCACACGCGGCGCGGGCGCATCCGGTACATGGGATCCGCCAGCAGGTGCACCAGCACCTCGCTGTCGGTACTGGTCTGGAAGATGGCGCCGGCCTCCTGATACATCTTGCGCAGTTTGCCGGCATTGACCAGGTTTCCGTTGTGCGCGACCGCCCAGATGCCATCCACGCATTCGACCACCAGCGGCTGCACGTTCTGGATACGCGAGGAACCGGTTGTCGAGTAGCGTACATGCCCGATCCCCAGATGCCCCGGCAGGCGGCTCCAGTCATGGCCCTGGAAGACTTCATTGACCAGGCCCAGTCCTTTTACGGAATGCACGTGGGTCCCGTCGCCAGTGGCGATACCGGCGCCTTCCTGGCCGCGATGCTGGAGTGAGAAAAGACCTTGATACAGCGTGGCGCCGACATTCTCGATGCCGTACACGCCGCACACGCCGCAGAACTCGCGAGGTGTGTCGTTGTCCGCCATTTCCGGGAAGGATTCAGAATTCATGAGAATTCCCCTGTCTGAAAAGTGGGTTAATGGTGCGGTAAAGTAGGCACGTTACCACGCCGGCCCGACCGCTGCAATCCACAAAACAGAAAATCTTTTGTTCATCGTGTGCTTGGCGGGGTGATGGCAGGATGCTAGAATCACCGATATGACGCTTGAAGAAAAACTTCAGATTCTGACCGATGCCGCCAAATACGACGCGTCCTGCGCATCGAGCGGCAGCAACCGCAAGGGCGCGAAGACCGGCTCGACCTCCACCTCGGGCATCTGCCATAGCTGGTCGAGTGACGGTCGCTGCGTCTCGCTGCTCAAGATCCTGCTCTCGAACGTCTGCCTCTATGACTGCGCCTACTGCATCAACCGTCGCGGCAATGACCGCCCGCGTGCCACGTTCAGTGTCGCGGAGGTGGTGACGCTGACGATGGATTTCTACCGCCGCAACTACATCGAGGGCCTGTTCCTGAGTTCCGCCGTCTTTGGCGCACCAGACCGCGTGATGGACCGGATGGTCGCCATCGCCCGCCGGTTGCGCCAGGAGGAGGGCTTCGGGGGGTATATCCATCTCAAGGCGATTCCCGGCGCCAGCCTGGAACTGATGCGCCAGGCGGGGCTTTTTGCCGACCGGGTGAGCGTGAACATCGAGCTGCCCTCGGAGGCGTCGCTGAAGCAGCTTGCGCCGGAAAAGACCAAGGCCGATATCATCACCCCGATGGCCTTCCTGGGCGAGAACATCCGCGAGAGCCGCGCGGAGCGCCGACTCGACCGGCGGGCTCCCGCGTTCGCCCCCGGCGGGCACAGCACGCAGCTTATTGTCGGGGCCAGCCCGGAGTCGGACCTACAGATCGTGCGGCTGGGCGAGTCGCTCTACCAGCACTACGACCTCAGCCGCGTCTACTACTCGGCCTTTATCCCCGTCAATCGTTACGACAGCCGACTCCAACCGGTCGATATGCCGCCGCTGCTGCGCGAGCACCGCCTCTACCAGGCCGACTGGCTGCTGCGCAATTACGGCTACCGGGCCGATGAACTGCTCTCCGAGGCGCAGCCCGATCTGGATATCGTGCTGGATCCCAAGGCGATGTGGGCGATCCGCAACTATCATTTCTTCCCGGTCGATATCAACCGCGCCGAGTACGCCGACATCCTGCGCGTGCCGGGAATCGGTGTGACCTCCGCCCGGCGCATTGTCAGTGCCCGCCGTTTCCAGAAGCTCAGCCTGGCCGATCTGCAGAAACTCGGGGTTGTGCTCAAGCGGGCGGCATTCTTCATCACGGCGGCGGGGCGTTCGCCGGGATTCCACCGGCAAAGCGTTGAAAGCGTCCGCCGCGTACTGACCAAGGAGGCGCAGCCAGCCAATGCCGAACAGCTCACACTCCCTTTCTGACGCACGCTCGCCAGTCGAGCTTTTGCATGACGGCAGCGCCACCGGCTGCCTCTGCGCCGTGGCCGAGGCGTACAAGCGGCCCGAACAGCCGCCTGTCCAGTTCGTGCGGCCCGGGGGGGACATGCCGCTGTTTACCGCTGCTCGTCAAACGGTTGAGTCCGATCCCGCGCGTGCAGAGCGGTTTCTCAATTACGTTGGCGCGAAAGCGTCACGCGATGTGGCCCACACGCTGCTAAGGGCGCTAACGGCCATGCCGGACGGGCTGGAGCCGCATTTGCTGGGCTACGCGCGCAAGGCGGTCCTGCATGGCGCGTGCATCGTGCAGGCGCATGCGGATCCGGACGTGATCTTCGTCCATCGCCACGCCCGCAAGGTCTCGCTGGAGATTCACCGTTTCAAGGGACTGCTGCGGTTCCAGGAGTTCAAGTCGGGGCGGTTTGTCGCCCTCTTCGAGCCGGACTACGACATCACCCTGCCGCTGGCGTTTCACTTCCGCCGTCGCCTCGCCAGTCAACGCTGGGTGATTCTCGATTGCCGTCGGCAGCAGGCCGCCACTTGGAATGGAACGCGCCTGAATGCCGAACACCCCGATGGCGACCTGCTCACCGGCGCCCTGCTCGAGCGGTGCCTGGCAAACGATGAACCCTCGGACGCCGAGGCCCGCAGCCAGGTGCTGTGGAAGACCTTCCACCGCACCGTCGCCATCGAGAACCGCATCAGCCCCGCCCTCCAGCGCCAGTTCATGCCCGCCCGCTACTGGAAGCACCTCACGGAGATGGATGTTGAATGATGGGAAAAAAGGCCGGGCGGCCGCGCTTCATGAGAACGTTCCGATCATCGGCACCGGGCGACTGCTCCTGGCGGCCAGGAAAAGCGTCTTCATTGCCACCTTCTGGATACTGGATAGAAAACACAGGGAAGGAACATATGCTTCACATCACACTGATGTTCAGCTTGTTGGCAGATGAAAGTTGAATACCACTTGACGTAGATACGTTATGTATATACAGTAATGCCAATGAAGTTCACATGGGACGAGGAAAAGAATGCGATCAACCGGCAGAAGCACGGGGTCGACTTTTGTGACGTGTCACCGATTTTCGATAAACCCATGGTGACGTTCCTGGATCAAAGAAAAGAGTATGGCGAGGATAGATGGGTGGGAATTGGATGGCTTCGCGATATTCTGGCGGTGATTGTGTTCACCGAGCCCGATGATGAAACCATCCGGATTATTTCCGCCCGAAAGGCAAAACGACATGAAGCACACATCTACAAGCAAGAAATCAGGAACTGACTGGACCCGGCTTCGCGGGATGAAGGACGAGGACATTGATGTCTCAGATATTCCCGTGATTGACCGGGCTATGCTGAAAAAGATGGTCATTCGAATGCCGGATAAGAAATCCCCGGTCTCCATTCGTCTCGATCCTGGCGTTATTGATTGGTTCCGGCGGCAGGGGCAAGGATACCAGACTCGAATCAATGCAGTTCTCAGATCCTATGTTGAGGCTCACTCGCATTGATCATCAAAGATATAGAATCTTGACGTGATACCATTACATGATACTATATTCCAGGGACACCGAATGAAGCAAACTCCCGTGGGTTCCCGCCGACTGGTCTTCGGTCGTTTCGACTATGCCGCCTTCCTCAGCTTTTTCGTCTATGCCGCTGGAACGGTGGTGTTGCCGGTGACCCTGGTCGCGCTCGCGGACGATCTCGGGTTCTCCCTGGCGCAAGGCGGCATGACCGCCGGCGGGGCCCTGCACCTGTTCCGGACCGTGGCCATCGTCGCGTCCATGCTGCTGTGCGGGTTTGTGGCCGGCCGCACAGGCAAACGCCTGGCGATAGGGTTCGCGCTCCTGCTGCTGACCGCCGGCCTGGCGCTCTGCGCGACGGCACCCACCTACGGGGTGCTGCTGGCCGCCCTGCTTCTGGCGGGGTGCGGGGAAGGCACCATCGAGGGACTGGCCACGCCGTTCGTGCACGACCTCCATCCGCAGGATTCCGGCCGCTACATCAATTTCACGCATTCCTTCTGGTCGGTGGGTGTCATGGTGACCGTGCTGGCGGTCGGCTGGCTGCTGGCGGGCCGGGGCTCGTGGCGGCTGGCAGTCAGCGCCGTTGCCGTGCTGGCGTTCGCCGCCGCCCTGCTCCTGCTGCTGCCAGCCAGGCCGGGGCATGGCTACCCGGAGCATCCCGATCCGCTGCACTGGAAAACGGTTGCCAGGCAGGCCCGGGCGATCATGCGCATGCCGCGGTTCTGGCTGTTCTTCGCGGCCATGTTCCTCGCCGGCGGCGGCGAGTTCTGCCTGACGTACTGGAGCGCCAGCTACCTGCAGCTCAACTTCGGCACCACCGCGTTCGGTGGCGGCGCCGGTCTCGCCTGCTTTGCCGGCGGGATGGTACTGGGCCGCACCGGCTGGGGATTGCTGATCCACCAGAAACACCTCAGCACACTGGTGCTCGGCTCGGCACTGGCGGGAACGGTCGTGACCCTCCTGCTGCCGCTACAGACGCAGATCGCGCCCCTGATGCTCGTCTTGTTCCTGGCGGGCGTCTGCACGGCCCCCTTCTGGCCGAGCATCCAGAGCTATTGCGCCGATCGCCTGCCGGCGGCGGACAAGACCATGCTGATGATCATGCTCTCGTGCGCAGGCATCCCCGGTTGCGGGTTCTTCACCTGGCTGATGGGCCTTATCGCCAACCACCACGGCCTGCGTCCGGCCTTCTTCATGGTACCCGCCTGCTACCTGGCAATCGCCGCGATCATCGCCCTCGACCGCCGCCACGCCGTTCGCTGATCCCCGGCGGAGGATCTGAGGGCGCGGGCAATCCGGGCTACAGTTCCCATGCCCGGACATGCGAAATGCCGCGGACATTGCCGAGACCTACCTCGTCCATGGAGATCACGGTTTTCGGGTAATTGTCGCCGGTTCGCTCAAGGTTGCCGAATTCCCGTTGCATGACCCGGTCGTCGCCAAGCAGGTAGCAGACCTGCACGTACTTGGCCTCATTACCTTTTTGCAGGACAAAATCGATTTCGCCCTGGCCCACGCGCCCGGTGTGGATGCGATACCCTTCGCGGCGGTAATGCAGGTACACGATATTCTCCAGCATGCGCCCCGCCGACGGATTGACGCCGGACATGAGCTGCGACTTGAACGCCAGATCGTTCAGATAGTATTTCCGTTCGCCAGCCAGGAGCCGCCGCCCCTTGATGTCGAAGCGCTGCACCTCGTGGATAAAATACGACTCGCATAGATATCGTGGCAATTGTAATGTAGAATGGGCGGAATTATGTTGTATCAGGATTATGTGGGCTGCCGGGAACGATAAAGACAGTGGTTTAAGCGTAACCAACTAAGGGTGTAATTAAGTCTGGGAATAAGTGTGCGATGAAGTGTTGGAACAGAACACTTAGTCCCACACTTGAACGCACACTTAAACTCACTCTTACTTGGTTACGCTTAATCCACCCGCTTCGTCGGTCATACATGGACAGGGGAAGCCACCCACAGATTCTGCGGAAGACCCCAATCTTTGTGGTATGTTTTGATAAATCGCGGCGCGAGTCAAGTGCCATTTTGCCGCCTCAGAGCAAGATGCCCATGAGCAGGGCGGCCACGACCAGCAGCGGGGCCGGGATTTTCCGGGTTGCCAGGGCGGCCACGGTGATGGCGGTCACCAGCAGGTTGACGGGCGTCAGCCCGCTCGCCTGCATCAGGATCACGGCGGCGGTCGCAATCATCCCGCCTGCGACGGCATTTATACCCTTTAGCGCGATCTTGACCGCGCGGATCCGGCGGATCCCAGCCCACGCCGGATAGACGAAATAGATCAGCAGCAGCCCGGGCAGGAAGATCCCGACGCCGCCGATCACCGCGCCCAGGACCTGCTGCATCACCGACGCGCCGCGGGCCGCCATGCCGCCGGCATAGGCCGCGAAACTGAACATCGGCCCCGGCAGCCCCTGCACCAGGCCATAGCCGGTCAGGAATTCCGCATTCGTCATATACCCACGCCATTCGACCAGTTCGCTATGCATGACCGGCACGACCACCTGCCCGCCTCCGAACACCAGGTAGCCGTAGCGGTAGAAGCACTCGAAAAGCTGCGCCAGCCGGTGATCCGTGAATGCATTCAGCCCGAGCGCACCGAGCGCCAGCAACGCGAAGGCCGCCAGATACCGCCAGGGCAGGACAAGCCGCGGTCGTTCCCACAGGCCGGGTTCGCGCGCGCGCAGCAGGCTGGCGGCACCGCCGGCAGCCAGCACCAGCGGGAAGATCCACGGGGAACGGCTGCCGTACGTGGCCAATGCACCGAAGGCCATCAGCGCGAGGGTCATGCGGTCGGTGATCACCTTGCGCCCGATCCGGTACGCCGCCAGCACGATAAAGCCCACCGCCATCGGACCGATGAAGCGCAGTATCCCGGACGAGATATGCCGGCTGTCCAGGAAGGCGTACAGGAACGAGAGCAGGCCCATGAACACCAGGACGGGCCCGGCCCAGACAAGCATCGACAGCAACGCCAGAAGCGGGCCACCGGTCTTGTAGCCGATCGACACGATGACCTGCGTGCTGGTCGGCCCGGGCAGGATGCTGCAAAGGGCCAGCAGCTCGATCAATTCCTCCTCGTCCAGATAACGGCGCTTGGCCACCATCTGATCCATGAACACACCCAGATGCGCCTCGGGACCGCCATACGCCCCGAGCGAACAGATCAACACATCCTTCAGGAATCCGCGCCATGTAGTCATGTAGTCCTTCCCTTGTTCTTGCCTCGAAAATCACCATTCCATCTTGATTTGAATCCCGATCGATCCATACCGGTCTTCCGTATCGGGAAGCTGGTGGATCAGCCAGACCCATCGCCTGAAGAACCCGAGTTCGACGCGCTTAAGCGTGTAGGTTCCGGAGACGGTATTCCATTCGACCGTCGTCTGCAGGACCGGCCAGGATGATAAGGGTGACCGATAGCGGTCATCTTTCCAGAAACGCCGAATCGCGGCCAGATGGTCCGTCCCGATCGTCAAGCGCTGCACGCCATCTGTCCCCGATGGCGTCTTGAACTGGTATCCGCCTTCGGTTTCAACCAGTATGCGCGGTATAGCCACCTGCGCGAGCTCCACCCAAAGCGAGGATGCAGGAGTAGCGAGACTATCCTCCTCCGTGTCAACAGCGGCAACGACTCCCGGCAGGCAGAGCATCGCCAGGACGATGATGATCACCGCCGGCCGATCCCAGTATCGCGTCGTGAACCTGTTTTTCTTTCTTTTACACACAACGTTGACTTCCTCTTTCGGTTGACGATAGCGGGCGACGAGAACGGTGGACGATTGGGATACTCTCTCCTCGTTATCCGCTCTCGTCGCCCGCTCTCGTCAACCGACCCCCTATAAAAGTTACCCGCGGACGCGGGGTTGCGGTATTCAGCCGCTCCGTTCCAGCTTGACGGGTTTGATGTGGAAGTCGCGGTCGCGGGCGTCGATCGCGAGGGCCCTGGCGTGCTTGACGATGCGGTTCAGGTGCGAGAGATAGGTATTCCGATACAGGACGGCGGGCGGGGTGCTGCGGCCGCTGCTGAGGTCACTGGCGATCTGCATGCGCTGCCGGTCGGCCGACTCCATATAGCGGTCGCGGGCGGCAATCACCGCTTCGGCGGCGGCTCCACGGTCGCCGGTTCCGGGAGCAAGCGCCTGCTGCAAGCGCGTGAGCACGATACAGGCCTGCTGGTTGAGGTCGAGAAAAGCCTCCAGGGACTCCGGAATGAAGCGCGCTTCCGGCTGACGCCGGTGCGTCTGGCTGACCTCGGCCATGCGGGCCACATGATCGCTGATGCGCTCAAGGTGATCGATGCCGGTATAGAGCAGGCTCAGCAGGATTCCCTGGCGACGGGAAAGCGGATGCTTGAAGAGCGCTTGCAGGTAGTCGTGCATCGCCAGTTTCAACGTATCCAGCATGATCTCGTCCGCCTGCACCGCCGCCTGCCGGCGCGCGTCGGGCCCGAGATACAGCCGGGCCTGGCGGCGAAGGCTGTCGCGGCAGATGCCGCACAGACGGCTTAGCTCGCCCAGGACGGCCTGCAGCGCGGCCTCCGGACGGTCGAGCAGGGCCGTATCCAGCAGCGAGGGCGAACCGACGGCCACGCGGCCGCGACTCAGCCGCGTAACGGCAGCGGCCAGCAGCGGCGTGAATGGCAGCGCGACCACGGCGGTGATCACCATCTTGAGGGCGTTGGCGAGGGCGCATTGCTGGATCAGGGCCTGGCGGGCGGCATCCACGGCCATACCCGACGTCACCGGACGCAGCAGGGGAATGTAGCGGTAGACGAGCGGGGCAGCCGCCATGCCGGCAGCGGCACTGAAGAGATTGAACAGCAGGTGCGACAAGGCGCTGCGGCGGGCGGCAGGCGAGGTGCCGATGGAGCCGAGCAGGGCCGTGGCGCAGGTGCCGATATTGGCACCGATGATAATCGGCCAGGCCTGCTCGAGGCGGGTCATGGCCCCTGCGGCAATCATGGCGAAGACCATGCCGATCACCGCTCCACTGCTCTGGATGACGGACGTGACGACGGTGGCAATGGCGACACCGGCCACCATCCCCGCGAGGGTCGAGCCATCGGCATGGCGCAGCAGGGGCGCCAGGTCGGCGCGATAGGGCCGGATGGCGTCGCTCATCAGCGTGAGCCCCAGGAAGATCACGCCGAATCCGAAAAGCGCCATCCCGATCGCGCCTGCACGGGATTGCGGCCGCAGGACCTTGATGGCCAGCCCGATGGCAATCGCGGCCCAGCAGGCATCGCCAAGGCGGAAGGAGATGAGCATCATCGACAGCGAGGTGCCGATGTTGATGCCGAGCACGACGGGAATCGCCTGGGCCAGCGTCAGGAGCCCGGCACTGATGAACCCGACGAGCATGACCGTGCCCGCGCTGCTCTGGATCAGGGAACCCAGCACGGTTCCCAGCAGCAGCCCGTTGGTCCGCCGCCGCGTCGCCCGTTCCAGGGTGCGTTGCAGGCCGCGCCCGGCGGCGGCCTGTAGACCCTGGCTCATGGTGTTCATGCCGGCAATGAACAGCGCCAGCCCGGCAAATAAGGCTGCAATGGATATCATCGATCCGCCTCCTCGGTCTTGAGCCGTTCCAGGTATGGGCCCCTCGGGACGGGTGGTGGCACGACACGGCTCGCCAGGGCAGCGCGCTGGTGAACGGCATCCGGATTGATCCAGAACTCAGGCTGAAGCTCGACCAGGGCGATGGCACGGACATGCCGCACCAGCCGCTCGAGATGCGCGAGGCACTCGCGGTATCGCAGTGCCAGGTCGACGGACAGCGCCTTGGTGTCCATCGCCTGGCGCAAGGCCTCCTGCGCCTTGGCCAGCACCTGAACCGTGTGGTCGCGGCTTTCCAGGATACGGCGGGCAGCAGCTTCGGCTATCTCATGCCGCCCCGTGATCGAGGCCGCCACGGTAGCCAGCAAGGCACTGGCGGCAACGGCCGTCTCGCGGGAGGCGTCCTGTAGCGCGGGAGGCGGCGGGGCCGCTTGAGGACCGACGGCGGGATGCGAGGCAAGGCTGTACAGATGATCCCCGATGCGCTCGAGATCACTGACGCAGCGGTACAAATGCAGCAGGACCTGCGCCTGGCGTTCATCAAGCTGGCGGCGGGCAAGACGCTTGAGGAAGCGCTGGGCGGCAGGTTTGAACTCATTCAGGGTCTGTTCGAACGCATGAATCGCGGGCCTATTCCCGGGCGACTGGTCGAAGCAGGCCGGCAGCCAGGCGGCCGTGGTCTGCGCGAGCCCATCGGCCAGACGCCGGATCTCCTGGAGCACCGCCTGCAGCGCCCGCTCGGGAAAGCGCTGTTCACGCGCGTCCAGCAGGCTGGCGGACGGATGGAAGGGCCCCGGCAGGCGGGTAGAGGCGCGGATTAGCGACACGGCCCATCCGATAATCGCAGCGGCGGCGGCGACGAGCAGCGTATCGATGGTCGCGGCGGGACTGGCGGCGGCAAAGAGCAGCCAGAGCGCAGCGGGAATGCGGAAGCAGAAGGCGAGCAGCACAAGGGGGAAACCGGCCGCGACAGGCAGCGCGAACATCGCGGGCAGGACGGCCCGGCAGGCCGCATAGCCGACCCAGCAGCACCCTAGTCCGGTCAGGGCTCGCCCGAGGCGCCGGACGGAATCCGGTCGCGGGAGCATGCCCAGCAGGAGACCGGCGATCAACACGGGATAGCGCAGGATATCCGGCAATAGCCAGACCGCGGCCGCCGGGAGAAACATGCCGCCCGCCATACCCATGACCATACCGATGGCCTGCGGCAGGGAGAGTAACCCGGCCAGGCGGCGGCGGCGGATATACGCGGCACTGCGGCGGCCCTGCAACGCGGGACCGGCGAACAGTCCGGCGAAGAGCTGGCTGCCGGGACGGTGACGGAACCGCTCGCTGAAAGCCGAGACGAGCGGTTCGGCCATCGCCCCGAGATGGGCTGCCGTCTCGTCAAGGCCGAAAACCACCAGGGCCGCACCGCCCGCGCACTGCATCACATCCATCCATGTCATGCAGCCGATTTACCACAAACCGCTGGCATCGGCAATGCAATCCAGCTTTTTTATAACTTCAATTCAGACCACTATACATCGTGGTCTCTCCTCACTTTAGACAACTACTGTCTGCCAATTTCGGATTACGAGCCCCTGTAGCCCACTCGCGCCGCGAGTGCGGCTTACGCGCTGCAAGCGAACGGTGGGTGGCGAAAGCACGGTGATTGCGAAACCGAGTGCACATCCCCGCGGCCTCAGTCGCGGCGCGACTGGGCTACAGCTTACATCCTAAATCCCACAAAAGTTACCACCCTCATTTTTACGGGTCTTCCGCAGAATCTGTGGGTGGCTTCCCGTTTTTCCTGTTCATGTATGAC
>CAZSRU010000085.1:0-11857 GCA_964609395.1 uncultured Victivallales bacterium
TTGACAGAACCCCGCGAACATACATACCCACAGATTCTGCGGAAGACCCTACTTTCTGTTCCCTTCCAAAAAATCACTTACTCGTTTTCGCCCGCTGGGAGGCGCAGGAAAGCGCCCCTCCGTTTCCCTCCCCGGGACGGGTTAAGCCCCGTCCGCAGCGTTGTAAGTCCCAAGCAAGGGACGGGAGCCACCCCGCCCCAACTCAACTTGCTGCACCGCCGGCTCAAGGCTGGTGGGATCGTTCGTAACGCGTGATCGACGCCTCGTGCTGCAGGGTGATGGCGATGTCATCGAGTCCCTGCAGAAGGTGCTCCTTCACCGCCGGTTCGATCTCGAAGTGGAAGGACTCTTCCTCGTCCATGTTCAGCACGACCCGCTGCTCCGCCAGGTCGACCGTGGCCTGCAAGCCCGGGAAACGCGCCACCATATCAAAAATCGTCTGGATCTCGGATTCGGCAAGCTGCACGGTCAGGAGTCCGTTCTTGACCGCGTTATTGGCGAAAATATCGGCAAACCCGTGAACACGGCTGCCGCCCCGCACCACCCAGGGCGCGATCACCACGCGGATCCCGTACTGCGCGATCGCCCAGACGGCATGCTCGCGGCTCGATCCGCAGCCGAAATTGTTGCGCGTGACCAGGATGCTGGCCCCGCGGAAACGATCCTGATTGAGCTCGAAGGCAGGATCGGCGCTGCCGTCCGGCAACCGGCGCCAGTCGTTGAACAGCCCCTCCTCGAACCCGGTTCGGCGGATGGACTTGAGGTACTGTTTCGGGATGATCTGGTCTGTGTCGATATTCGCCCGGTCCAGCGTCACCACCAACCCCTGATGCGTTGTAAACTTGTCCACGGTAATTCCCTCTCTTATTGAAATGTCCTGAAGTCCACGAAATGCCCGGCTACCGCGGCGGCCGCCGCCATTTCCGGACTGACCAGATGCGTGCGTCCCCCCTTGCCCTGCCGCCCCTCGAAGTTGCGGTTCGAGGTCGAGGCGCAGCGCTCCTGCGGCCGCAACTGGTCGGGATTCATCGCCAGGCACATGCTGCAGCCGGAAAACCGCCATTCCGCACCGGCGTCCTTGAATACCCGGTCAAGCCCCTCTGCCTCGGCCTGCCGACGCACGGGCTCGGATCCGGGAACGACCATCATGCGTACCGTGCCGGCCACCTTGCGGCCCTTGATCACCGCCGCCGCGCGCCGCAGATCCTCGATGCGCGCGTTGGTGCAGCTTCCCAGGAAGACCGTATCCAGCGGGATCGACGTCATCGGCGTTCCAGGGGTCAGTCCCATATAGGCCAGCGCGTTCTCGACGTCCTTGCGATTGAAATCAGGCAGGTCCTCCGGTCCGGGCACGCAACCGGTAACATCGGTCACCATGCCGGGGCTGGTGCCCCAGGTCACCTGCGGGACGATCCGGTCGGCCGCGATCACGAGTGTGCGGTCGAATACGGCAGCCGGATCGCTCGGCAGCAGACGCCAGCGCGCCACGGCAGCCTCGAAGGCGGCCCCCTTGGGGGCGAACGGGCGATCGCCTGCAGCGATGTACGCGAAGGTCGTGTCGTCGGGTGCCATCATACCGGCACGGGCCCCGCCCTCGATGCTCATGTTGCAGATTGTCATGCGCTCTTCCATCGTCAGCGCACGCACGGCCTCGCCGGCATACTCGATCACGTAGCCCGTGCCGCCGGCGGTGCCGATCTGACCGATCAGCTTGAGGATCATGTCCTTGCTGGTGACCCCGCGCTGCAGACGCCCGCTGAACTCCACCTTGAAGGTCTCCGGACGGCTCTGGCGCAGGGTCTGGGTCGCCAGGACATGCTCCACTTCGGAGGTGCCGATACCAAAGGCCAGCGTCCCGAAGGCCCCATGGGTCGAGGTGTGCGAGTCGCCGCAGACGATCGTCATCCCCGGCAACGTCAACCCCTGCTCCGGACCGATCACATGGACAATGCCCTGCCTGTCGCTGTCCAGCCCGTAGAGGGTGACCCCGAAGCCGGCACAGTTCTGCTCAAGTGCCTCGATCTGCGCCTTGGAGACCGGATCGGCGATGTTGTCGCGATCGATCGTCGGCACGTTGTGGTCCATGGTGGCGAATGTCAGGTTCGGCCGCCGCACGGCACGCCCCGCCAGCCGCAGACCCTCGAAAGCCTGCGGGCTGGTCACCTCATGCACAAGATGCCGATCGATGTACAGCAGGGTGGTCCCGTCCCCGAGCGTCTCCACCACGTGCGCATCCCATATCTTCTCAAACAACGTCTTCGCCATAACACCCCTCACAGCAGTCATTTGTCATTAGACATTAGTCATCCGTCTTCCGTCTGATCAAGTTTCCTCATCCCCGCGCGCCATCACCACTTTACCCGTGCGCACCAGTTCGACAAGATCGAATTTGCGCAACATGTTGATGCAGGCGTCCAGCTTCTCGGAGTTGCCGTTCATCATGATGATCATGGAGGTCTCGGTCATGTCGACGGTCTTGCCGGCGAAATGCTCGCAGATCTGCAACGCCTCGGTCCGCTGAACGGGATCGACACGCAGCTTGATCAGCGCCATCTCGCGGATCACGGATGTATCCATGGCGTGATCCACGCAGCGCATCACATCCACGAGCTTGCTGAGCTGCAGGATGATCTGCTCCAGCCCTTCCGCCGAACCTTGAGCGGCAATCGTCATGCGCGAGTAGCGGCCATCGGACGATGGCGACACCACCAGCGAGTCGATATTGAAGCCGCGGCGGGCGAACACTTGGGCAATCCGCGCCAGCACGCCGGGTCGGTTGGCCACATAAACACTGATCGTATGGGTCAATATTTCAGTCATTTCAATCCTCTTTCACGATATCGGTTGATTAACGATGCACCATCCCCGGATCCGCTCAAGTCGAACCGGTGGGCTTTTCCAGTTTACGATCCTTCCTGGGCTCGTCGATGATCATATCCTCGACAGCCGCCCCCGGTGGAATCATCGGGAACAGGTTGTCCGTCTTCTCCACGATCGCGTCGATCACGCAGGGGCCGTCGTTGTAGTCCATGGCCCGCTGCAGCACCTTGCGGATATCCGCCGCCCGCTTGAGCGTGAAGCCTTTACCCCCCGGATAGCATTCCGCCAGCTTGGCGAAGTCCGGATTCCCCTCCAGGTCCACCCCGCTCTTGCGGTCATCATAGAAGAGCGTCTGCCACTGCCGCACCATTCCCAGGTAGCGGTTGTTGAGCACTAGCACCTTCACCGGGATCTTGTTGACAGCAGCCGTCGCCAGCTCGCACATCGTCATCTGGAACCCGCCGTCGCCACAGACCACCCAGACCTGGCGTTGCGGGTTGCCCAGCGCCGCCCCGATCCCGGCCGGCAAGCCGTAGCCCATCGTGCCCGCCCCGCCACTGCTCAGCCAGGTGTGCGGAATCTCGGTCTTGCAGAACTGCGCCGCCCACATCTGGTGCTGCCCGACATCGGTCACCACGATCGCCTCGCCCTTGGTCATGTCGTTGAGCGTGTCCAGGATGTGCTGCATCTTCAGCCCGCCCCGCAGTTTGTAACCCAGCGGATAGCGCTTCTTGTAGCCGTCAAGCGTCTCGAGCCAGGGCTCCGTCTTCAACTCACCCACCAGCGGCAGCAACTGTTCCAGTACCTTGCGGGCATCACCCTGGCAGTAATGATCGCACTTGATCATCCGGCCGAACTCGCTCTTGTCGATGTCTATATGGATCCGCACCGCATCGCGGCAGAACATGGACGCCTTGCCGATGATACGGTCGTCGTAGCGCGAGCCCACCGACATAATCAGGTCGCACTCGACCACCGCCTTGTTGGCGTAGGCCGTGCCGTGCATGCCGAGCATCCCCAGTGCCAGCGGATGCGACTCTGGAAAGACACCCTTGCCCAGCAGCGTGGTCGTCACCGGGGCCTTCAACTTCTCTGCCAGGGCCAGCAAGACCTTGGCCGCATCGGCCTGCAAGGCCCCGTGACCGGCCAGGATCAACGGACGACGTGCCTTGTTCAGTGCCGTGGCAATCGCCATCACCTGCGACTCGTCGGGATCGCCGAGCCCCGGATGATAGCCGGGCAGATCCATCTCAGGGA
This sequence comes from uncultured Victivallales bacterium, assembly GCA_964609395.1. Taxonomy (GTDB): domain Bacteria; phylum Verrucomicrobiota; class Kiritimatiellia; order UBA8416; family UBA8416; genus UBA8416. The sequence goes on from CAZSRU010000085.1 coordinate 4,078, forward strand.
ACAAGTCGCCGGTAAACGTCCCCGAACTGCGATCCTTGGGGATATCGATCAGCACCGGCCCCGGACGCCCGGTCGAGGCGATATGGAACGCCTCGCGGATGATCCGCGGGATATCGTTCGTGGCCTTCACCAGGTAACTGTGCTTGACGACCGGCATCGTCGTTCCGAACACATCGGCTTCCTGGAAGGCATCCTTGCCGATCATGGAGCTGATTGTCTGCCCGGTCAGCACGATCATCGGCACCGAATCCATGTGTGCCGTCAGGATCCCGGTAATCGTGTTCGTCGCCCCCGGACCGCTCGTCACCAGCACCACGCCGGGTCGGCCCGTCGCACGCGCGTACCCATCCGCCATGTGCGTGGCGCCCTGCTCGTGCCGCACCAGGATCAGTTTGACCTTCGAGCCGACCAGCGCATCGAACATCGGCAATGCCGCGCCACCGGACAACCCGAAGATATACTCAACCCCCGCATTCTCGAGACACCTGACCAGCGCCTCGCCACCCGTCATGCTGCTTTTACTCATTTTCATCTCCTTTTGTACCCGCGAACAGCCTCTGAAACAAGAATATCGCTGCTTTTCACAAAACATGGCAACATTTATAAACAATCAGCCACACAACATCAACAAAATAATCAAACATTTGATTATGTTTTTAAATACAAACATTTAATCGCACCAAAAACACTAAACTTACATCAATTAAAAACAAAAACTGACGACAAAACACAAAACAAACCACAACATGAAAAACCATCCAGGACGACGACGCCAGTCACAGACCCGTGTGCATCGGCTCGCGAGGAGCAAAGGGTTCATCATCAAGCGATTTCCAATCATCCCTTTTGGGCGCGACCATTCGCCTTGACCTGCCCCTTTTTCTCCAGTACCCTGCATCCCGTAAACAAACCATGAACATCACCGCCTTTGACTTCAAGCACAAGCGGGAAACCACGCTGGATCCCTCCGCGCTGGCCGACAAGCTGGATACTGCCCTGTTCTACTGGATCGAGCTGGAGGCAGCGGATGAACCGGCCATCGGCTCGCTCCTGTCCAAGCTGGGGGTCAACCCGACAGCCGCCGGCGAATTCCTGGGAGCCGACCGCGAGGGTCGCTACGACGCCTATGACGATTGCCTGCACTTCGCCCTGACCGAAGGGCGTATGGATTCCGAAGGGCGCATCGTCTCCTCGCATGTGGATGTACTGCTGGGCAACGCGTTCCTGGTCATGTGGCATCGCCACCCCGTCGCCTTCCTGGACCAGGTGCGACGGGTCTACCGCGACGACTTCAAGCGGTTTGCCAAGACGCCGGGATTCCTGGTATACGAACTGTGCGACCACCTGATCGAGGGGTACCGCCGTATCTCGGCACGATTCTCGGACGAGATCGAGAAGGTGCAACTGAACCTCTTCGGTTCGGCGAACGACGAGATATTCCGATCAGTGGCAGGTCTCATGGCCGACCTGCTCGCCTTTCGCCGCATTCTCCTGGCCGCCCGGGAACTGCTACATCAGCTCTCCACCCGGCGCACCCCGTTCCTCCAGGAAAGCACGCAGACTTTTCTCAGCGCGATGGCGGTGACGCTGGAACGTATCAGCGGCGATATCGCGTCGGAACGCGAAGCACTCAACGAGGCGCTCAACCTATACATGGGCATGGTCAGCCACCGGACCAGCCGCCTGATCAACCGGCTTACAGTCCTGAGCATGATTTTTCTCCCGCTGACCTTTATCTGCGGCGTCTACGGCATGAACTTCGACGCAATGCCGGAACTGCACTGGGCGGGTTCCTACGCCATCTTCTGGCTTGCCTGCCTGACGTTTGTAGGCATCAGCTTGTGGCAGATGCACCGCCGCAAATGGCTATAGCGAGCGATCAGAAACCTATCCCTTCTCAACCATTGGGACCGCGCCACCTTCATACTGGCCCGGAAACTACAGCGATGCCTCTACCCCCCTACCAGCGCCGCGTCTGCCGTCTTCTGGCGACAGAGCGCGTGAACAAAGGCGAACAGTACGTCGCCGGAGGGTCCGCCCTGAATGAAATACTGGCGGCCCCCCGCTTCTCGCATGATGTCGCCTTGAATAGCATGTTTTTTTGACGTGTAATGGGGCCTGGAATCTGGTACTCCTAACGCCTTCATCTTAATCGCAAGGAGTGATATATGGAAATTCGCAGAATCGGTATTATCATGAACGGCGTCACCGGACGCATGGGCACCAACCAGCACCTTGACCGCTCGATCGCCGCGATCATCCGGCAGGGCGGCATCCGTATCGGCAACGACCTGACGCTGATGCCCGACCCGATCCTGACCGGACGCAACGCGAACAAGCTCAAGGAACTCGCCGAGAAATTCGGCACGCCCGCCACAGGCAAGCCCTTCGCCTACACGACCGACCTGCAAGGGGCGTTGGATGGCAAGTACGGCGACTACGGGATTTTCTTCGACGCCTCGGGCACGCTCCAGCGCGCGGGCTTTGTCGAGATGGCCGTCAAGGCCGGCAAGGCGATCTACTGCGAGAAGCCCACCGCCGTCGAGTCCGCCGAGGCCCTGCGGCTCGCGAAACTGGTGTCAGGCGCCGGTCTCAAGAACGGCGTCGTGCAGGATAAGCTCTGGCTGCCGGGCTTCCGCAAGCTCAAGATGCTCCAGGACATCGGCTTCTTCGGCCGCATCCTCTCCATCCGCGGCGAGTTCGGCTACTGGGTCTTCACCGGAATGGATCTCGACCAGCCCGCCCAGCGCCCGAGCTGGAACTACCGCGCCGAGGACGGCGGCGGCATGATGATCGACATGTTCTGCCACTGGCGCTATGTGCTGGATCACGTCTTTGCCCCGGTCAAACGCGTCGTGGCCTACGGCAACACCGATATCCCCACCCGCCGCCACGAGGACGGCACGCCGTTCGCCTGCACGGCCGACGACTCGGCCTACGCGATCTTCCTGCTCGAAGGCGGCCTCGTCGCCCAATTCAACAGTTCCTGGTGTACCCGCGTGCGGCGCGACGACCTGCTGACCGTGCAGGTCGACGGCGAGAAGGGCAGTGCCGTTGCCGGTCTGCGTGAGGTCTGGGTGCAGGGCGCGGCCGAAACGCCGAAGCCGGTCTGGAATCCGGACATCGCCCAGCCGATCGACTTCTACAAGGGCTGGCAGCAGGTCCCGAACAACATCGCCTATGACAACGCGTTCAAGATCCAGTGGGAGCAGTTCATCCGCCACGTGGCGCTGGACGAGCCCTGGTCGTACTCGCTGCTCGAAGGGGCCAAGGGCGTGCAGCTCGCCGAACTGGGCATGCAGTCGTGGAAGGAAGGCAAATGGATGGATGTACCGGAGCTGAAGGCATGAAAAAGGTCGCACTGGTAACGGGGGGGACACGCGGTATCGGCCTGGGCGTCGCCCGCACCTTGGCCACCGCCGGCTTTGATCTGGTGCTCTGCGGCATGCGTCCGGCAGAGGCGGTCGCGGACACGCTGCAAAGCCTGCGCGAGCTGGGGGCGGACGTCCTGTATGCGCGCTGCAACGTGGCCGAGCGGGCCGAGCGCACCGCCATGCTCGATGCGATCCGTGCGCATTACGGGCGGCTGAACGTGCTGGTCAACAATGCCGGCATCGCCCCGCGCCAGCGGCTCGACATTCTCGAAGCGACGGAGGAGAGCTACGAGGAGGTCATGCGCACCAATCTGCAGGGGCCTTACTTCCTGACGCAGTCGATCGCCCGCTGGATGATCGAGCAGCGGCAGTCGTCGCCGGACTGGACCGGCTGCATCATCAGCGTATCGTCGATCTCGGCCACGGTGGCCTCACCCAGCCGGGGCGAGTACTGCCTTTCCAAGGCGGGGGTCAGCATGGCCACGCAGCTATGGGCCGTGCGGCTCGGCGAGTTCGATATCCCGGTCTACGAGGTACGCCCGGGCGTCACCGCCACGGACATGACCGCCGGAGTGAAGGAAAAGTACGACAAGCTTATTGCCGACGGCCTCTGCGTCCAGAAGCGCTGGGGCACGCCCGACGATGTCGGCAAAGCCGTCACCGCGCTGGCGACCGGCAGCTTCCCCTACTCCACCGGCCAGGTCATCATGGTCGACGGCGGCCTGACCCTGCCCCGGCTTTGATGTGGTACTGCATCGATTTATGGATGGTTTTCCATCTTCGCTGTTCCGCGATCTTCAAATGGATATCGCTTTCGATCTGGTGATGCCGGATTTCCTTGCGTTGCCGCAGGTAGCTCTCATAGCGTTCAAGGCAGAGTTCCCCTGTCGATAATGCCGCTTGCACGGCACAGCCCGGCTCCCCGGTATGCGAACAGTCCCTGAACCGGCAGGATTCGGCCCACTCGGCAATTTCATCAAACGCGAGGTTGATGGTCGACTCGCCCGCCAGAAGCTGCAATTCACGCATTCCCGGCGTATCGATCAGTACAGCACCGTTCGGGAGTGGAATCAGTTGCCGGAACGAGGTGGTATGACGGCCCCGACTGTCATCCTCGCGCACGGACGCCGTCCTGAAGACCTCTTCTCCCAACAAAGCATTGATGAGCGAGGTTTTCCCGACGCCGGACGATCCGAGAAGCACACCGGACGATCCGGGCGTTAGAAAATCCCATAACGCATCCAGTCCGCGGCGTTGCGTGGCACTCAGCACGAGAACGGGAATGCCATAGGCAATGCTTTCGGTTTCGCGCCGTGCCCTGTCCACGTCCGTGGCGCAATCCGCCTTGTTCAGGAGAATGACGGGATCGGCACCGGATTCATGGGCCAGGGTGATATAGCGTTCAATCCGACGTGGATTGAAGTTGTGATCCAGTCCGCTCACCAGGAAAGCCGTATCGATATTCGCGGCAACCACCTGTTCTTCCGGCGCCCGCCCAGCCCCTTTGCGGACGAAGGCGGATATGCGCGGCAGAACCGCATGGATCACGCATGTCGAGTGCGCATCCGGCACCTGTAGCACGACCCAATCGCCCACGGCCGGGAAATCGCTGCGAGTTTGCACCGCGTGGCGGAAATGACCGCTGACCTCTGCGAGACGTTCGCCCGCCGCCGTGATTACCTTGTATGCGCCGTAATCCTCGCGGATGACCCGCGCCGCCACGGCGTCGGCGAACTCGTCGCCATGCCGGTCAAACGCATTCTGCCAGACCGGCGACCATCCTGCTTGTTCAATGAGTTGAAGGTCGATGTGTTCTTGTTCGTATGGTTTATTCATGGAATGTCCTTGTCAAAGTCGTTGTTTATAATTCGGGATGCAGGCAAATCAGGAATGCGCACACGGCATCCATGAAAATCCTGCCAGAAAAAGACGCGGTGCCGCAGACGCGCAAGCGTCCGGCATCAGACGAGAACAACGCAACCAAACCCGCACTTACCTGAAAAGGCGATAACACCGGTCAGTCCCGTTTCCTCAGGCACCACAAACAACGACAATGGTCAACATAAGACATTTCCTGTAACAACCAATAAACTGGTTCCCATGAAATAGAAATCAGCCGGTTTGGTCAAGCGGAAAAAAAGTTCAGCTCCCCCACTTACCGCCTACCTCCGCCTTCGACAAACAGGAACAAGTTCGCTTAATAGTTTTTGAACTTGATAGCTGTTTCACTCAACCACAGGAAGGCATCCCGCCATGTAGCCGGGTCAGCGAAAGTAAAGTCGTGCAAGACGAGGGGGCGTCTTGCTGGCGGTGTTCACACCGGCATCCATCACCCCGCCTCCACGGTGTGGCAACCTCTGCCGGCGTTAGCCGGTAGCGGCGGTGGATAATGGCATTCAGGGCTGTTCACCAGCCCCCACCGGGATCAGGATCTCGTTGCGGCGCATGAACCAGGGGGTCATCGGTGGGTTGTAGCGGGCCCACTCGGCGTCGCCTGTAGCCGCGAGTCCCTGCGCCTGGAGCCATGCATCCAGCAACTGCTTGTGCCGCTGGTAGCGCTCCTCGCTCCAGGTACCCGAGTAGCGCACGGCGGCCACACGGCGGGCGGGCACCTGGCGAAGCGTGACCAGAGGGTCCTTCGGCGGCGGCAGCGTCTCCATTGTGTACGAGGCCGGCATCATGAAGCTGACCGCCCACTGATCCTGCCGGCGCTGTTGCCCGACCGGGGCGGTCATCGCGATCTTCTCCCCGGCCGGCACCTGTCCGACCGGAGCGGTCATCGCAATCTTGCCGCTTTTCTCGTTGTGGCCGGAGATATAGCGGAACAGCCGCCGGAAGGCCTTGTTGCCCGCATCCTCGAGATCCCCGTCCACGATGGTTTCAGCCAAGATATGGGCCTCGTACTGGCGCAGCTCGAACTGGCCATCTTTACGCTCAACCTTATACGCCGCTTCTTCAATTGCCATGATATTCCCCATTCCCGCCAGCACCAGAAACGCCGCCAGCATGTTCCGTAATCCATTTCGCATCACCGCCTCCTTGTTTAGAAACCATTGCCACATGCTACAGGGCCGGTCGCGCTTGTCAAAGCGCAATCAGCGCAGCCCCGTGAGAAAAACGTGAGAAAAACACCGAAAAACAAGCCGAAAAACATTGACGTTGGGTTGTAAAGGCTTATTATCCCTCGTGTTTTGCTAATACTATACAGGAGGTTCCAGATGGCTGTGATTGATTTTGGCGGTGTAAAAGAGACCGTCGTGATGCGCAAAGAGTTCCCGATGGCCAAGGCCCGCAAGGTGCTCAAGAAGGAAACCATCGCCGTGATCGGCTATGGCGTACAGGGGCCGGCTCAGGCACTCAACCTGAAGGATAACGGATTCAATGTGATCATCGGCCAGTCGAAGGCCTACAAGAAGGACTGGGACCGGGCCGTCAAGGATGGCTGGAAGCCGGGCGAGACGCTCTTCGACATCGAGGAAGCGGCCACCCGCGGTACCGTGATCCAGATGCTGGTGACCGATGCGGCGCAGCGGGCGATCTGGCCGGCGATCAAGAAATGCCTCAAGCCGGGCGATGCGCTCTATTTCTCGCACGGATTCTCGATCGTCTACAAGGAACAGACCGGCGTGATCCCGCCGGCGGATGTGGATGTCATCATGGTTGCCCCGAAGGGCTCGGGCACCTCGGTGCGCCGCAACTTCCTCAACGGCGCGGGCATCAACTCCAGCTACGCCGTGTTCCAGGACGCCACCGGGCGTGCCGAGGAACGCTGCATCGCGCTGGGTATCGGCGTCGGTTCGGGCTACCTATTCCCCACCACGTTCTCGGACGAGGTCCACAGTGACCTGACCGGCGAGCGCGGAATCCTGATGGGTGCGCTCGCGGGCGTGATGGAAGCCCAGTACGACGTGCTGCGCAAGAACGGCCACAGCCCGAGCGAAGCCTTCAACGAGACGGTCGAGGAGCTGACGCAGAGCCTGATCCGCCTGGTTGACGAGAACGGCATGGACTGGATGTTCGCCAACTGCTCGGCCACGGCCCAGCGCGGTGCGCTCGACTGGCGGCCGAAGTTCAAGAAGGCCACGCTGCCCGTGTTCAAGGAACTGTACGCCCGCGTCAAGGACGGCAGCGAGACCAAGCGCGTGCTCAGCATGTGCGGTCGCAAGGACTACAAGGAGCGCCTGGACGAGGAACTCGCCGTGATCGGCAACTCCGAGATGTGGCAAGCCGGCAAGGCCTGCCGCAGCCTGCGCCCGAAGGAGAAGGCCAAGGAGGTCACCAAGGCCACCAAGGGCGTCAGCGGCCGCGGCAAGAACTGATCGTCCGAAACACCATCAACATAAAAAGGGCAGCCCTCACCGGCTGCCCTTTTTTTTTGGGTCTTCCGCAGAATCTGTGGGTGGCTT
>CAZSRU010000086.1:0-9488 GCA_964609395.1 uncultured Victivallales bacterium
GTCATACATGAACAGGAAAAACGGGAAGCCACCCACAGATTCTGCGGAAGACCCTGAATTTTCAACTATTGATAAGCGCGTGACCGCCTGCTACATTACACCCGCTATGACAAACGAAACAGCCAGAATCAGTATCCTGGCCGGAATAGATGCCGGCAAGTCGTTCGACGTCCCGCCCGAAGGCGTCCGCATCGGGCGTTCCACCAAGAACGACATCGTGCTTGCCGACCCGCTGCTCTCCCGCCACCACTGCCGCTTCTTCATGCAGGACGGCAGTCTCTGGGTGACCGACCTGGGCAGCGCCAACCAGACGCTGCTCAACAACGAACCCGTCACCGAGGCGCCCGCCCCGGCCGGCAGCCTGATCACGATCGGGGATACCGTTATCCGCGTGGATGGCGATGGCCAGCCGGCAGGCTCTGCCGCCGCAACCTCCGTGGACCTGGGGTTTGGCGAAACGGCCACCGACCGCACACCCCGCCGCCGGCTGCGCCCGCTGCCGCTGACTGTCGCCGCCGCCCTCCTGCTGGTCGCTGGCGCTTGGCTGCTGCGCCCGAAGCCGGACGCCGACACCCCGGTTCTTCCCGCGAACCCGCCGCCGGCAGCCATCACCGAGCCCGAAACCATGACCGTGATCTACGAGAAGGTCGAGGCCTCCCCGGATAACATTTTCCGCTATGCCTTGAACATCGCTCCCGACCGCACGCTCTCGATTGCCGTCGACGATGTCACCAGTAACCGCAGCCTGGCCCGCGACAAGCAGGTCGGCACCGAGGTGATCAACGAACTGATCAGATTCGTCCGCGACAGCGGTTTTGCCCGCCTTGACCCGCTCTACCGCGGCGTGACCCCCGGACGGGTGACGGAACAGACGCTGACGGTGATCATCGGGCGCGAGGCGAACACCGTGCGCGTCAGCAACACGTCCACCGCGCCCGAGGGCTTTTCCAGCGTGTGCGCCAAACTGGAGAATGTCGGCAAGGTGGAACTGGGGCTCTGGGCGATCCAGTACTCCACCGAACAGCTTGTCGCCATGGCCGAGGAAGCCATGCTGCTGGGACGCAAGCTCAGCACCGAGCGCGAGGTTGCCCCTGGCAACCTGTCCGCCTCCATCTCCAGCCTCAACGAGGCGGAATGGCTGCTCGAGGCGGTCGAGGTGAAGCCCCCGTTCTTCCAGACGATCCTCGATACCCGCCAGGAGGCGGCAGAGGCCCTCGCCAAGCGCTACGAGGAAATCAATTTCAAGGCCGAGCGGGCGGTCCGACTGCGCGACTGGGAAACCGCCGCCACCGAGCTGCGCCTGCTGCTCGACATTATCCCGGACCGTGAGGACGTGCGCCACCAGGGTGCCCGTAAACAGTTGATCGAAGTCGAAGCCAGACGGAACCCCGCACGATGAAAACACGCCTGCACAGCCTCGTTGCCCCGCTGACGGCCGCCCTCCTGGCCGCCCTTGCCTTCCCCGGCAGCCGCCTCTCGGCCCAGTCCCAGTCGGCAGAGGTATATATCACCTCGACCCCGCAGGGCGCGGAGATCACCATCAACGGCAGGACTGCCGGCGTCACGCCGCTGACCCTTCCGGCGGTCGCTCCCGGAAAACACCTCCTATCGGCCACGCTCAGGGGGTGCCGCACGCTTTACCGGACCCTTGAACTCAGCGGCGGCGAACGGAACGTGCTCGACCTGGTGCTGGAGCCGCTGCACGGGCTGCTGCTTGTCCATTCCACCCCGGACGGCGCGAACGTCGAGATCAACGGCGTCGACCGCGGCACCACGCCAGTACTGGTCTCCGATCTGCCCTATGGCATACACCGCGCACAGATCACCCGGTCCGGTTTCCTGCCCAAACCGCTCGACATCGCCATCGACAGCCGCATCCCGAAGCGGGTCGAGACAACGCTCACCGCCGACACCGCCTCGCTCTCCGTGAAGACCACCCCGCCAGGAGCCGAAGTGGCTCTCGACGGCATCCGCCAGGGGGTCTCCCCCTGCGAGGTCGCCAATGTCCGTACCGGCGAGGTCAAGCTCGGTATCACAGCCCTCGGCCACCATGGCTTCGAGGAGACGCTTTCGCTGCAGGCGGGGGAAGTCCGCCAGCTCGACATCTCGCTGCGGCCGCAACCCTCGTCGCTGCGCATAACCACCACGCCCCCGGGGGCACGCGTCGCTCTCAACGACCAGTACCGCGGACGTTCCCCCCTGGATATCGCCCCCTTGCCCGCGGGGGCCTACGAGCTGCGCGCCGAACTCGACGCCCACGATCCCGCCACCCGCTCCGTCCAGCTCGGCCTGGGCCAGAACCACGTCGAGGATATGACGCTGACACCCAATGCCGGTAAACTGGAGATCACCACGGAACCGGCTGGTGTGAAAGTGCTGCTCGACGGCATGCCTGCCGGCGAGACGGAACTGGCGGCCGACGGCACGGACAAGATTTCGTCGCTCTTCACCCTGCCGCTGGTTCCCGTCGGCACCCATGACCTGACCCTGACCAAGCCGGGGTATTACCCGTTTACGGCTACGATCACCGTGGTACGCAATGAAACCCTGACCGGACACTACGCCCTGCCGCGCCGGTTCATCCCCAACTGCCAGGTACAGACGCGGACGGAAGTTTATCGCGGGGTGCTGATCGAGCGCAATCCCGAGTCCCTGAAACTGGAGCTTCGGCCCGGTATCTTCAAGACACTGCGGCTCGATGAGGTGACGTCCATCACGCCGCTGCTGGCACCGCCGGTCGAGGAAGAAAAGTAGATCGTACGCGCATCCCGTTGCCTCAGTTGCGGCGCAACTGGGCTACAAAAAAGTTACCACCTTGTTTTTGCACGGGGCCCCGGGGGGCCGGCTTGTGGCCACCCATATCCCTCACGGAGTCTACCGTCGCAGCACGTCGTGGAATTTGGCGGCGATGATCGCTTGGCCATCGTCGTTCGGGTGCAGCCCGTCGTAAAGCATGTATTCCGGATGACCCGCGAAGGCCCGCTCCAGATCGACAAGCTTCACCCCCTCTTCAGAGGCCAACCCCCTGATCTGGATATTCAGGTCTGTCACCGCCGCGCCGTAGATCCCCTCGCGCCAGGATATGTGCGGGGTGATCGTGGCCAGCACGGGGATCGTCCGGTTATTGCGGGCGGCATGGATCATCGAGCGCAACTGCTCGATCACCAGGGCGAGATCACCCCCATGGATGACGTCATTGGCCCCGTACAGGATCAGCAGGAATCCGGGACGATAGCCAGCCAGGATTCCCGGGGTGCGGGAGGCTCCCGGACCAGTACGCTGGCCGGGGACCCCCTCGTTGAACACGGTCTTGCCGAGCATTCCTTCGAGAATGGATGGATACGACGTGTTCGCCCCGACACCCCAAGTGATGCTATCGCCAATGGCGACATGCATATCGGGGTTGTTCGCGCCGAAATCATGGCCGCTGCCGAGCCACTTGTGACCGCCGCTATCCTCGCAACCGCAAAGGACAGCCACCGCCGCCAGCGCCGACAGGAAATATGCCAACCTCCCTGTTTTCAATCGTTCAGCCCTCGTGCATCTCCATCGCCGCCATCTTCGTGAGCAGGTCGTACTTGGCCGCGAAGAACTTGTCCGCCTTGTCCAGCAGCTTCTTCGCGTTTGCCGGATTGCTCTTCGTCAGGATCCGGAACCGGTTCTCCTTGAGTGCGGACTCACTGAACTTCATCGTCGGTGCCTTGCTGTCGATCGTCAGCGGGTTCTTGCCGGCCTCGCGCAACTGCGGATTGTAGCGGTAGATCGGGAAATGCCCCGAATTGACCGCATCCTTCTGGTTCTCCAGGCCGGTGACCATCTCGATACCCTGCGCGATGCAGTGCGAGTAGGCGATGATCAGCGAAGGCCCGTCATAGGCTTCGGCCTCGCTGAAGGCCTTGACGACCTGGTTCATGTTGGCACCGAGCGCGACCTGCGCCACGTAGATGTTGCCGTAGGTCATGGCGATCATGCCAAGATCCTTCTTCGACATCGGCTTGCCGGACGCCGCGAACTTGGCCACCGCGCCCATGGGCGTCGATTTCGAAGCCTGCCCGCCGGTGTTGGAATACACTTCCGTATCGAGCACCAGCACATTCACGTTGCGCCCGCTGGCCAGCACGTGATCCAGGCCGCCGTAGCCGATATCGTAGGCCCAGCCATCGCCGCCGACGATCCAGACCGACTTCTTCACCAGGTAATCCGCCACCGAGAGCAGCATCTTGCATTCCGGGCATTTGCAGGTCGCGAGCTTGGCCTTCATTTGCCCGACGCGCTGGCGCTGGTCCTCGATACCGGCCTGCGTCGACTGGTCCGCGTCGCGGATCGCCTTGAACAGTTCCGTCGGCACTTCCTTGCAGGCGCATTCCCCGCCCAGGATCTTCGCCACCAGCTCCAGGGCGTAGGTGTTGAAACGATCCACCGCCAGGCGCATGCCGAAACCGAATTCGGCATTGTCCTCGAACAGCGAGTTCGCCCAGGTCGGCCCACGCCCATCCGCACGCGTCGTGTAAGGCGTCGTCGGCAGGTTGCCGCCGTAGATCGAGGAGCAGCCGGTGGCGTTGGCGATCATCGCCCGGTCGCCGAAGAGCTGCGTCAGCAGCTTGACGTAGGCGGTCTCGCCGCAACCGGCGCAGGCACCCGAGAACTCGAACAGCGGCTGGCAGAACTGGCTGCCCTTGACCGACTCGCGATTGTACTTGGCCGGATCGGTCTCCGGGATGCTAAGGAAAAAGTCCCAGTTGGCACGTTCGCGCTCGCGGATCGGCAACTGCTCGACCATCATGATCGCCTTGCGGCCGGTCGGCTCCTTCGTCTCCTTGTCACGCTCGGCAGCCGGGCATCGCTGCACGCAGGCACCGCAACCGGTGCAATCCTCGGGCGCGACCTGTACCGTGAACTTCAGCCCGGCCAGCTCCTTGCCCTTGGCCTCTTCGCTCTTGAAGCCTTCCGGCGCGCCCTTGAGCACATCCTCGCCATAGGCCTTGATGCGGATCGCGGCATGGGGGCAGACCAGCGAGCACTGGCCGCACTGGATGCACAGGTCCGCGTTCCACTCGGGGATCTCCGTCGCGATATTGCGCTTCTCGAACTTCGTGGTCGCCATCGGCCAGGTGCCGTCGTTGGGCATCGCGCTCACCGGCAGGCTGTCGCCCTTCTGCTGCATGATGACCGCCGTCACATTCCTGACAAACTCAGGCGCGTCGCCCACAACCGTCGGCGGCATCTTGCTCCTGCCAGCCACCTTGGCCGGCACCGCCACCTGCTCCAGGCGCGCCACGGCGGCATCCACAGCGGCATTATTGCTGCGCACAACCTCCTCGCCCTTCTTGCCGTAGGACTTCTTGATCGCCTGCTTGAGCGCGTCGATCGATTCGTCCTGCGGCAACACGCCGGAGATGTAGAAGAAGCAGGTCTGCATGATCGTGTTGATGTGGGCACCGAGACCCAGCTCGTGCGCCAGCTTGACCGCGTCGATCACGTAGAACTTGATCTTCTTGTCGATGATCTGCTGCTCGACCTCGTCGGGCATATGCTGCCAGACATCCGCCGCCGCATACGGGCTCGTCAGCAGGAAGGTCGCCCCCGGCTTGGCGTTCGAGAGCATATCGTACTTCTCGAGGAAGCTGAAGTTGTGGCAGGCCACGAAATCGGCCTTGGTGCAGAGATACGGACTGCGGATCACATCCGACCCGAAACGCAGGTGCGAAACCGTCATCGCACCGGCCTTCTTCGAATCGTACACGAAGTAGCCCTGCGCGTAGTTCTCGGTATCCTCGCCGATAATCTTGATCGAGTTCTTGTTCGCACCGACCGTGCCGTCCGCCCCCAACCCGTAGAACATGCACTCGATGCGCTTACCGGAATCCACGGTCCATGACGGATCAAAGGGCAGGTGCGAGTTCGTCAGGTCGTCGATAATACCGACCGTGAAGCGGTTCTTGGGCTTGTCGGCGCTGAGGTTGTCGAAGACACCCTTGACCATCGCCGGTGTGAACTCCTTGGAGCCCAGGCCGTAGCGGCCGCCGACGATACGCGGGTAGCGCGTGCCCTTATAGGCACCTTCGGCCATCATCTCGCCGATCGCCGTGCGGATATCGCCATACAGCGGCTCGCCCAGGGAGCCGGGCTCCTTCGTGCGGTCGAGCACCGACAGCGAGGTCACCGTGGCGGGCAGCGCGGCCACGAAGGCCTTCGCGTCGAACGGGCGGAACAGGCGCACCTTGAGCACGCCGACCTTCTCGCCGCTGGCGTTCAGGAAATCGACGACCTCGTGCACCGTCTCGGCACCGGAGCCCATGATCACGATCACGCGCTCGGCCTGCGGGTGGCCGACATAATCGAACAGGTGGTACTGGCGGCCGGTCAGCTTCGCGAAGCGGTCCATGCAGGCCTGCACGATGGCGGGCGTGGCGTCATAGAACGGGTTGACCGTCTCTCGCCCCTGGAAATAGACGTCCGGGTTCTGCGCGGTACCGCGCATGGCCGGCCGGTCGGGGCAGAGCCCGCGCTTGCGATGGGCGATCACCAGGTCGTCGTCGATCATCGCGCGGATCACATCATGCCCGACCTCCTCGATCTTCTGCACCTCGTGCGAGCTGCGGAAACCATCGAAGAAATGCATGAAGGGAATCCGCGACTTGAGCGTGGAGGCATGCGAGACCAGCGCCAGGTCGGCGATTTCCTGCACGCTGTTGGAGGCCAGCAGGGCCCAGCCGGTCTGGCGGACGGACATGACGTCGGAATGGTCACCGAAGATCGAAAGCCCCTGGCAGGCCAGCGAACGGGCGGTCACGTGGAAGACGGTCGAGGTCAGCTCGCCCGCGATCTTGTACATGTTCGGGATCATCAGCAGCAGGCCCTGCGACGCGGTGAACGTCGTCGTCAGCGCACCGGAGGTCAGTGCGCCGTGCACGGTGCCGGCGGCACCGCCCTCGGACTGCAGCTCGGCAACCTCGGGAACCGTGCCCCAGATATTCTTGACACCGGCAGCGCTCAGCTCGTCGGCGGTCTCACCCATCGGTGAAGAGGGGGTGATGGGGTAAATGGCGCAGACTTCACTGCAGGCGTGGGCGACCACACCGGCGGCGGTGTTGCCATCAACCATAATCATATTCTTGGCTGCCATCTCGTGTTTCTCCTGAATACTTACTTGCTGATGAACTGACGCACACTGTCAAGCTGACCGGCGCTGCCGAGCACCTGGTTCTTGTGGACAATGTACTTGGCGTACTCCGCCATGAAAACTTTTCCGGCCGGACGCAGATCGAAGTTGCCCGGATCGTCGCGGAAGCATTCGCGGTGCACGCGGCACCATACCAGGCGCCCGTCAGTATCGATGTTAACCTTGGTGACACCCATCTTCGAGGCCTTCGTGATCTGCGCTTCGTCCACACCCTTGGCACCCTTCAACTGGCCACCGGCGGCATTGATGCGCGCGACCTCGTCCTGCGGCACCGAACTCGAGCCGTGCATCACCAGCGGGAAGCGCGGCATCAGTTTGGCGATCTGCTCGATCACGTCGAAATGCAGCCCCTGGCCGCCCGTGAACTTGTAGGCCCCGTGGCTGGTGCCGATCGCGCAGGCCAGGCTGTCGCAGCCGCTGCGGGTCACGAATTCCTGCACCTGCTTCGGGTCGGTCAGCTTGGCATCCGCCTCATCGACCGACACATGCTCCTCCACACCGCCGAGCTTGCCGAGTTCGGCCTCGACCGAGAGGCCCTTGGCATGCGCACGGTCCACGACGCGCTTGGTGACCGCGATATTCTCGTCGAAATCCTCATGGCTGGCGTCGATCATGACCGAGCTGTAGAAACCGCTGTCGATGCACTCGTAGCAGGTCTTCTCGTCGCCATGGTCCAGATGCACGGCAAAGATCGCGTCCGGGAAGATCGCGTCCGCCGCGCGGATCATCGCCTCGAGCAGGCGCGTGTCCGTGTAACTGCGGGCACCCTTGGAAAGCTGGATGATGAACGGGGCCTTGCTATCCATGTTGCCCCGGAAAAGGCCCATGATCTGCTCGGCATTGTTGATATTGTAGGCACCGACGGCATACTTGCCATAGGCATGGTCAAAGAGTTTCTGCGTGGATACAATCATGATTCGCTCCTCGTGTTGATACCGTGCCGGATAACGCCCATCGCCACCAGCGGTTGATCCTCTTTTGTGCAGGAAAAAACAAAGCTCGCACTCTAACCCTCCCAAGCAGGAAAGTCAAACACGAATCAGAATGCCGGAAAAACGCGAATTGGGTGTCGATTGAATCGTGATCCGTTCTCGTCGCCCGCTCTCGTCTGCCGAAAAGCAAAAGATTCGGTGAACGAGAGCGGGCGACGAGAGCGATTGACGATTCTTATGCTCCGGCTGGTTCACAGGGCGCTCTCAAATGCGTGAATCAAGTCATCGATCGGTTCCATGCCGACGGAGATGCGCAGCAGTTCCGGGTCGATGCCTTCATGCCTCAGCCGTTCCCGCCCGCCTGGCGTGGTGACCAGGTCGTAATGCGCCATGTAGACATAGGCCATGCAAAGGGTGAATTCCGTGCCGAAACTCGGACCTTTGAGCAGGTCCAGCCGGTCATAGACCGTTTCCAGCGGTTTTTCGAACACCACCGACACCACCCCGCCCTCACCGCCCCCCGGCCGCCGCAGCGCCGCATAGGCCGCCGCCGAACCGGGCTGTCCGGCCCAATACACGTCCCGCACCGCCCGGCTGCGGCGGAAGTAGGCCGTCAAGGCCGCCGCGTTGGCATTGATCACCGCCATGCGCGCCGCATACCCCGCGATGCTGTGCGCCAGTCGCTGCAGGTCCCGACCGTAAGGCGAACCATCCGGCACGGCGGCACGCAAACACTGCCCCCATTCGGAATGCGGGTTGAAAACCGCCGCCCCGCCCATGACATCGGCATGGCCGCTGGCGAACTTGGTCAGGCTCTCGATCACGACATCGGCATAAGGGCACACGTCGACATTGACCGGCGTTGGCATCGAGATGTCCACGATCAGGGGCAGGTTGAAGCGGCGCGCCACGGCGCTGAGCCGGACCAGGTCCGGGGTCTGGAGCAGGGGATTGGTCATCACTTCGGTCGTGATGCCGGCAATCTCCGCGTGATGCCCGGTAATGTAGTCCTCGATGGCATCCGCCGCCGCCGCGTGGAAATGCAGGTGCTTGCGGGTCGCGAAACGGTCGAGTATCGCGGTGGTGTCCAGGTACAGCCAGCCGACTTGCAGCCACTGCTCACGCCCGTGCCCGCGCTGCAAACGGTTCAGCGTATCGAAGACCGAGAAATAGGCGTTCATCCCGGATGGATAGAGACCGACCGCGCTTTCGGCGACGCCGTAAAGCCCAGCAAGGCAACGACGTACGGAGTCGGAGAAGGGTTCAGGGGGGGTGCTTCGTGCGTCGTGCTTGGTGCTTGGTGCTTGGTTGAACGTTGGGCGTTGGGTGTTGGGCGTTGGATGTTGAGTCTTCAGTCTTCGGTCTTCAGTCTG
>CAZSRU010000086.1:9588-11819 GCA_964609395.1 uncultured Victivallales bacterium
TCTTCAGTCTGCAGTCTGCCGTCTGCCGTCTGCCGTCTGCCGTCTGCGGCAGCCAGCCAATCCTCCGCCTGGCGCGACGAGAGCATCAGGCCGGTATGCTGCTGGAACCGCTGCGCCTCGGCCATCAGCCCGGCGTCTCCCGCCAGCAGTTCCACAGCCCCGAACGGCAAACCGTCGAGTACCTTGAGGTCGCGTTGCAGGAAGTCCATCAGCCGGGCGCAGGCCGCCGGCTCGTGCAAGGCAACCACCGGCCCCGCGCAGTCGAAGCGATCCTGCAGCAGCGACTGGACACGCTCGACCGTCCAGTGCCGCACGAAACGCGGATACCCCGAGCAGACATGACGGAAGACGTCGGCGGACTTCTCCTCGTAGCCGATCACATCGCGCAGCGTCGGCAGACTCAGCGAGACCGCATGCTCGCTCTCCGGAATCCGTTTCCCGCAGGCCAGCATTATCGCGGCCTCCGGCTCGCGTTTTGTGCCTGGTGCTTGGTTCTTGGTTCTTCGTTCTTCGTTCTTGGTTGGGCGTTGGGCGTTGGATGTTGGGCGTTCGATGTTCGATGTTCGACGTTCGATGTTGGGCGTTGGGCGCTCCACCTCGCCTGCTGCTCCCTGTCCCCGGTCTGTCGTCTGCCGCCTTCGGCTCGCGAGGACGCCCGACGCCCGACTCCCGACCCCGGTTTGGCCTGCGGTCTCTCCCCCCGCCATCCGCCATCCGTCCCCCGTCCTCGGTCTTCAGTCTTCCGCCTTCCGTCTTCCGTCTTCCCCGCCCCCGCCCCCCCCATCCGCCGCGCGATCTCCCGCACCGCCAGCCGGGCGGTTGCGAACGCCGCCGTCAGGTTGTAGCCGCCGGTCGGGCCGTCGATATCGAGCACTTCCCCCGCCAGGAAAAGGCCGGGAACACGACGGGCCTCGAACGTGGTGTTCGAGACCTCGGCCAGATCCACGCCGCCGACCGTCACCATGGCTTCCTTCAAAGGCCGCATCTTGACATTCCCGATCCGGATAACCGCCGCACCGGGCTCGGGCCGGATTTCCAAGGCCGGTTGTTTCGCGCTGGCCCGCGACAGCAGGCGGGTGGCATTCGAGATGCAGCCGCCGCCCAGGCCCCAGCGCTCCACCTCCAGCAGGCCCTCCGTTTCGCCCAGCAGGGCCTGGCCGTCGAACACCTTCACCGCCGCCCGCGTGAACGGTTTGCCGAACTGCCGCTGCATCCACGGATCGGTCCATTCCACCCCGACCAACCCCGCACGGAACGGCAGAACGCGCAGTCCCAGCTCGCCCGCCATGCGCTGGCCATCGCCGACACTGCCGGTCTTGGGGTAACTAACGCCGCCGGTGGTCAGCAGGACATGCCGGGCGTTGAACGCAAAAGCGGCGGTGTGCAGGCGGAGACCGCCGCCTTCCAGCGGCTCGATCCGTTCCACGGGTGCTTGCGTGCAGAGCGCGACGCCCCGCACCCGCAGTTCATCCTGGAAGCAGTGGACCACATCGGGGGCGCGTTCCGAGCGGGGAAAGACCTTGCCGTCGGAGGTCGTCATCAGCGGCAGCCCGCGCTGCTCGAACCAGCGCATCAGCATGGCTGGCGAAAACGCCTGGATGGCCGGTTGCAGGAAGGTATCCAGCGGCGGTCCGAAATCCGCCAGCATCTGCGCGGGTTCCAACCGCCACGACAGGTTGCAGCGCCCGTTGCCACACATCAGCAGCTTGCTGCCGACGCGGTGCTTGCGCTCGAGCAACAGCGTCGGAATGCCCAGCTCGCCCGCCAGGCAGGCCCCCATCAACCCGGCCGCGCCGCCGCCGATGATCGCCAGGGGGGCATAGTCATTCTTGTCGCGCATTTTTGCTATACCTATTTTCGGATTCAAGACATTGGACATTGGACTGTAGACTGTAGACTGAAGACTGAAGACCTTCAATAACCAATCGCACTTTACCGCGAAGGTGTCAATAATGTGGGTCGGGCATCCCTGCCTGACCGTTGCCGGTAGGGACGGGCCGCCGGACCGTCCGCCGCCCGGCTAACACCGCCATGCGCCGTAATCCGGTCTCACCGAGACCAGCTACAACGCGACAGGCCCTCCGGCCGTGGGGAAATGGGGACGTTCTAGATAATATACTGATCATTAATTGGGGAAATGGGGACGTTCTAGATAATATACTGATCATTAATTGGGGAAATGGGGACGTTCTAGATAATATGCTGATCATTAATTAGTTACACACTAATTG
>CAZSRU010000087.1:0-11699 GCA_964609395.1 uncultured Victivallales bacterium
AAAATCAACGACGATCAATACGATAAATCAACCGGTGGTGCAAAATTCAGGTCATCAGCTTATTCTACACGGACGGTTCGTTCCCGTGTTTAAGAACAATTGGAGTCTTTCCTGAGGCATTCTTTACCAGCACGGCAACCCTCGTAAACCTGATTTCCATCTCATCCCCAAGTTTCTCTCCAAGGCACATCCCGATTGTGCCTGTTTTTTGTTCCCAGGCATCATCCCTCGTCACCAGATTCATCGTGATCTTCCCTGGAGAATCTTGCACAACCTGATACCCGTCTACCCACGCGAACTCCTTCATCAGATGCGGAATGAATAATGCGGTTAGTCTTTCCCCGTCTGCGCACATAACAACCTCCTGCAACCGCCCCTCGACAGAAGCAAGTTTCGGAAATGGAGAAATTCCAAATTCGAAATTCGAAATCTTATTTTTCGGGGCTAAAGCAATACTCTCTTCTCCTGCACTTCTTGATTCTATTTCGACTTTCGACTTTCGACTTTCGACTTTACCCAAGTCCCCTATAGCGTACCGCACAAACGGTGTGGCGTCATTGTGGAGATCGGTGATGACGATACGTCCAAGTTCACCCGGCTGCAATGGCTTTCCGTTGTCGTCAACAACCTCGACGTAAAGATTATCCGCCGCGATGTGGTACCCGTCATGATCCGGCCCCTCAATGCCGATGAGCATGAATTCGCGGCTGCCGTATGACATGAACACATCATCGGCCAGATGCGCCACGATCAGCTCGCGCATTCCAGGCCGCAGCCCCTCAGCGGCTGTAACGCAGGTGCGTGCCCGCCAAGTCAGCGCATTCGGATGGCGACTCACGTAACGAGCCAGTTCAATCAGGCTGCCGGCATACCCGACCAGCGAAACCGGTTTGAATCTATTGATCTTTCGGCAACATTCGGCCTTCCGATCATCGTCAAACTGGAAGCTGTCGAAATACTTGCGGTTCTGAAGCCAGTGATGAACACCGGCCTTGATCCGCTGCTTCCAACCTGGCTTCTGGATGGCGGTACCCCAGACGTAGAAGCTACGCTGCCCCTCCTCCGCCTTCGCCCAGCTATAGCCGCGGTCTGACACAGCCGTACGCCACTCGAAGCTTTCACGGGTGATGAAGAACCGGAAGGGCTGACCGGTCGAACCACCGGTGCAGTGGGTGATGACTGACGACGGCTGACTGTGAGGACCGGCGAGGATTTTAGACAGCGTGGTTTTAGTTAGGACGGGAAGCTGATCGAAGGGGACCTTGGCAAGGTCGGATGGCTCAGCGCCCACATGGGCACGAACCAAGTCGGCATACGCAGGAAAGCACCCAATCGCATGGAGATAGCGAGCCTGCCGCAGACGGCAGGCGTTGTCGGCCAGTTTAGATGCGGTCATTCTTGCGGCACAAGCCGCTTCCCGCCTGATTTCCAAACGCCGGTAGCCGCGAGCCTGACCGTATCCATCACGCACTAATGCAAATAGACTCATGTTCGAAGCGGGAAGCAACCGAATGTCACCGTTTCCCGTTCTCTGAAGGATTAAAACGAAATATCCCACCTGGTTTCACCGTATAACGGCGCTGGTATTCACCTGCCAAGACATCGAATCCGCAATGACGGATGACTCTCAGCATGGCAGCATTGTCCTCCGATGTGTCAATATACACGCGTTCGATTCCCGCTTGCGCAAGCTCATTCAGGGCCAGCTTAAGCGCACGGATCGCCAGCCCGCCACCACGTGCGACCGGGGCGGTCCAGACCGGACCGACCACCGCCGCAGACCGCTCGACAGGGTAGTAACGGCAAAACCCTAAGGAAATCCAACCGTAATGGACAATACTCTCTCCCGCCACCGAGTGCATGATCCCATAAAACACGCGACGGCCGGCCAGCAGTTTGAGCAGCACTTTCCACATACCAAACCGACCGAAGCAGGCGTACAAGGCTGCCGACAGCACGATAAGGTCGGATGACCGACGACAATAGAAAAAATCCATGGATTCCAGATCCTGGAAAAACACCCCACCATCACGCCTGAAAATCTTTTGTTTCACTCCAACCTCAAGCTGATTCAGATGTTAAAGTAACCACTTTACACGGTATGGCTGAAAACAGAACTTGCGCTTGAAGCGGCGAAGGGTTTCTGATGCACCAAAATAGCTACCGTACCCGTAATACATCACAGTCGGGTAATGCGCCCGCACATATTCCCCCATGCCGACCAGCAGCAATGGCACAATCCCGTCCGACTGATACGCGGCGTGCCCGTAGATATGCTCGATCATCGCTAACTCTCCGGCGACCAGCAACCCGGCGTATGCACATAAACGACCTTCGCGAAAAACTCCGAAATAAGGATAGTCATGCGTGTTGGTTCGCGCTTCTGGATTCCGGCAGGATGCCACCTCGGCAGCAAGAAACTGCGGGGACAACGGGCCTTGACGGGTGTCCGTCGAACGCCGGACCTCGCCAATATCATGCAAATGTTGGTTATAATCAATCCTCTTGAACGTATAACCTAGCCGCCGCGCCTTCTTGGCATTCCGTCGCCCCGAGGCCTCTATCCGATCAAAATAGGAATCCGCAACCCCTTTAATTTTGCATAGTGCCACACCGTGCGTAAAGGTGTGAATTATCGGTAAACGCCGGTGACGAGACATTGATTCCCGGTAGAATTTCCAGGCAATATCGGCGTAAAACGCATCCGAATCCGCAACGCACGGAATCATCAGATTCACGCGCACACGCGGCATGCCTAGCAGCAAACGAAAATCCATCAGATTAACGTGCATGATGAGAAACTGATGATGGTATCACCGAATAAACAGGAGGGAGAGCTCCCCGCGCAGCCAGATACACACGGCGCGTCGGATAATGAGTCCGCCCGAGATCCACGACGGTGCCAAAACGCCTATGAAGAGCGCTTAGAAACGAGGATTCACTGTATTCCCCCGACTCAATCAGTGTTTTTTCGACCAACAGCGTAGCGGCAGCATCCGCCGGCTCGACAAACTCAATGAGTAAATATGTGCCCACAAAAGCACTGATGAATTCCACGAAAGCATCCATTTTCCGGAACAGCACCTTGTTTCCACATTGCCCCGAGAACATATAGTGAATCGCCGACAGAAAAACAACCGTATCGTAAACACCGTCCACGCGGATCTCGGGAACGTTACCGTAAAGAAAATCCACTTGGGGCATTTGCATCACTGCACGGGCATGTTCCGCCTTAGCTAGCGCGCGCCGATTCCTGTCAACCCCAGTTGCCCGCGTGGCTCCATTTACAGCCGCATACAGCGGGAAGAAACCGGTGTCGCAACCAATCTCCAGAACGCTTTGCCCTTGGATGATCGGCAGGAAAACGCTATCAAGCGCCTTTTGCTTTCGCAGCGTCTTACCAAACGGGATGATTTCGCCGCGGGCGTAAAGGTAGGTCTGATATTCGGTCTCGGCATGGTACTTCAAGAAAAACCACAACCGGGGCCAACGATGGGACAACCATGCATAAAGCATCTTTTTCAACGCTTTTTTCTCCTTTCCGCGGACTTATTGCCGCATATTCTCCAGATATTCGCGAAGCAGGCATAACTCCACACGCAGAAACGCCGCAAGGATTTGCCGATCATCCATACCTGCCTCTATATTCACCCGTCGTTTAACGAGCGGGTGATGGCCAACCTCATCGAGTGCGCAGATAAAATTGACGTCCACATCTACCAAGCGGACGACGCCACCATACCAGCACCAATTGCCCTCGTTATAATCTAGAATTACTTTGCGGTATTCGCAAGACCATGCCTCAATCCCGGCAAACAAATTATCAAGAAAACGCCAATCATCAAAACGAAAGTGATGCAACGGTTTCCCAGCATCCTCAACCAACAAGGCACCGCCGTAAATATGCTCGCATGGCACAGAAAGCCCCCGCGCTGCCAGGCTGTTCATGATCATGCAATTCTGCCGCGCCAGATGCTCGCCAACAGGGATACCGGGAGCATAGAATTGCGGTTTAGAAATTCGCAGCAATCGATGAGCACCACGAACGCGAAAAATGTAATTGCACTTCCCTTCGGCCAGATACTTTACCCGCCATTGGATATCCTCACCCAGTCGCAACGTACGCCACCCGAAAGGATGCTTAAGAAAAAAGCGATGTAATTTCCATGCTAGCCAAGACCTGTCACGACGGACGGCACACAATGGTTGAGTCAACAAATCATCCTCTGCTTTCTTCGCACGATTCATCCCCGGTGAATTACAAGATAGAACCTGGCATCATCGCTGCATGTTCAGTATCAGAATCGATATATATACATACACGATTACAAGAAGACTTAGGGGAATCCCGAGAATACAGGTATCACGAATGGACCATCCCAAACGCATATCTTCATCCCGGTTCTCTGGAGCATACTGCCGTGCGAGAACAGGGACCGCACCCATCATGGCAGTCAGGAAATATAGTGGAAATATAAATGCCCGACTAAGGAAATAGGCTGAGGCCGCAAAACCAGCAAACGCAGACAAGCCCCAGGCACTGAAACGGTAAAGCCACTGTCCCTCAGGGTCATCGCAATACCGTAATGCCCGTCGCGTCTGCAAAAGGCCGATGCCCGCAAGCAAGACGAGCGAAAACCAGAAAAAGAATCCAAAAACACCAAGCTCTGAATAGCAGCTTACATACGCATTATGTACGGCTTTACCCCGATCCAGATAGTCGCCGATCATGCCTCGTCCGACGCCGAAGATCGGTTTTGTTTTAAAGGCCCAGTTGGCCTGCCCCCATAAATTCACACGTTCCCAAGCGTCGCCTAGGAACCGGCCGGAAAACGGAATCACCAATAGACAGGCAAGCAGGCCAAGCATGAGAACAAATGTATATGACCTCCTGAATATCAACATGACGGCGGCAACGCCAGCGGTCGCCGCCAGTCCAACCTGGGCACCACGGGAGAGCGTGGCAGCCAAACCAAGATAAAGATAAGATGCTGCCCATGAGCCAATTACAAACTTAAGGAAACTGCTTTTCTTAAAAAAAACAAAACACAGCGGCATAGAGGTTGCCAGGAACTGACCAAGGTCATTAGGATCATCAAAGATCCCGAAGAATTTACTGCGCGGCAGGGGGACATCACTATCCGGGCGCCATGACCAGATCGGGCGCTGTCCGGCAAAGCCGTAGCCGCGGGTTTCCTGCAGGATGGCATGAACGGCCATCAGCAGGGCCATGATGACAAACGCCCGCGCGATCCAGCGCAGGCGGGCAACGGTGGTGCAGCAGGAGAAAAGCAGGATGCCAAAGAACGTCAGGCGGAACATGTCCGCCCAGTTGTTCATCAGGCCTTCCCAGTAGAACCAGGAAATGTGCGACATGAGGCCGGCGATGAACAGACCGATGTAGAGGAAGTACTGGGGCTCGCGGCGGTCGATCTTGACCTTGCCGCTGTCGAACTCGAGCATGAGGGCCAGGAGGGACATGTAGGTGACGGCATCGAGCACGGGAATGCCAAACATCCATGGGATGAGCCACTCCTGCGGGCGCCAGAAGACGAGGACGATGAAGATGTAGAGGAGGAAGAAGGACATGTTTTGGTAAAGTCGAAAGGTATCAGGTAAAGTCGAAAGCTGAAAGTCGAAATCAGGTCTTTTTGTGGTCAGATCTCGATATTCGATAATTGCCACTTCATGATGGCGCGTGGCGGGATGGGACGACGTCGTCGGGGAGGTCGGGGAGAGTTTGGGGGGATTTAGACATTAGACTTTGGACTTTAGACTTTGGACTTTAGACTTTGGACTTTAGACTTTGGACATTAGCCCCCGGAGGGGCGAGCTCCGCATCCCCTGCCCGGAGCAAGATGCTCCGGTTACCATTAATACCGGTCACCAAAGTGGCGGGAGCATCTTGCTCCCGTGTGGGGAACTGGAATGCTCACCCTCCGTTATTGCACCAGCGTGCAGCTACGCGGCCGGGGTGGAACCCGGCCCTCCAGGAAACTTTTTCGACTTTCGACTTTACCCAGAGACGCTCCCGCCCCGCCGATTATGCAGGGCATCGTCAGCGTGGCAACGTTCAATCCTGAATGAACAATACTACCGAAATGGGCAAGATGAAAGCATAAAGACAACGGCAGGGCAGACGGAAGACGGGAGACGGATGACGGAAGACGGATGACGGAAGACGGATGACGGGAGACGGGAGACGGAAGACGGGAGACGGATGACGGAAGACTGAAGACGGAAGACGGGAGACGGAAGACGGATGACGGAAGACGGATGACGGAAGACGGAAGACGGAAGACGGGAGACGGGAGACGGGAGACGGCGGGTGGAACCCGGCCAAGGGGGACGACGTGGAAGTCGATAAAGATCAGGACCGGGAAGGTCTGTGGTCTGTAGTCTGATTTTCTGATTTCTCATTGCTTTTGGCGGTGGCTTCCGACAGAATCGCTCGTCATTAACCTTTTACCTAGATGGAGTTGCTTATGTGCGGAATTGTCGGATACGCCGGGCGCCGGAATGCGGCGGAAATCATTCTTTCGGGCCTTAAACGCCTGGAGTACCGCGGGTACGACTCGGCCGGCATCGCCCTGCAACCGTCCGGCACGGACGCCCTGACGCTGGTGCGGCGCCCCGGCAAGATCGCGAACCTGGAGGCGGCCATGAGCGAGGGAGATGCCTGCATGGCCCCCGCCACGCTGGGGATCGGCCACACGCGCTGGGCGACGCACGGCCAGCCAACCGAGGCCAATGCCCACCCCCACCTGAGCCGCAACGGCAAGTTCGCGATCGTCCACAACGGGATTATCGACAATTATGCCCAGTTGCGCGAGAAGCTGATCGCGCAGGGCTACCCGTTCAAGAGCGAGACGGACAGCGAGGTGATCGCCCACCTGATCGAGGAGTGCTACGATGGCGACCTGCGCCACGCGGTCGCCGCCGCGCTGGAGAAACTCGAGGGCACCTACGGCATCGCCGTGATCTCGTCCCTCCACCCCGGCCAGATCGTGGCCGCCCGCAAGGGCAGCCCGATCGTGGTGGGCATCTGCAAGAACGAGACCATCATCGCCTCGGATGTCAGCGCCATCGTGAACCATACCGACCAGGTGATTTTCCTGGATGACGGCGATATCCTGATGGCGACCGGGGATGCGATCGACATCACCTCGCAGAAGAACCTGCCGGTCTCGCGCAAGCCGACGCGGATCGACTGGGACCTGGGGGCGATCGAGAAGGCGGGCTACGCCCACTTCATGCTCAAGGAGATCTTCGAGCAGCCGCAGGCGATCGGCAATGCGATCCGCGGGCGCCTGCTGCCGAAGGACGGCACGGCGAAACTGAGCGGTATGCAGATGGATACCTGCGAGATGGCCCGGATCGACCGTATCAGCATCGCGGCCTGCGGCACGTCCTATTACGCGGGCATGGTCGGCAAGTACTATTTCGAGGATATCGCCAGCATCCCGACCGATGTGCAGCAGGCGGCGGACTTCCGCGACCGCAACCCGATCATCCTGAGGGACACCTGCATGCTGGCGGTCAGCCAGTCGGGCGAGACCGCCGACACCCTGGCGGCGGTGCGCGAGGGCGCGCGCAAGGGGGCCTCGGTACTGGCCATCTGCAATGTGGTCGGCTCGACCATCGCCCGCGAGACCGGGCGCGGGGTCTACCTGCATGCGGGCCCGGAGATCGGCGTGGCCTCGACCAAGGCGTTCACCTGCCAGGTGAGCGTGATGGCGATGATGGCGATCCTGATGGGCCGCACCCGGCGCCTCTCGCAACACGAGGGGCAGTCGATGATCGAGGCGATGGAGACACTGCCGGCGCTGTGCGAGCGGGTGCTGGAGCAGAACGACGCCATCCTGAAGCTGGCGGCACGCTATGCGGACAAGGACGATTTCTTCTATATCGGGCGCGGCTACATGTTCCCCGTGGCGATGGAGGGGGCGCTGAAGCTCAAGGAGATCTCCTACATCCACGCCGAGGGGTATCACGCGGCCGAGCTGAAGCACGGCCCGATCGCCCTGCTCTGCGAGGAGGTGCCGGTGGTGGCGGCCGTGCCCGATATCCCAGGGCGCGAGAAGATGATCGCCAATATGCAGGAATGCCGTGCCCGGCGTTCACCCGTGATCGCGATCGCCACCGAGGGCGACCAGCAGATCGGGACGCATTGCGACGATGTGATCTGGGTCCCCCCCTGCCCCGCCTTCCTGAGCCCGGTGCCGGTAGTGATCGCCGAGCAGCTCCTGGCGTATCATATCGCCAACCTGCGCGGCTGCCCGATCGACCAACCCCGGAATCTCGCCAAGTCGGTTACCGTCGAGTAAAGTTGAAAGTCGAAAGTCGAAAATTGAACCACAGAGGCACGGAGGCACGGAGAATTTCTAATTACTTGTTGCTCTGAAACTCTGAGAACAACCGTCAGGTGAATTTGGCGCAGATTGGCTGACACCATTGATAACAACATGGACCGGAGTCAGCCAATCTGCGCCAAATTCACCTGACACAGTCATGAGGAGAGGAGCTGTCTCAGTGCCTCTGTGTCTCAAGCGGAGCGGGTGGTGATGTTTTTGTACGGCGGCGAAGCGAGGAGAAGGTAGTTATGATTGAAACGAAGTTGACGGAGCAAATCATCGGAGGTGCTATTGAGGTCCACAAGCATTGGGGACCGGGCTTGTATGAGGAAATATACGAACGCAGCCTCTATCACGAACTCCAGTTGCGGGATGTACCATTTGAATCACAAGTAAACTTGCCTCTCCTCTACAAAGGAAAGCGTGTCGGCGATGATTTACGTCTGGATCTGATTATCATGGGCAAAGTGGTGGTGGAATTAAAGGCGGTAAAAGCGCTCGAGCCGATTCATGAAGCGCAACTTCTTACCTACATGAAGCTGACCAAATGCAAAGTTGGCCTTCTCATCAACTTCAATGTTCCTGTGCTAAAGCAGGGTATCAAAAGGATGGTTTTATAATGCGCCAGTTCCTCTGCCTCCCTCTACAAACCAGTTCGCGTAAATCTGAGATTGGCAATATCAGCAGGCAATATCTCTACCATAAAAGTCCATCTTGCCAATGTCAGATTTACGCGAACCTCTCCTCCGAGTCTCCGTGCCTCTGTGGTGCAATATAAATCCCGCTTTAACGTGGAGAACAACATATGCCCAATAACAATAACGTATTTACAGCGCGTGGAATAACACTGCATGAGCCGCAGACGCTGGCGCTAGATGTCGCGCCGGGGCAGATCGCGCCGGGGGTGGAGATTTTCCCGGGGTGCCGGATCAGCGGCGGCACGACGTCGATCGGGCCGGGGTGCGTGATCGGGGCGGAGGGGCCGGCGACGCTGGTGGATTGCCAGCTCGGGCGGGATGTGCGGTTCTGCGGCGGCTTCGCGGAAGGGGCGGTTTTCCTCGACGGGGCGTCGGTCGGCTCGGGCGCCCATATCCGCCCCGGTACGCTGCTCGAGGAGCAGGCGTCGGTCGCGCATACGGTGGGCCTGAAGCAGACGCTGCTGATGCCGTATGTGACGCTCGGAAGCCTGATCAATTTCTGCGACTGCCTGATGGCGGGCGGGACCGGTCTGAAGGACCACAGTGAGGTGGGGTCGTCGTACATCCACTTCAACTTCACAGCCCATCAGGACAAGGCCACCGCCTCGCTTATGGGCGATGTCCCGCGCGGGGTGATGCTCGACCAGCCGCCGGTCTTCCTCGGCGGCCAGGGCGGCCTGGTGGGCCCGACGCGCATTGCCTACGGCACGGTTGTGGCGGCAGGCACGCTCTGCCGGCGGGATGTGACCGAAGAGGGGCTGCTGGTCTTCGGCCAGACGGGCGGACGCCAGAAGGAGACGCCTTACAATCTGCGGCAATATGGCGATATCGACCGTATCTGCCGGAATAATTTCACGTATGCCGGCAACATCCATGCACTGGCGGCCTGGTATGCCCATATCCGTCCGCTGCTCACACCGGACGCCCCCTACGCACAGGCTTGCCTGGCGGGGGCCCGGCGCCAGATCGCGGCGGTGGCCAGCGAGCGCGTGGCCCAACTCGACAAGCTGGCGGGCAAGATCGCCACCAATCCCGGCGAACGCGAGTCGCACCGCAAGCTGCTGGCGCTGCGGCCACGGCTGGCGGAGCTACTGGGGCTGCCGGCGGCGTTTCCAGCACCGCCGGCGGAATTGGTGGACGGAATCGGCCAGGGAACCTATCTTGAAACGATCAAGGCACTGCCTGAGGCAGCCAAGACGGCAGGGACGGCGTGGCTGCAGTCGATTGTCGACTCCGTGGCGGGACGGTGGGGGAAAGACTGAAGACTGTAGACAAAAGGGAGTAGACATTAGACTATGGACTTTAGACCTTT
This sequence comes from uncultured Victivallales bacterium, assembly GCA_964609395.1. Classification (GTDB taxonomy): domain Bacteria; phylum Verrucomicrobiota; class Kiritimatiellia; order UBA8416; family UBA8416; genus UBA8416. The sequence continues at coordinate 10,365 of CAZSRU010000087.1, forward strand.
TGGATCAGAATAGAGACGGGAGAAGACAACCACGGAGACGCAGAGACACAGAGAATTTCGAATTCCTTGTTGCTCTGCGAACTCTGAGAACAACCGTCTGGTGAATTTGGCGCAGATTGGCTGACACCCTTGATAACGACATGGAGCTGAGTCAGCCAATCTGCGCCAAATTCACCAGACACAGCCATGAGGAGAGGAGCTGTCTCGGTGCCTCTGTGTCTCGAGCGTAGCGGGTGGTAATGACTTTTACGGCGGAAGTGCAATTAGGATTATGGGAGAATATAACATGAGTAAGTTATTTGGGACGGATGGGGTGCGCGGGATTGCCAATGTCAACCCGATGACGGCGGAGATGGCGCTGGCGATCGGGCGGGCGACGGCGTATGTCTGCAAGCGGCACGACAAGCGCCACCGCATCGTGATCGGCAAGGATACGCGGCTAAGCTGCTACATGATCGAGAACGCGCTGACGGCGGGCATCTGCTCGATGGGCGTGGACGTGTTCCTGCTCGGCCCGGTGCCGACCCCCGGCACGGCCTACATCACCCAGAGCATGCGCGCGGATGCAGGCATCGTGATCTCGGCCTCGCACAACCCCTATCACGACAACGGCATCAAGATCTTCACCCGCGACGGCTACAAGCTCTCCTACAAGCTGGAGGAGGAGATCGAGGAGATCATCGCCTCGGGACGGATCAACGACATCCGCCCGACGGCCGACGAGATCGGGCGCGCCAAGCGCATCGACGACGCCATCGGCCGCTATATCGTCTTCTGCAAGCAGTCCTTCCCGCAGCAGTTGACGCTGCAAGGCATGAAGATCGTGCTCGACTGCTCGAACGGGGCCACCTACAAGGTCGCCCCGATCGTCTTCCAGGAGCTGGATGCCGACGTGACGGCGATCCACAACACCCCGGACGGGCTGAACATCAACGACAACTGCGGTTCCCAGCATACCGGGGACCTGCGGGCGGCGGTACTGGCGAACGGGGCGGATGTGGGGCTGGCGTTTGATGGCGACGGCGACCGGCTGATCGCGATCGACGAGAAGGGCAACGAGCTGGACGGGGATCACATCATGGCGATCTGCGCCCGGCACATGCTCCAGCAGGGCACGCTGGGCGGCAACCGGGTGATCATCACCCCGATGAGCAACTTCGGGCTGCGCATGGCCTTCGATGAGCTCGGTATCCAGTACGAGGAGGCGGATGTCGGCGACCGCAACGTGCTGGAGCTGATGCAGCGGCGCGGGGCGACCCTGGGCGGCGAGCAGTCCGGCCACATGATCTTCCTGAACCACCACACCACCGGCGACGGCATCATCTCGGCGTTGCA
>CAZSRU010000088.1:0-11299 GCA_964609395.1 uncultured Victivallales bacterium
CCAAAAAAGAAAAAATGGTGTCAACTTAACTTCCTAGAGGTAAGGAGTTCTGACCCTGCACAACCAGCCGCCCAGCGGCGTGAACAGATGCGCGGGTTGCAGGGATAGCAACCTCACCTCGCCCAGCGAGTAATGGACGGGAGCGCCTTTCGCATACATCAGGGCCGCCGGCACGCACAGCAGGACCACCGGCAGCGCCAGCAGCCCGTTCCGCCAGCCCCATGCCCACAGGTGAACGCGGCGATCCGACAGCAGGAAGAATACGCGGCAGAGCAGCACGCACAGTCCCAGGACGGCATAATAGGGGGCGCTGTAAAGCAACAGCAGCTCGGAAACCAGCATCAACAGCCAATCCCGCCGCCGCAGATCTGCAGCGTGGCGCAGTGCCCCGATCACCAGCGTTACCAGGAACAGGGATGCCAGATGCTGGAAATGCAGGTAGTCATGCAGCCGGATCTGCGAGAAGAACGCCAGATAGGCCGCCGCCGGCGCCAGCAGGACCGTCCACCGTGGCAGCGCACCGGCGGATGCGCGCCGGCAGCCTCGACACAGCTCGGCAAACAGCCAGACGAACGCACCGTAGACCGCCGCCGAGAACAGCAGCACGGTGGCGCGATAGGCGGTGAACATGTCTCCCAGCAGCGCTTTGAGGGCGGCATAGACCGCGCCCGGCACCAGCAGGTTGTCCGACCACCAGTAAGTATAGGCATTCGCTGGCCAGAAGATGCGCCCGTCCGCCAGGGCCCCCGGACCGCGCGCGGCGCTACGCGCCACATGCTCCAGCAACCACAGGTTGAAAAGGCCGTCGCCCGCATCGCCATAGATAACCGGCGCGGACGCAAGCAGCCGCGTCCGGAAATGCAGCCATACGCCCAGGCCGAATAGCCCCGCGGCGGCCAGCACGACCGCCGCTGCCAGCCGACGCTGCCCGTGCGCGGCACACCATCCCTGTAGACGCCTGATCCAAACCATGATGCCAGCATCACGCCAGAACACACACGCAAAGTCAAGAGAGACTGAACGGCATCGCCACCGTATAACGCGCCCGGAGGTCGCGGTCCACCTTCGCGAGTAGTCATCGAAAACGAATCTGGAGCAAAGCTGGCGTTCGGGCGGGCCTTTCGCTATAATGGGGCCAACGTGAAGGAGGAAGACTGATGAAAACCGTCCTGACAATTGTTGTCGCCCTACTGGCGGCGGCGGGCCAAGCACACGCGGATGCGCTGAAAGACACCGTGCGCGGGGGCCTGCTGGGGGCTGCGGCCGGGGTGCTGGTCTCGGAGTTGAGCGACGACTACGATGCCCGCTACACGATCCCGCTCTTCACGGGCATCGGCGCGTTGACCGGCTACTCCCTGCACGACAGCCGCCATGATCGAGGCCGCCACGGCTCGTACCGCCGGCATGCGTACTACCTGCCGTACATGGCGCTGCCCTACGCCTGGTACAACCACCGCCGCCCGGCGTACGGTTACGGTTACGACAGGGAACCGCCACCACGCCGCGACACGCGCAAACCGCCGCCCCCCCAGCCCAAGGCCGTCGACCGCCACCCCGGCGTCACCCTGATCCCCGTGCCGATCACCCTGCGCAACGGCACGGTGATCCCCATCCATGTCCTCAAGTTGGGTGATCGCTATACCGGTCCGCAAGGCGAATCCTACGAGACCATGCCGGATGCCGCGACCCTGCAGCGCCGCTACGCGCCGTAAGGCAAGTCAGTGCGGATAGCGCGCCCGGTAGTGCGAAGGCGGCACGCCGGTGAGGCGGCGGAAGCTGCGCGAGAAGTAGAGCGGATCCTCGAAACCGGCCTGCGCCGCGACCTCCGCCACGGTCAGGTCGGTTTCCACCAGCAGGCGCCGGGCCGCGCGCATGCGCAGCGTCATCACGTACCGCGCCGGCGGCACATGCACGTAGCGGTTCCAGTAGCGGCGGAACGTCGCGGCGGACAAACCATACCGCCGCGCGATCGCCTCAAAGTCATGCGGCTCGAACAACCGCTCGCGCACGTCCTGGCGGATGCGGCGGATCACCTGTTCCTCGCGACCGGCCGGCGGACGATTCTCCCCGATCCGCGTCTCGACCAGCAACCGTTCACAGGCGCGGTCGATGCGGTCGGCGGTGCCGTCCTGCTGGAGATTCCGGATCAGTTCCTGCAACTGCTCAAACTGCTCGAAGACCTGCGAATCGCGCCGGATCGGCCACCACGGCTTGTGAAGCTGCACCAGGTTCCGCCGCTCGAATTCGGCCAGCGTGGCGGCATCATAGATGAGAAACAATTCCTCCCAGGTGCTCCCCGGTGCAGGCCCGTAGTCCATCGGCTCGCCCGGCCACTGCGTGATCACGCAGGGCCCGTGTACCTCGAACCGCGCACCCCGGAAATGATAGTCGCCATGCCCGGAGACAATCAGCGAGAAATTGAGGGTTTCGAACGAATGACGGACCGTATCCAGCTTGCGGGGGACATAACCGAGACTCTGAATCGGCAGCCCGGTCGGGTACCGCCGCGGCATCGGGGCCATGTGTATGAAAATTTTATCCATGTTTTAGGATGATATATCCATTTCCTTTTGCGTTTTTCAAGACTATCTTGAAAAAACATTATTCCGCAAGTGCTTTCGGCTGTCGTGACGACAGCGGCTTGCCGGGATCGGGAACAAAGGAAACGACGCGCGATGAGTACTGCGAAGACCGTGAAGGCATCTAAAGACAAAACGACCAAATCCGCCCTGATTGTGTGGGGGGGATGGGACGGGCACACACCCAAGGCATGTGCGGATCTTTTCGCCCCTTGGCTGAAATCGAAAGGTTACCGGGTCGTGGTCTCGGATTCGCTGGACATCTATGCCGACCCGGTCAAGATGAAGAAATTCTCCTTGATCGTACCGATCTGGACGATGGGGGAGATCACCAAGGAGCAGTGGACCGGACTGCGCGATGCCGTCCTGGCAGGGGCTGGCGTCGCCGGCTGGCATGGCGGCATGTGCGATTCCTTCCGCACGAACACGGAATACCAGTTCATGACCGGCGGGCAGTGGGTGGCCCACCCCGGCGGGATCATCCCGCACCGCATCAACATCACCGTCCCGTCCGACCCGATCGTCAAGGGCCTGAAGGATTTCGACATGGTCTCCGAGCAGTACCTCATGCACACCGACCCGTCCAATGAGACGCTGGCCACCACGACCTTCAGCGGCAAGCACGGCAACAGCCCCTGGATCAAGGGCACGGTGATGCCCTACGTCTGGAAACGCACCTACGGCAAGGGCCGCGTCTTCTACACCGCGCTGGGCCACGTCGCCGACGACTTCAAGGTCCCCGAGGCGATGGAGATCGTCAAGCGCGGCATGCAGTGGGCCGCCCGCGAACGGATCAAGCCGGAATACGTCTCGGCCTGACCTGCAACCTTAAACCGAATCAAAAGGAATACATCATGGACCCCATCAAAATCGGCATTGTCGGCTGCGGCAATATCAGCGGCATCTACTTCAAGAACCTGTGTACGGTATTCAGCAACGTAAGCGTCAAGTCCTGCGCGGATCTGGATCCAGAACGCACCGCCACCAAGGTCAAGGAGTATCCCGGCGTGCAGGTTTGCACGCTCGAGGCGATGCTCGCCGACCCGGAAATCAAGATCATCGTGAACCTGACCACGCCGCAGGGGCATTTCCCGGTGGCGATGCAGGCGGTTGCCGCCGGCAAGCACGTCTATAGCGAGAAACCGCTGACACTGACCCGCGACGAAGGCAAGAAACTGCTGGCCGCCGCCGCGAAGGCGGGCGTGATGGTCGGCAACGCGCCCGACACGTTCCTCGGCGCGGGCATCCAGACCTGCCGACGGCTGATCGAGGACGGGGTGATCGGCACGCCGATCGGCGCCCAGGCATTCATGCTCTGCCACGGGCACGAGAGCTGGCATCCGGATCCGGAATTCTACTACAAGGTCGGCGGCGGCCCGATGTTCGATATGGGGCCCTACTACCTGACCGCGCTGGTCTCGCTGCTGGGCCCGGTCAAGCGCGTCACCGGCTCGGCGCGCATCAGCTTCGCCCAACGCACCATCACCAGTGCCAAGAAGAACGGGCAGGTCATCGACGTCGAGATCCCGACCCACGTGACCGGTATCATGGACTTCGCCAGCGGCGCGATCGGTACCATCACCACCAGCTTCGATGTCTGGGCATCTGTGACGCCCCGCATCGAGATCTTCGGATCGGAAGGCTCGCTTTCTGTGCCGGACCCGAACACGTTCGGCGGCCCGGTGCGCATCCGCCTCAAAGGGGAGAAGGAATGGCGGGATCTGCCGCTGACCTGCGGCTTCGAGGCCAATGGTCGTGGCATCGGTCCCTCGGACATGGCTGACGCCATCCGTACCGGCCGGACGCACCGCGCCAACGGTGCGCTCGCCTACCATGTGCTTGACTTGATGCACGCCTTCCACGATGCTTCCGCGAGCGGGTCGCATGTCGCCATCGAGAGCACCTGCGAGAAACCCACGCTGATGCGGGAAGGGCTATTCGACGGGAACTGGTAGGAGGAGAATGCGAAAGACTACGGCGGTGCTGGTCGGCTGCGGCGGGATTTCCAATGCCTGGCTTAATTCGGACGCGGTAAAAAAGAAGGTGGACGTCGTCGGCCTGGTTGATCTGAACCCGGCGGCGGCGGAAGCGAAGAAAACGCAGTACGCGCTTGCCCGTGCGGTCACCGGCAGTGACTTGGATGCCGTGCTGCGGCAGACCAAGCCGGACGCGGTTTTCGACTGCACAGTCCCGGAGGCGCATTGCGCCACCACGCTGGCGGCGCTGAAGCATGGATGCCACGTTTTCGGCGAGAAGCCGATGAGTGACACCATGCCGAACGCCCGACGGATGGCGGCGGCCGCGCAGAAGGCGGGCAAAACGTATGCCGTGATGCAGAACCGCCGCTACCTGAAGGGAATCCGGGCGTTGCGGCGTTTTCTCGACAGCGGGGCGATCGGCAACCTGGTCGCCGTGCACAGCGACTTCTTCATCGGTGCGCATTTCGGCGGATTCCGAGATGTAATGGAGCACGTGCTGCTGCTCGACATGGCCATCCACTCGTTCGACCAGGCTCGGTTCATCATCGGTACGGACGCCGAGCGTGTCTACAGCCATGAATGGACCCCCCGGCACTCCTGGTACAAGCATGGACCATCGGCGATGGCGATCTTCGAGATGCGCGACGGGGTGGTCTACACCTACCAGGGAAGCTGGTGTGCCGAGGGCTGCCCGACCACCTGGGAATGCTCATGGCGCCTCATCGGCGAGCAAGGCACAATCCTCTGGAATGGCGGCGAGGAGTTCCGCTGCGAGGTGGTCAGCGGGAACGAGGGGTTCATGCGTCCGGTCAAACCGAAAACCGTCCCGATTGTCTGCCCGAAAGCACTGGCGGGAGGGCACAACAGCGCCATCGCGTGCTTCCTGGATGCCGTCCGCAAAGGAACCACGCCGGAAACGGTCTGCACAGACAACATCAAGAGCCTCGCCATGGTCCACGGTGCCGTCAAGAGCGCCGAGACCGGCAAGCGCGTCACCATCACCCTGTAATGATAAACCTTCATCTTAACAACTCAGGTTCCACCGATGCTCTGCAATTCCGCCTGAAGGCGGGACTACAAACGTTGACGTGTTCGTAGTACCGGCTTCAGCCGGAATTGTGGAGGGGCATCTGGGTAGTTACCCGTAAACGCAAATAGAAAGAGGAACACGCCCATGACCACAGCCACTGCTCCCGAGAAAGACATCCGTATCGGCACCCTCGTCGGTGCCGGCATGAAGGCCCCGGAATACATCCGCCAGATCCAGCACCACGGTTTCGAATCCTACAGCCTGACCTTCTGGCAGACCTGCGAGGGGGTTGACTTCAAGAAGCTGGCCAAGGAAGTGAAGGCCGTCCTTGAAGGCACGGACGCCGTGATCTCGTCGGTTTGCATTTTCGGCAATCCGCTGGAGGATGGGGAAAAGGACAAGGCCACGCTCGACGGATGGAAAAAGTGCATCGACAATGCCCATCTCTTCGGCTGCGGAATTGTTGGTGGATTCACCGGCCGCCTGCGCGGCAAACGGATCGACGAGAGCATTCCCCAGTTCAAGAAAGTGTTCACACCGCTGGCCAAGCGGGCGGCGGACAAGGGCGTGCGGATCGCCTTCGAGAACTGCGACATGGGCGGCACCTGGGCCACGGGCGACTGGAACATCGCCCACAACCCGACCGCCTGGGAAATGATGTTCGATGCCATACCGGCGGCAAATCTCGGCCTGGAATGGGAGCCCTGCCACCAGATGGTCAGCCTGATCGACCCCATGCCGCAGCTCCGCAAATGGGTCGGCAAGATCTTCCACGTGCATGGCAAGGATGCCACGGTGCATTGGGACGTGGTCCGCACCTACGGCGTGCATTCCTCGATGCACGGCGATATCGCCCTGCCGGGGCAGGTGCAGGCCGTGCCGCCCTTCGCCTACCACCGCACGCCGGGCTTCGGCGACAGCGACTGGACCGCCATCATTTCCGACTTGCGTCAGGGCGGCTTCAAGGGCAGTATCGACATCGAAGGCTGGCATGACCCGGTCGTGAAAGGTGAGCTTGAGATGAGCGGGCAGGTACGCGGGCTGAACTATCTCAAGACCTGCCGCGGGGAGTTTGTTCCTAATCCGGTAATGTAGGACAGGCATCCCTGCCTGTCCATCCGAGCATAAAGAGGGAAACGGTTAACGAGAACGGCGACGAGAGCGGATTACGAGTAGCTTCATCCCAATATCGTCCATCGTTCTCGTCGCCCGCTCTCGTTCACCGAAATTGGTTCAGTAAACGGAGGAAAACATGAAACGGAAACTGAGAATGGGAATGGTCGGGGGTGGTCCCGGTGCCTTCATCGGCGATGTACACCGCAAGGCGGCCTGCCTGGACGGCGGGGTTGAACTCGTGGCGGGCTGCTTCAGCCGCACGCCCGAGAAGTCGCGCGAGATGGCGGATACGCTGTACCTCGAGAAGAAGCGCTGCTACGACTCCGTCGACGCCATGATCGCCGGCGAACTGGCCCTTCCCGTTGGCAAGCGGGTCGATTTCGTTTCCATTGTCACTCCCAACGACGGTCACTTCCCCATCGCCAAGGCGTTTCTCGAGGCCGGCTTCCATGTCGTGCTCGACAAACCGATGACCTTCGACCTGAAGCAGGCCATCGCCCTGCGCAAGATCGTGAAGAAAAGCGGCAAGGTGCTGGCGCTGACGCATAACTACACCGGCTACCCCATGGTCAAGCTGGCGCGCGATCTCGTCAAGCAGGGTAAGATCGGCAAGGTACTCAAGATCATCGTGCAGTATCCGCAGGGCTGGCTGATCAACCCGATCGAGCGCGACGGGGCCAAGCAGGCCGAATGGCGGACTGATCCGAAGCGCAGCGGGGCGGCTGGCTGCATGGGCGATATCGGCACCCACGCCGAGAATCTGGCAGAATACATCACCGGTCTGCGCATGACCGAGATCTGCGCCGACCTCGGCACGATGGTCGAAGGCCGCAAGCTGGATGACGACGGCAACTGCCTGGTGCATTTCGAGAACGGTGCCCGTGGCCTGCTCTTTGCCAGCCAGGTCTGCGTGGGCGAGCTCAACGCCCTGCGGATCAGCGTGCATGGCACCGGAGGCGGACTCTCCTGGCAGCAGGAGGAGCCCAACACGCTCAGCGTCTATGGCGGCGACGGCACGATCCTCACCTACCGGCGCGGTACTGATGCGGTCAGCGCGATTTCCCCCGCTGCCGCGCGGGCGACGCGGCTGCCCTTCGGGCATCCGGAGGCCTTCTACGAGGCATTCGCCAACATCTACAAGAACGCCACCGACACCATCCGGGCAACCATCGACGGACGCGAGCCGGGTGAACTGGAGCTGGACTTCCCGAATGTCGAGGACGGCATCCGCGGCATGCAATTCATCGAGACCGTCGTCGCCAGCAAGGGGCAGTGGATCAAGTTCCCGAAGGGATGAGGGGACAAGATTAAGGCGAAAGATTAGGTAGAAAGATTAGGGTAATTGTAATTCGACCCTTATCTTTCGCCTTAATCTTTTGCCCTAATCTCGGTAACATAAGATGGCTAACCGTATACATGAAAGGAGCAAGACCATGAGCAGACCTGTGACGTTATTTACCGGGCAATGGGCGGATCTTCCGCTGGAGACACTGGCCGAGATGGCCGCCGACTGGGGCTATGACGGACTCGAACTCGCATGCTGGGGCGACCACTTCGACCCCGCCCTGGCGGCCGGCAGCAAGCGCTACTGCGCTGACCGTCATGCTCTACTGGCGAAGTACGGGCTGAAATGCTGGGCGATCTCGCATCACCTGGCCGGCCAGCTTGTCAGCGATATCATCGACGAGCGACACTACCAGTTCCTGCCGCCGGATGTCCCGCGTGATCCCAAGGCCGCCAAGGCCTGGGCGGTCAAGACCATGAAGCAGACGGCCAAGGCCGCCGCCAACATGGGCATCAAGGTGGTCAACGGCTTCACCGGTTCGCCGATCTGGCACCTGCTCTACGCCTTCCCGCCCTGCCTGCCGGGGCAGATTGAGGCGGGGTACACATCGTTCGCGAAAAGCTGGCTGCCGATCCTGGACGAGTTCGGGAAGCAGGGCGTCCGCTTCGCGCTGGAAGTGCACCCGACCGAGATCGCCTTCGATATAGCCTCGGCTCAGACAGCACTTGCGGCGATCGGTCATCACCCGGCCTTCGGCTTCAACTACGATCCCTCGCATCTCGGCTACCAGGGGGTTGACTACGTGAAGTTCATCCGGCAGTTCAGCGACCGGATCTATCATGTCCACATGAAGGATGCCTGGTGGGATCGCGGCGACGGGACCGTCGGTGTGTTCGGCGGACACACCAACTTCGCCGATCCGCGGCGTTTCTGGGATTTCCGCTCGCTCGGCCATGGCGACATCGACTTCGAGGACATCATCGTCGCGCTCAACGACATCGGCTACCAGGGACCGTTGTCGGTGGAGTGGGAGGATTCGCGCATGGACCGCTGCCACGGCGCGGAGGAAGCCTGCGACTTCGTGCGCAGTGTGGACTTCCCGCCCAGCAAGATCGCCTTCGACGCCCAGTTCGACAGGTAGGGCGCGGGGAAAGCGAACAAACTGGGGCCGGTGTGGAAACGGAAGGGTAGCTTATGAGGGAGGAGACGGCTCCAATCGTCTTCATTTTGATTCTCTCTCCCTTTCATTCCGGCTGAAGCCGGTACTACAAGCACGGTCCGCCCGTTTCAAAGGGGTTTGTAGTTCCGCCTTCAGGCGGCTGCGTGGCAAAGGTACGCAGGGTTCACAATCCCGCAAGACACCGGGAATGGCGACTGCGCGACCAAGCTATAGGCAAAGGGCGGGCAGCCTCACGGCTGCCCGCCCTTCCTATCCGGCAATACGGCTACGCCAGCGGCGTCAAACCGGGCCGCGTGACAATCTCGATCGGAATGTCATCCCCGGTACCGAGTTCCTTCTGGATCTCCTGCTCGGGAATCTGCTGGAACGTCGGCAGGTAGCGGTAGTAGACCTCCAGCATCAGCGTGCAGAGGATGGTGTCCATCACCTCGCCATTGCTGCCGTTATGCTCGTTAGGTGACGGCGAGGTCCAGGAACCGATCTCCTGCGGCTGGCCATTGTGGTCCACATAGCCGCTGGCATCCTTGCCAATCACCTTCTGCGCATTCGTCAGCGGCGTCTGGAACTGCTTATTCCAGTTGTCCCAAACCGCGCCGCCTTCCTGGAAGAAGGCCTGGGTATTGTAGTACCAGTAATAGAGCGGCGAGCCGCTATTGGAATTCTGCCAATCAAACAGGAATTTCTGTGCGATCATCGGCAGGGTATTGCGCACCTCCTTGCTCTTGGCTTCGCCCAGGAACTGCATGCAGAGCGCCCCGGCTCCGGATAATCCGTGCGAGGCACTCGGGCCTGTATAGCCGAAGCCGCCATAACCATTGGATTCTCCATAATTATTTTTAAAGCCGAGTACCGCCTTCTTCATGCAGTCGTCCAGCCCCTCGACATCATACGCGAGCCCGGCGATCTTGGCGGCCTTGAGTGCCTGCACGCACCAGGCCATGTAGGAGGTGTCGGCGCGCTCCGTGGGCTGGAGGTTGTAGTTGAACCCGCCGCCCGGGTTCTGACCTTTGACGATTTCCTTCAGCGCCTTGACCGCCGCCTCCTTGATCGTCGGGTTCTTGGTCATGCCATACGCCTCGGCCAGCGCATAGGACACGATCGGATGGGTGTAGTCGTGCCCATCCGCCCCCTTGAACCGGCCATCGGGCCGCTGCGCCTCGGTCAGATACCGCAGCCCCGACTCGACCACGTAGCCGAACTCATCCGACTCCGGGGTATCGCCATGCGCCAGATAGGCCAGGATTGCCAGCGCCGTCATGGCTGGCTTGGTTTTCCCCCAGGATCCATCCTTGGCCTGGTTCTTCGCCAGCCAGCGCAACGCCCGCAGCACGGCGACCTGCGACGCGCCGCCTCCGCCGTACTTGCCAAGGGCCGCCCCGCGCGCCCCCGGAGTGCGGCTGCCAAGCATTCCGCGCATTTGCACCGGGCTCTTGACCATGGCTACCGAATCGAACTCCGCCGGCTGCACGCTGGCAACGTCCGCCGGTGGCGATACGGTCTCGGTGGGCAGCGAAGGCATATCGGCAGAAATATCCATGTTCACTTCCGTCGGTTCCGGCGGCTCTGGCGGCTGGACTTCCGGTTCCACGATCTCCTCGATCTCCTCCGTCGGCTCCGGCTCGACGACCGTCACCGTGATCGACCGCGTCGGCTCCGGATTAAGCTGGGCAAGCAGGGTAATCAGCGCGATCATCAGCACTGGCATCACCACCGCCGCCGCCGGCGAAAGCAGGCGCAGCATCTGCAGCTTCGCCCATTTGTGCTCGCCGCTTTCCTTCGGCTGCTTCAGGCCGGCCGAAACCCGCCTCCACTTGTCGCGGAACGACAGCTCGTCAAAAAGCTTCATCAGGTCATGCTCGTGCATCGCGGCAAACGCGTCCGCATCGATGATGGTCTCAACCGGGTCCTCATTCATCTCGTTACCTCCACTATTGTATACCCTGGCCTGTAAATCCGTTTCCACCCTATAAACGCATCCGGGTAACGATCTATTAGGAGAATTTTTACGGAATTTGCTTCATAGCCAATGATTACCCGCTGTAGCCCACTCGCGCCGCGAGTGCGGCTTGCGCGTTGTAAGCGAATGGTGGTTTGCCATACTCGCGGTGATTTGCGAAATCGTCAGCGCAT
>CAZSRU010000089.1:0-11215 GCA_964609395.1 uncultured Victivallales bacterium
AGCGACAGATCGGAAGGTCGGGCTGACTAGACGGCTGGATCTTGAAACCCGAATAAACCCGAACAAGACAATTCTGGCTATCGTCGCTCCGCTCCTCAGCCAGATTGTGAACGTTCGGCGATGTGAGAAGGTGAATGATTCCGGCAGCCTGAAGGGCTGCCCTCGCGTGCTACGGGCGTTACTCGGGACGGGGGTGGCACCCGTCCCTTGCCTGGGATTTGCAACGCTGCGGACGGAGGGGGTGAACCCGTCCCTCACGGGGGAGGGAACGGAGGGGGCGCTTTCCTGCGCCCCAATCGGGAGCAAGATGCTCCCGCCACGTTCGATCTGTCAATGATCTTTGGAAAGAACTGGGGGATCTGAATAAGGAGTGGCATTTCCGGCACGGCGGGGATAAAATCCCGGCTCATAAATTATGAGTACACTCAGCTTAAGATTGCCTGATTCGCTCCATGAGACGGCACGAACCCTAGCGCGCAGCGAGCACGTTTCTATCAATCAGTTAATTTCTACGGCTGTCGCCGAGAAGATTTCTGCGCTTATGACTGAAAACTACCTTTTGAAACGTGCCAAAAAAGGATCACGCACGGAATTCATGGATATTATGGCTAGGGTTCCTGACGTTCCTACAGACCCGCGTGATGAGAGGTGAACAAGCCAATCCATGCGAGATGCCTCAGCACCAGACTGCCGAGACCGGTTTGCCCGTCGCCGTTTGACGCGTTTCGCGGGCTAGCCGTTCCTCCCATGGCTTGGCGCGGTATTCGGGGCGGCGGTCGAAGATCACCAGGTGCAAGGTGTCGGCCCCGATCGTGTCATCGTAGCGGGCTATTTGTTCGAGACCCAGCGCCAGGGTTGTGTCGCGACCACGTTTCGGGTGCACGAGTTTGATCTCGATGATATTGCGCCTTCCGCCGTAATCGATCATGAGGTCCACCCGGTCGCGTCCAGCGGCATATTCGCGTTCAATGCTGCCTCCACCGTTCACAATCCGCTGGAGAAAGGCCATCAGCAGCAGATGCGGGAAAGCCTCCGTGTAGTCGGCCTTCTCCTCCCACATCTCGGAATGCCAGGCCCAGAACTTCTGGAATTCGTCCATCAGCGCGTCCATGTCGAGCCCGCCGTCCTCGCGCTTCCAGCGGAACTCGGGAGGGGGAATGGCCATCTGCATGCCGTAGCTCAGCTCGCGGGCCAGAACCTCGCGGTAAATGGCGTTGGCAATGCCGGGACTGCCGTCTTCGCCGATGGTGACAAGCCCGAGATCCTGGCAGAACAGGAAGGCATCGTCGTCAGCCATCAGCGGGTCGGAGGCCCCGGTCAGGATGGGTTGCACCACGCGGCGCACGCGCGCCTCGTGAAGCCGCTGGCCGAGCGAATCGATATGCGTGGCGCGGGACTTGATGAGCAACTCCTTGGCAGCGTCCACGTGGGCAGCGGCGATGATGGCGACTTTTCCTGTCGGCGCGGTTTCCAGTACGCATTTCTTGGCCAGCGCATTCACCAGCCAAGGCTGTCCGGACGTGTAATGCCAGATACGCTCCAGCGCATCCCCGCCGAATACCTGGCCCGTCTCGCCGGTGTGCTGGGCGGTGAGCGCGGCAATATCCGTCCGCGCGAAATTGCCGATGGTGATGGAGTCTTCCTTGATGTTGAACGGGCTGCCGGGGTTGACGGGCACGCCGTCCTTGCTGTGTACCAGGTAATCGCGCAGATCGCGCATGCCGACGAGGGCCACCGAGGTCGGGAATGTGCCGACGCCGCGGCTGGCGAAGCCCCCGCGCAACTGGCGCAGGAACGAGATCATGGCCGGTCCTTCGAGGACGTCCACCTCATCGAAGAGCACGATCAGCAGCTTGGGGGCGCACAGGGCTGCCCAGTCAATGATGGTTGCCGCGAGCAGGCTTTCTGCCGCGACATCCGGCACGGAAGGGATCGGCACATGAAACGCTTTCGCGTAATCACGGATTGCTGCACAGATGGCCGGCATGACGCGATCCGCTTCCGGTATGCCCTGGCAGCGCTCCACGCTTACGTAGCAGGCGATTGCCTCGGTGCCGCTGTTAATCTCGCGCATCCAGCTCTGCAGGAACGTGGTCTTGCCGGTCTGGCGAGGGGCATGCAGCACCCAGTAGAGCTGGTCGCGGATATAGCGGTCGAGGCTGGCGCCGATCAGCCGGTCGGCTGGCGGCAGCATATAGTGCATGTGGGGCATGCAGGGGCCGGTGGTATTGAAATAGCGAGCCATCCGAAATATCCTTTCCATGAAAACAGCGACGCCACATTATCACAACCGCCTGCCGGATGCCAATGCCGATTTCCGCACGGGGAGCCGCCTGAAGGCGGGACTACGAACGGATATAATCGTCGCCCTTTATCGTCCGCCGGTAAAATCAGCGGTAGAGGTTCAGGATTGGTAGGCTTTATGGCAGGGGTAGGCGCCGCAGAGGCGCATGCTGACGGTTTGTTCGGCGGCGGCGCGAAGGGCGCGTTTGATCGCCGGTGATTGCGTGTCCCCGTCCAGATCCACGAGAAAGGCGTATTCCTGGCGCTGGCCGCGGATCGGGCGGGATACCAGCCTCGAAAGGTTGATCCCTTCGGTGTGCAGGATGCCGAGGAACTGGTAAAGGCTGCCCGGGCGGTTCTGCAGGCGTATCGCTAAGGTGATCTTGGCACTGCGGGGCAGGCGTTGGGGGCGTGCGGAGATGACAATGAAGGAGGTGATGTTAGGCGTTTCCGTCGCCACGGGGAAATGCAGGATGTCAAGGCCGTACTGGCGTGCCAGGTTGCGGGATCCCAGAGAGGCTGTGTGCAGATCTTCAGCGGCCAGGGCGGCAGCGGCCGAGGTGCTAGGAGCCTCATGCTTCTCGATGCCCTTGAGGTGGCGGGCGATCCATGGCGCGCAGTGCGCCAGCGGGACAAAATGCGAGTAGAGCCGCTTGGGGGTGAAGTCCTTGTGCCCGAGCAGTGCCAGTTTCACGTCCAGTGACAGTTCCTCGATGATGTGCACCGGCGGCTTGTTGTCGAGCAGGATGTCCACGGTCTCGTTGATCGTGCCGCCCGACGAATTCTCGATGGGAATGACACCGAACGCATCCTTGTTGTGGGCGACGAAATTGCAGACGTCCAGGATGCCCGAGAGCGGGATCATGCGTGCCGACGCAAACCGCTTCTTGGCGACAAGATGCGAGTAGGTGCCGAGCGGCCCGAGAAAGGCAACGGTATTCTGGCTGTCCATGATGGGGGTCCCCTGCGGATCCTGCTTGCGATCAGTTTCAATTGACACGGCGGCACTCTAGCAGTTGCACGCGCCTGAAAAAAGCGTAAAAATCAATTCCTGGCTAGCGCAGGGCACGGGGATCGAGGGCGTCGCGCAGGGCGTCGCCGATGAGGTTGAGCGCGAACAGGGTGGCCGAGAGGGTGACGCCGGGGAAGATCAGCATCCAGGGGTAGCTTTCCATCATGCGCGCCCCGTCGCGGATCAGCAGTCCCCAGGAACTCATCGGGGCCTGGATGCCCAGGCCTAGAAAGCTCAGGAACGATTCAAGCAGGATCACGCGCGGGACGGTCAGCGTCGTGTAGACGATCACCGGGCCGATCACGTTCGGCACGATATGGCGCGCCAGGATGCGGGCATGCGAGTAGCCGAGCACCCGTGCGGCCCGGATGAACGTCTGCTCCCGCAGGGCCAGCACCTGGCCGCGCACGATGCGGGCCATGGTCAGCCATTCCACCGCGCCGATGGCGATGAAAAGCAGCAGCAGGTTGCGGCCGAACACCACCATCAGGATGATCACGAACACGGTGAAGGGCAGGGCGTAGAGGATATCCACGATCCGCATCATGAGGTTGTCCGTGCGCCCGCCCGCGTAACCGGACAGAGCGCCGTAGGCCACCCCGATGCAGAGCGAGACGAACGTCGCGCAGAGCCCGACCGCCAGCGAGATCCGTCCGCCGTGCAGCAGGCGAGAAAGCAGGTCGCGCCCCAGGTCGTCGGTCCCGAGCCAATGTGCCGCCGAAGGCGGCGTGGCCCCCAGCTCCAGATCCTGCAGCGTATGCGGGTAGGGGCTGATCACGGGAGCCAGCAACGCGCTGGCGGCCAGCAGCACGAGCAGGACCAGTGCCACCAGTGCCGGGCGGTTACGGCGGAACCGGCGCCAGGCGAGGACGCGGGGCGGGGTTCCCTTGGCAACGGGTGTGTCGGTTGCCGTACTCATGAGTGCATCCTCAGTCGTGGATTCAGGACGACCAGCACCAGATCGACGAGCGTGTTGAACAGCACGACCAGCACCGAATAGAAGACTACCAGTCCAAGCACGAGCGTGTAGTCGCGATTGAACGCGCTGGCAACGAACATCTTTCCCATGCCGGGAATATCGAAGATCGTCTCGGTGACGAACGAGCCGGATATCAAGCCGGCGACGGCAGGGCCGAGAAAGGAGATCACCGGAAAGATTCCCGGCTTGAGCGCGTGGATACCGACGATCCGGCATTCCCCGAGACCCTTGGCCCTGGCCGTGCGGATATAATCCTGGGGCAGTACCTCCAGCATGCCGGCCCGTGTCAGCCGCGCGATGTAGGCGGCATAGGTTGCGCCCAGTGTGATCGCGGGCAACACCCGGTCGGACGGGGTATACCAGCCCGTCGCGTTGAACATGCCGGCGTAGAGCGAGAATACCAGCACCAGCAGCGGGCCGAGCACGAACGCGGGAATGCAGATGCCGGCCATGGACAGGGTCATGGGAACGGTGTCGAGTGCGCTGTTGGGGCGGATGGCCGCTGTGATCCCGGCGGTCAGTCCGATGACCAGCGCCACCAGCAATGCCCATAAACCGAGTTCGAGCGAGACGGGGAAAGTCTCGGCAATCATGTCGTTCACCGAGCGTCCCGGATACTTCAGGGAGGGGCCCAGGTCGCCGCGCAGCAGGTTGCCGAGATAGCGGAAGTACTGCACATGCAGGGGCGCATCCAGCCCGTAGTGGCGGTTGAGCTGTTCGATGGCCTGTGGCGGGTACTGCTTTTCGTCGGTAAAGGGCCCGCCGGGCGCCATGCGCACGAGCAGGAAGGTCAGCGTCACCGTTGCCAGGAGCACCGGGATCATCGAAAGCAGACGTCGAATAAGGAATTTGCACATGCTAATCGGTAAGTCCTGATCTATTCGATGGGATAATTCAGTCTGCAGTCTGCAGTCTGCAGTCTGCGGTCTACAGTCTGGGTGATGGGCAGGATGGATTTGAGGGGGGCGTGGATGTGGCCGTTTGTGGCGATGAAGCTCATCTGGTAGGGCTCCTCGCGGGGGGCTATGACTTCGGTCGTGCCCCCGGCCTGTCGTACGATCAGTCCGGCGGCGGCGATATCCCAGAGGTAGATGCTGCCTTCGAAATACCCGTCGGCACCGCCCTGCGCGACCCAGCATAGATCCACAGCAGCGGAACCGACGACACGTGCCTTGCGGCAGTGGGTGGCGATCCGCTCGAAGCAGGCTAGCGGCGGCACGCCGGGCATCAGGTTCTTGTCCATCCCGGTCATCACCACGCTCTCAGCCAGCGTGCGGCGGTTGGACACGTGGATTGGCTCGCCATTGCAGGTGGCGGGTCCCTCGATGGTGGCGGCATAGAGTGAGTTCAGCATCGGGGCGTAGACAGCGCCCGCCAGCACGGTCTCGCCGCGGCGCACGGCCACGGAGCAGCACCAGACGGGCAATCCGCTGGCGAAGTTGACCGTGCCGTCGATGGGGTCGACGATCCACTGGAGCGTTTCCGCATCCGGGGCCGCGCGGCCGGTGCCGAGGCATTGCCCGTCGAGTTCTGTCTGGTCTTCCTCACCGAGGAAGGTGTGGCCGGGACAGCGTGCGGCGATCAGCGTCTCGACCACGCGCTGGCATTCCACGTCGAGCACGAGCTTGATGTCGTGCGCGTAGGCTTGGACAACCTCGCCGCGGCGGTGGCGGTTCGCCATGGCATGGTTGCCGCCAGCGGTGGCGGCCTCGATGGCGGTCTCGAGCAGCTCGGCGAGGGTGGGGGGACTGCTCATTCCGTGACCTCGTCAAGTTCCTGGCTGCTGCCGTCATCGGCGGTCAGGATACCGCCCTGCGCCTCGCGGAACTTCATCGACATGATGCGCGACACGCCGCGTTCGGGCATGGTGACACCATAGATGATATCGCTGGCGGCGATGGTCTGGCGGTTGTGCGTGATGACGACGAACTGCGACTGCTGCAGGAACTGCTTGAGGACATCGGTAAAGCGTCCGATATTGGTCTCGTCCAGCGGGGCGTCGAGCTCGTCGAGCATGCAGAACGGGCTGGGCTTGATCTCGTAGATCGAGAACAGCAGCGCGACGGCGGTCAGGGTGCGCTCGCCGCCGGAGAGCAGCGAGATGTTCTGCAGCCGTTTTCCAGGGGGGCGGGCGATGATCTCGATCCCGCAGTCGAGCACATCCTCCTCGTTGACCAGCACCAGTTTGGCCGAACCGCCGTTGAAAAGGTGCGCGAACATCCGCTCGAAGTTGGCGTTGGCCTTCTCGAATGTCGCCCGGAACATCTCGGAGGTGGTGATGTTGATCGTCTGGATCATCTCCGTCAGTTGCTTTTTCGCGTTCTGCAGGTCGGCGTCCTGCTGCGAGAGGAACGTGTAGCGCTCCTCGTGCTCCTGGTACTCCTCGATCGCCACCAGGTTGACCGGTCCCATCGCCTCGAGCTTGGTCCGCAGCTCGGCGACGCGGGTCTCGATCTCCTCGACGCTGGGTCGTCCGGTCTCGTCCCATCCGGGTTCGGGAGCGTCCATGACCTCGTGCAGCGTGAGGTTATAGTCGGCCGTGACGCGCTCGCACAGGTTCTGTCGCCGCATACGGACTTCCGTGAGCTGGATCTCGACCTTCGATTTGAGTTCCTGCTGCTGCTCGAGCTGTAGCCGGGCGGTATTGAGCATGCGCTCGAGTTCGGCAAGTTGTTCGGATTCCGCGGCGCGGGCGCGTCGCAGGGTGTCGGCGCGCTCCTTGTTGACGATGACGGCGGCCTCGAGTTCACCGAGCTGGTCCGTGGCGATCTGCACGGTCCTGGTCAGTTGCTCGATGCTGGCGGCGTAGGTCTGGATGCCTTCCGAGCGCCCGCGCAGGGCCCCCTGGATCTCGGCAATGCGGGAGGTGACGGCGTCATGCTGGGCGGTGTACTGCTCGACGCGGTGATCGGTGCCGGCAAAAGACACGCGCCGGTCGGTCATCTGCACCTGGAGTTCGCTATGGCGGGCTTCGAGCTTCTGCAATTCCTGGTTCTGCTCCGAGATCTCCACCGAGGCGGCCTCGCGCCTCTGGCGGATCTCGACCTGCTGAGTGGAAAGGGTTTGCTTCTGCTCGTCCCAGGTGCCGCCCTTGCGGTTGAGTTCCTCCAATTCCCAGGTGACGGTTTCGAGCCGCTGCCCGGTGGATTTCGACTCGCGCGCGATCATCTGCGACTCGCCCTCCTTCTGAGCGAGTTCGCGGCGGCGCGCATCCTGGTCGTGCCGGCTGTCGGCCGCCTGGCTTTCGAGCATTTCCACTGTGGCGTGAAGTTCGCGCAGGCGTTCGTCGCAACCGGCGATCTCAAGCTGCAGGCGGCTGATCTCCTGGCGGGCCATGTCGATCGCGTGTTTTCGGCGCAACGGGTTGGTGGCGCCGGGCTCGCTCATCCAGAACTCGTGCACACCGTTTTCGCGTATCAGGATTCCATCGGCGGTCACCACCGAGAAACCGGTAGGCAGCGGGGAGGGGACTTGCTCCAGCGACTCGACCAGCAGGGTCGTCCCGAGCAGGCGCTCGACCACGCTGCGCATGGTGTCATTCTCGGTGGTCAGCCGCGAGGCCAGTGTCGTCATCCCCGGTGGCACGGCGGGGGCGGGCAGGGCACTGGCTGGATCGGGCAAGGCCACCAGGCGCGCGGCGCCCTGCTGCGCGGCGGCGACACGGGCAATAAGCTCGCGTGCGGCCTGGGCGTTCCCGACCACGAGGGCATCGAGAATCGCGCGTAGCGCGGTTTCCAGGGCACGGGTACAGGATTCCGGCGCGCTGATGTACTGTGCCAGGGCACCCCTGATGGTCGCGACATCCGCCTGCAGGGGATTGGCCGGATCCAGCAGCATACGGCTGCCGCCGGGGAAGTCGCCCTGGACCTCGTCGGCATCGCTCAGCAGGTCCAGGGTGGCCTGGCGGGCGGCGATAGACGACTGCAGCGAGGACCGCTGCTGCTGCGCCACGCGGATGGCGGCCTGTGTCTCCTGACGGCGGCGGTCGATCTCGCGACCACGCTCGGCGACCTCCTCGACCCCGCCCTGGAGCATCTCCAGTGCCTGCTTGAGGGTCTCGGTACGCTTGCGGTAATCCTCGGCGGAGGCCGTGATCTGCTGCTTCTCGGCGGTGAGCCGTTCGCGCTGGATCAGGGTCGTGCGCTCCTGGGTCTCGATCTGCATGAGCTGGTTGTGCAGGCGCGAGGCCTGGGCCTCCATGTTGATCGACTCGTCGCGCAGGTGCTGGACGCGCATGCGGGCCGTGTCGATCTGGCGCCGGTGACTGTCGTAGGCGGCGCTGCATTCGTCCAGTGCCAGCTTCGCCTCCTCGCGCTGCAGCTTCATGGCCGCGAGCTTCTCCTCCAGATCGGCCAGCATGGTCGTGCGGTCCTCAAGCTGGCGGTTCAGTTCATCCAGCTCGCGGGTGTCGCGCTCGGACAGGCTGCGGTATTCCTCAATCCGCTGGGTGTTGATGCGGATCATGTCCTGGGTGCGGTCAAGCTTGCTCTGGGCGTGGACCCCGGCTTCCATCACCGTGGCGATCTCGCGCTCCATGTTCAGGATGGTCTCGCGCCGCTCGATATTCTGCTCGTCGGCGGCCTGCACCTCCTCGTGTGCGGTGCGGATTTGCTCGGTCAGGCTGTTGAGTTCAGTCTCGCGGATCAGCCGGGACTTCTCGAAATCCTTCAGGCGGGACTGCGCGGCAAACAGGTCGAGTGTGCGCATCTCCTCGCGCAGCGACTTGTAGCGCTGTGCCTTGCCTGCCTGCCGCTGGAGCGAGCCGATCTGGCGCTTGACCTCGCGGATGACGTCCGCCAGGCGCAGCAGGTTGGCCTCGGTGTGCTCCAGCTTGCGTAGGGCCTCGCGCTTGTCGCTCTTGTACTTGGTGATGCCGCTGGCCTCCTCGAAGATCTCGCGGCGATCCTCCGGGCGGGCACTGAGGATCTGGTCGATGCGCCCTTGGGCCATAAAGGAGTAGGACGAGGTACCAACGCCGGTATCCATGAACATGCGCTGGATGTCCTTCAGCCGGCAGGGGGTCTTGTTGATGAAGTACTGTCCCTCGCCGGAGCGGAAAACCCGCCGGGTGATGGTCACCTCGTGGTAGTCGGTCGGCAGCACGTTCTCGCAGTCGGTGAAGGTGATGTTGACCTCGGCCATGCCCAGCGGTTTGCGGGTCTGCGTGCCGTTGAAGATGCAATCCTCCATCTTGGCCCCGCGCAGCGCCTTGGCGCTCTGCTCGCCGAGAACCCAGCGGATCGCGTCGGAAACATTGCTTTTGCCGCAGCCGTTGGGACCGACAATCGCGGTCATCCCCGGCTCGAAGACCAGTTTTGTCTTGTCAGCAAAGCTTTTAAAGCCGACTATTTCAAGCGATTTAAGATGCACGGAGCCTCCCTGGTTCACGCAAAGGATTCAAGCTATACCATGTTACGGGAGGCATTTCAAGAATAGGTAATGGATATGCGGATGGAATTGGAAATCGTGGTGACGCCGGAGCAGGCGGCGCGTCCGGAGCTGCTGGCACGCCAGGTGGCGGGACGGCTGAGATTCGGGGTCCAGGAGATCAAGCGGCTGCGGATCCTGCGCCAGTCGATCGATGCGCGCGGGGGCGTGCCGAAGGTCAATCTGCTCGTGGAAGTCTACCGTGACGAGCCCCCGGCGGTCGTCGTGCCGGACTTCGGCTGGCGGCCGGTCGACGGTCGTCCTGCGGTACTCGTGGCGGGGGCCGGCCCGGCGGGGCTGTTTGCGGCGATGCGCCTGATCGCGGCTGGTTTCAAGCCGATCGTGCTGGAGCGGGGGCGCGATGTGCATGCCCGAAAGGTGGATATCGCCACCCTTTGCCGCAACCGGGGCCTTGATGCCGACTCGAACTACTGCTTCGGGGAAGGCGGTGCTGGCACCTTCTCCGACGGCAAGCTCTACACCCGCTCCAAAAAACGAGGCGATATCGGCCAAATCCTACAGCTCCTCCACCATCACGGGGCCGACGAGAATATCCTCTACGATGCGCATCCGCATATCGGGTCCGACCGTCTACCGCGCGTGATCGAGAACATCCGTCGGACGATCATCGCCTATGGCGGCGAGGTGCATTTCGGGCAGAAACTGACGGAACTGCTGTTTGACGGGCAGCGCGTGCGCGGATGCCGGACCGCTGGCGGGGATTCCTTCGAGGCGGCGGCGCTGATCCTGGCGACGGGCCATTCCGCGCATGATGTCTACGACATGCTTGAGCGCCAGGGGATCGAGATGGAGGCGAAAGGCTTTGCCATGGGGGTGCGTGCGGAGCATCCGCAAGCCCTTGTCGATCAAGCCCAGTACCATTGCCCGACGCGCGGCGAATGGCTACCGGCAGCGGCCTACGTGCTCAAGGAGCAGATCGAGGGGCGGGGGGTGTACTCCTTCTGCATGTGCCCCGGCGGGCACATCGTGCCGGCGGCCAGCGGCGCTGCGGAGATCGTGGTCAACGGCATGTCCACCGCGCGGCGCAACTCGCCCTACGCCAATGCGGGGATTGTCGTCGAGATCCGTCCTGAGGATATACCGGCGGCCTACGGCGACGGGCCGCTGGCCGGCCTGCGGTTCCAGCAGGCGGTCGAGCATCAGGCGTTCCTGCAGAATGGCGGCAGCGGGCAGGTCGCGCCTGCCCAGCGGCTGGCCGATTTCGTGGCGGGACGGGTGTCGTCCGATCTGCCAGCCTGCTCGTATCTGCCGGGGGTGGTGTCCTCCGCGCTCCACGACTGGCTGCCGCCGATGCTGGCTGGCCGGCTGCGCGAGGCGTTGCGGCGGTTTGACCGGCCCTTGCGCGGGTATCTCACCAACGAGGCGGTCGTGGTTGCCGTGGAATCGCGGTCCTCCTCGCCGGTACGCATCCCGCGTGATCCGGAGACAGGCGCGCATCCGGCGGTGGCGGGACTTTTCCCCTGCGGCGAGGGAGCAGGCTATGCAGGCGGCAT
>CAZSRU010000090.1:0-11125 GCA_964609395.1 uncultured Victivallales bacterium
GGGAGCCTCCGAAGAGGCTCCCTTTTATCACACCAACGAGGAGCGGAACTTACGCATGAACCTTGCGGCGGCGGCGGGAAGCAGCCAGCGTGGCCACGCCCAGCGCGAACAGCGCCATCGTCCCCGGCTCCGGAACCGGCTGAACCGTTCCTCCAAAAGTACCACCGAAAGCGTCCATCACAACTGGGTCATAAACCGGATGGATGTACTCTCCGCGACTCAACTCATAAGATTGGGGTATCGGCCCCGGTACAGAAACATCAACATTTTGCAAAAGCATCATGTTCCCATCGAAATACCGAGTGCCAACAGTTGGTGTAGCATTTTCGAATAAACGTCCATATACGTAGCCCCCAGTAAAAGGTGCCTGATACGAGCTTGGGGACGCCACAAAAAATGCGTCAAAGTCATCAGCAATTCCGTTTTCCGTATAGTTATAGGTCGTTAACAAAACATCATCTGAACCTGTCAAAAAGTCGACTCCATCATCGTAAGCCATATCATATGTCATATCAGACGACCAAATGAGCTGTAAGGTATAAGAAGAGGTCGACGTATCAGCAATGAACGGGTCCATCGTCGCGACGTTTTCAATCTGAAAGAATCCTCCAGAGGAAGCCCAAGAAATAAGCAAGTCAGCTTTTACATTGGCGCAGAGCACGAAACTCATTAAACATATTATTTTTTTCATTTAATATCTTTCTTTCCTAGTTTGTTACAGGTCGTACGGAACCTCTTCAATCCAATCCAGCGGGACCTTGGGCTTGATCCAGAACGCCTCGCCTGCCTTAATCAGGAAGCCTGCCGGTGTATTCCAATTTCCCGTTATCAGATTGCTTGTGTAAATAGTATAGGATCCTGTGCTCGCATTCCATATATACATTGTTGCTCCTTTACCGGCAGCTACCGACAACGTCGTATTTGTCCAGGCAATATCAATCGGATAAGTGTAGCCAACAGCATCAGTACCCGTGACATTTGCAACCGTTGTCGTCCCAGCACTATTATATGTACCCGGAACCTCACCCATCATAGTAATGGTATAGGAAATTCCATTTGTTAACGGTTTAATCCAGAACACGTCCCCGCGAACCAACGTATTAGTGTAATTCCATTTCTTTGTAATCGCGTTCGGAGTCGAGATGATGTAATTCTTATTGACCCTGTCCCAAACATAAATTTTACTGCCAACAGGCACCTGCTGCCCAACCAATTCATCAAGATTGCCAGAGCCAAAAGATTCAAGCACAGGAGTCACCAAGGCCAATCTATTCGCCGGAATCGTCACCGAATAATACCCGACGACGTTTACGCTTGTGACGGTCTCGGACTGCGCCTGGGCCGTTCCCGCTGCGAACAACGTGCCCGCAGCCATAACCAGCAGCATCTTTTTCATTTCTCTCTCCTCGTTTTGTTGGTGTGAACAACACTCGAAAAAAGCGTTTCCGAAGCCTTATTACCCGAATCTGCCTTCTCCGACAATGCCTATACTACACTCCCGCAAACCCAATATCAACTATTTTTTTCAAACCAATTTCGGTCGGCCTTCGACGGTGTCGGCAAAGGATGCGCCGACTCCTAAGGGATTCCCTTAGTGATTGTTAATTTACGCTTATGAATAGGGAATGTCAAATAGGTATTTTGAGAGATTTATCTCGCGCAGAGGCGCAGGGGCGCAGAGTTGGGACCTCATTCTGGTGCTGCACTCCGCGTCTCAGCGCCTCTGCGCGAGTTTCTATTCCCAAAAAGCTTATTCCGCAGGGGGGAGTATTCCTTCCTTGACAAGCTGCGCATCCTACTCGGGGGTCAGCGGGATCGGCAGAGCCGGAGCACCCTCCCGGATCGCCTGCAGGTTGTACTACTGCAAATGCTTTTCAAGCACCTGGCCGTGGAGTTCGGGAATGGTTTCCGCACGGCGGCGTTCCTCCTCCAGCCGCGCCTGGCGGCCCGGCGAGAGGACCCGCGGCGCGGATATGCGGCCTGCGGCGTAGGGTGTCGCCGGCCGCGCGGCCATGCCTGCAGGGCGGCTGTCGCCCGCCGTGCCCGGGCGCGCGGTTTGGACAACGCTTCCACCAGCGGCCATGCTCAGGGCGCGTTCATCGCCATCCTTGCGCAGGACGACGCGCTCGTCCTCGTAGCTGGCGGAAACCACCTCGATGCCGTCCTGGCTCTCGCCGACAAACAGGAAGTAGGTCTTCGGTGGTTGGGCCTTGGTCTCGACGAAACCGACACGGATGTCGCCCTGGTTGTAGGTCAGCCCCCCCGGCCAGGCGAGAGGCGCTGATATGCCAGAATGCTATCCGATTCGTTTTCATTGCGGCGGCATGTACTAAAACTTCCAGCGGTTCGCAATGCAGGAGTTGCGGTCGAGAGAGACTGAAGGCGCAAAACAACGCCGGAAAAGCGGTGGGAGGGGGTGCCTGTTCTACGTTGCTGTCAGGCATCGCTTCAGCCTTTCGTCATCACCTGCTGGATGCGCTTGGTCTGGCTGGGGGCGATGCCGGCTGTGTTGGCAAGGCGCGTCCAGTCGGCGATGGCGTCCGAGACTTCATCGACGATTTGTCGCGCCTGCCGCCCGGTGATGCCCGATTCCCTTGCCACCTGGAGAATGTGCGCAAGGGTCGGGTGTTTTCCCTCGCCCGCCACGGTCATGGAGTGCTCGCCTCCGGGCCCGGCGGAAAACGTGAGGTCGTAGGCAGGTGCCAAGTGCCAGTCGCCCTCGGGTGTCAGGATGAAGGCGACGTTCTTGACATGGTCGTCGCGGTTGTGGGCCAGGATGTTGAACACCATGATCCTGAACGCCGCCACGCAATCGATCTGGCATTTTGTCAGGATGCGCGTCACCCGCAGCAAGGTTGCGTAGTCGCAGCCCGGGATGCGGAAGTTGGCGTGGATCAAATTGCCGAACGTGTGGACGTGACGCCGCTCTCCGCCGATGCGGTCGAAACGTTGGACGCCGAAAAACGCATCCCCTTGCGTGGTTGTGAACAGGCGCGTTGGGGGGATATGAATGCCGGCGGCGCGGGCCATCCCGGCGTAGGCGTATTCGATGCGTCCGGTGTCTGGCGCATCCTCGCGCGCTGGGAATTTCACGATCCAACCTTGATATCCATCGGGGATCCGGCTCTCGCCGGAACGCATGTGTTCGCCCTTCACGCTGACCAGGACTTTGGGCCGGGCACCGCCTGGGCTGCCGCCAGCCTGGAGCAATTGCGGCAGCACATCTTCCCCCTTGCCTGCCAGAACGCGGCTGGCTTCGCGCGCCATCTCGTGCAGATCAAGGCTCTCGCGGCTGCCGGTTTCCGTATCGGCGGGAGGATGATAGATCAGCGCCCCCATCGTGCGCGCCCCCAGGTAAGCTAAGCGATCCAAGGGTGAAACGGTCTCGGGCGCAATTCCCTGCTGCCGTAAGTAGCGGTCCATCAGCAGGAGGCCCCAGCCGTCCGGCAGGCTGTCATCAAAAAGACCGAAGAGTGGACCGAAGGCCAGATCCCGATGCTCGTGCAGCCCAGGCTCCGGCGGCAGCTTGAACGGCGATAGCCACAATGGATCTTTCAGGAACGCCTCGGCGTATTCAAAATAAACGCGCCGCTCATGTTCCGCCAGCGTTCCAACCAACCGGACCCGGCTGTCGACCGTACCAGCCAGCGCATCGCCGGACAAATATACATCGAGCTTTTTCATCGGCTGCCCCGCTGGGGTTGTTGCGTTTCGCGGCTGAGTGCTTCAAGCGCCGCGATGCTGTCCGCTGGTGGCGGCTGGAACAACGTGTCGAAATCGCCTAATCGTCCCAGCACGAACGCAAGGTCAAGCAGGTGCTTCAGGGAAATCTGGCCGGTCTGTTCAAAACGGCGAAGCGAGGCCAGCGAGACGCCGGACCGAGCCGCTAGCGACGATTGCTTCAAACGGCGCATCAGCCGCAGGTTCCTGCAGCGTTGCGCCAGTTGCAGAGCGACGGTTTCCGGTGTTTCAAGCGGGTAATCTCCATTCATAGTGATCATATTAGATTACTTAATCCGCAATACAAGCTTAATTGCTAAAAAATGGGTGTTAGCGCCCCGCCGGGTGAGGTGGCTGACGGCGTCATCGGACGGATCGGACCGATCAGACCGATCCGTCTGATCGGTCTGATCTTTGCCCCGCCCCTCCCCCTCCTACAGCGTCATATTGACGCCGGCATAGCCGGAGACGCCGGCGGTGCCGTAGCCGTAGACCTGCTCGTACTCCTCGTCGAAGAGGTTGTCAATGCGGCCGAAGAGCGAGACGCGCTCGGTGATGCCGACGCGCCCGGCCAGGTTGACAACCACTGCCGAATCGACCCGCGCATCCAGCGCGGTGAACATGGTGGAGTCGAAGTACCGATCATCGAACGCGCCGGTATAAAGCACCGTGGCGCTGATGTCCGTGCGCGGCGAGAAGGCGTAGGTGGCCGTCGCGGTGGCTCGGTCCTCCGGTACGCGGATCACCTGTGCGCCGGTGCTCTTGTCCTCGGCGTCGGTGCGGGTGTAGGTCGCCGTCAGGCTGAGCGCCTCGACGGGATTGACGGTGACGTAGAGTTCCACGCCTTCGCTGTCCACGCGGCTGACATTCTCGTAGCCGTTGACGAATTCGATCTGGTCCTCCACGCGGCTGGAGAAATAGGTCACGCCCATTAGCAGCCGTTCCCCGCAGAATGCCTGCTCGACGCCGGTATCCCAGCCGAGCGAGGTTTCGGGATCGAGGTCGGGGTTGCCAACCGCGCCCCAGGCGGACGCCGGTGCGTAGAGCTGGTAGAGCGACGGGGCCTTGAAGCCGGTACCGACGGAGCCCTTGAAGCGCGTTCCGGTCGTCCCGACGCGGTAAGAGGGGGCCGCGCGCCAGGTCAGCTCGCTGCCGAATTCCTCATGCTCGTCGAAACGCAGGCCCGCCAAGGCATCGAACGCGCCCAGCGTGGCGTGCTGCTGCAGGTAGAGGCCGACGGTATCCGCCGAGATGGCCGGATCGCTGGCGACCTCGGCCTCCTCGCGGCGGTAGCCGGCCCCCGCCGAGAGCGTGCCGGCACTGCCGGTGAGGATGTCATGCCGCCATTCGGCATCCAGATTCCCGCCCCTGTATTCGGTGTGGCCGAACATGTCGTCGAAGGCGCGCTCCATCGCGGAATAATTCAGCATCAGCGCCTGCCGCCAGGCGGCATCGGCCTCGCCGATCGCGGCCTTCACGCCGGCCAGGACCTGCTCGGTAGAGGCGACAGCACCCGCGGCATCCGCGCCGGGTCCACCGCCGTTGTCATAATCCGCCTCGGCATCGATCACCTGCACGCGGCCTTCCAGGCGCAGCCAGTCGGAGGCCTGCAGGCCCAGCGAGGCGGCTGCGTTGAGCGTCTCGAAGCCATCCTTTTCCGTGTTGCCGGGAAAGCGTTTGTTCGCGGCGGAGAAGCCATCGCTGCTCAGGTACGAAACGCTGGCCGCTGCATCCGCGTTCTCCGTGGCGGAGCGGAACGCGCCCGCCGCGCGGTAGGTGCCGTAGGAGCCGGCCTCGGCCGAGACCGTTCCCGTGACGCCCTTGGCGGCTTTCCTGGTGATGATGTTGATCACGCCAGCGATGGCGTCGGAACCGTACAGTCCCGACTGCGGCCCGCGCAGGACCTCGATGCGCTCGACATTGGCCAGATCGATCGACGCGATCTCGGCTTCGCGCGTCGGGCCGCTGGGATCATTCAGGCGCATGCCGTCGACCAGCACCAGCACCTGGGCACTGCGGCTGCCGCGGATGCTCAATCCGACGGTCGAACCCGGCGCGCCGCTCTCGTTGATGTGCAACCCGGGGATCAGGCGCAGCGCCTCGGGCAGGGTGCGCCAGCCGTTGGCGGCGATATCCTGGGCCGTCACGGTGGTGATCGAATGCCCCAGTTGCATGGCGGAGACCGCCTGCCCGGTCGGGGTTACCACCAGATCCGGCAATTCCTGTTCGCCTGCACCGACCGCGTGTGCCGCGCACGCCGTCATCATGACCATCGCCAATACTGTCTCTCTCATCGTGTTTTCCCTGTCGTGTTGTGTTTGCCGACGTGAGCCCGCCAGACAAGAACGCCTCCGCACTCCTTTTTTCGGGGGAAAGGAAGGCGAAGGCGTATGCACAAGGCGGCCGGCAATGGCAGCGATGATGAGGCACCCTTGTACTCCCTTTCCGCGAAGGAGCTGACGATCTTGTCAGGTGGGCAATGGGCGGCAGGCATATTCTGACTCCCGGCTTAAAACCTTATCCCCGCCTTCCCGCACCGAAAAGGTGCAGTGGCATCTTGAAGACTTGTAGCCGGTTACAGCGGCGCGACCGTACCCGATTCACACGGGTTTCCGCTCGCCGTCCATCGTTCCGTCGAAATTCAAAGAACGGGACGAAGCGTAGGGTGGCGTGGGGGCAAAGTCAAACGTAAATGTTGGAAATGCGCTTGTGCACTGTGCGCGGGCCAACTATTTTCACAACGAATGAGGGACGCAACGAATGTGAAGTTATAGGCAAGCCGGCCCCCCGGGGCCGGGCGAAAACGAGTTGGTAACTTTTTTGTAGCCCAGTTGCGCCGCAACTGAGGCAACGGGATGCGCGTACGATTTTGCAAATCCCGGCGCGTATGGCAACCAACCGTTTGCTTACAACGCAGAAGCCACGCTCGCGGCGCGAGCGGGCTAGAGTGATCGACGAGTTATGGGGGATCGATGGACGAGAGCGGGCGACGAGAACGGGCGACGAGTTGGTAGCTGGAGAAGATTAAGGCGAAAGATTAGGGGTGGAGAAACAAGGGAATTGAACATCGAACAATCAACGTCCAATTACAGGAGCATATACTTCGATGTTCGATGTTGAATGTTCGATGTTGGACGTTCAAATGAAATGAAGTTATAGCCAGGCCGGACGCCCAGGGCGGAGGGCGTTGGATGTTGAGATCCGGAATCCGATTGATCTTTCCGGCCGCTTGGGGTAAAGGTTTCCAGTCGTATTCCCTCGTGCTTCCCGTAACGTACAGGATCGGTGCCCCCCTTATGGTAAAACTCTGGCGCAAGCGATGGTTTCTGAAACAGCGGCAGTTCAAGCGCAAGATGCATGGCGGACGTCTGCACGCGATCCTGGGACGGCATGTGTTCCACCGGAAGGTCTGGCGATCGGATAAACGCGCGATTGCCGGAGGGCTGGCGGTGGGGCTGTTCATGGCTTTCGCGCCGACAATCCCGTTCCAGATGCTGCTGGCAGCGGTTGCCGCGATCTATTTCAAGGTCAATCTGCCGCTCGCCTTGGTCGCCTGCTGGGCCACCAACCCGCTGACCATCGTGCCGATCTACATGGCGGCCCGCAAACTGGGCAAGGCGCTGCTGACGCACAACGGGCATGTCGATACGTTCGTCAACCTCTTCGTGCCGACAGGCCAGTTCGGCCCGTTCATCCGCGGAAGCATCGACCTGGCCAGCGGCCTGCTGATTTTTGCCACGCTTGCAGCCGCCGCCGGTTATCTGGCGATCCAGTTGCTCTGGCTCGTCATGGAACGGCTGGGGGGCGTGGGAAAAGTCGAAAGTCGAAAGTCGAAAATCGAAATAATTCCAACACCCAACGCCCAACGCCCAACAACCAACAACCAACTTCCAACGGATGCCGATTGACTGACGGAGGGAGGGACGGCGCCACCTTATGCCTGCGCTCCCAACTGAAAGTAGGTCGTGGCACCTTGCCCGACCTCCGAGCATAAGTCGCCCGGCTGCCAAAGGACCTTTGCCAGGATGGACGGGCAAGGGTGCCCGTCCTACGTTCGATTCCCCTGAAATAACACCCACTCGTTATCGCCCAGCGCCCCGTGTGATCGGCTTCAATTATTTCGACTTTCGATTTTCGACTTTCGACTTTCCCCCGCCCCTATCCCAGCGAGGCGATCTGCGCCTGTAGCTTCGCCTGCTTCTCGCGCAGTTCATCGCGGGTGGCCCGCACCTGGGCAACGACCGCATCCGGTGCCTTGCCGATAAAGCTCTCGTTCTCGAGCTTGCGTATGGCTCCGGACAGATGACCGGTTATCTTTTCCAGCTCCGCCGTCAGGCGCGCCCGTTCGGCTGCGACGTCGATCACCCCGTCCAGCGGCAGATACAGCATGCCCAGCGGGGTCAGCATCCCCGGCATCGCCGTCTCGGGGTCGAGTCCCGCATCAACCGTCACGGTTTCGGCACGCAGCGAGGCGCGCAGCGACGGGATATCCAACTCCAGGCGGCTGGCGGCATCGAAACTGTCCGGACGGATCTGGTAGTCGAGCCGCCGCGCGGGCGCGATGCCGTAGTCGGCCCGGAGCTGACGCCCCAGCCGCACCAGCTCGTGCTTGGCCTCGACATAGACCGAATCCGCCGGACTGACCCCGGCCTGCGCCAGCGAGGTGGCCGCCAGCGGCACCGGCCAGGGTGCCTTCATGATCGTCGCCCCGGCCTCGGCATAGCCCATCGCCTGCCAGAGTTCCTCGGTCACGAACGGCATCATCGGGTGCAGCAGCCGCAGGGCGGCGGACAGGCAGGTATGCAGGATCCGCAGCGTCTGGGCGCGGCGGGCACCATCCTCGCCGTTGAGGACCTCCTTGGCATATTCAAGGTACCAGTCGCAGTACTGGTGCCAGACGAATTCATAGAGCGCGAGCGCGGCGTCGTTGAACCGGTATTTCTCCAGGTTGGCCGTGCAATCCTCGATCGCCGCGTTGAGCCGCAGCAGGATGTGCCGGTCGTCGGCACCCAGCAGCGCGGCATCCAGCACCGGATCGCCCACGGCAACGATACCGGCATCGCCGGAATCCTCGCTCTTCATCTGGATGAAGCGCGCGGCGTTCCAGAGCTTCGTGCCGAAATTGCGGCCGATCTCGAACTTCTCGTTCGAGACGTAGATATCCTGCCCGGTGGCGGTGATCATCATCAGGCTGAAGCGCAGCGCATCGGCACTGTAGGCCTCGATGATCGAGATCGGGTCGATCGAGTTGCCGAGGCTCTTGCTCATCTTGCGGCCCTGGTCGTCGCGCACCGTCCCGTGGATGTAGACCGTGCGGAAGGGGATGTCGCCGGCGAACTCGATCCCGGCCATGACCATGCGCGCCACCCAGAAGAAGATGATCTCCGAGGCGGTGACCAGGTCGTGGGTCGGGTAGTAGAACTTCAGGTCATCGGTCTGTGCCGGCCAGCCGAGCGTGCTGAACGGCCAGAGCCAGGAGGAGAACCAGGTGTCGAGCACGTCCTCGTCCTGGCGGTAGTTCGTGCTGCCGCACTTGGGGCACCATTCCGGCTTGCCCTTGGCGGCCCACTCGTGGCGGCAGTCGTCGCAATAGAAGATCGGGATGCGGTGCCCCCACCAGATCTGGCGCGAGATGCACCAGTCGCGGATGTTCTCCATCCATTCCTGGTAGACCTTGGTCCAGCGGTCGGGCACGAAGCGGATTTTTCCGCTGTTGACCGCCTCCAGCGCGGGGCCGGCCAGCGGTTTCATCTTCACGAACCACTGGGGCGACAGGCGCGGCTCGACGACGGTATCGCAGCGGTAGCAATGGCCCACGGCATGCTGGTGCGGCTCGATCTTCTCGACCAGGCCGGCCGCCTGCAGGTCGGCCACGATCCGCTCGCGGCAGGCGAAGCGGTCGAGCCCGGCATAGGGCCCGGCCTCCTCGTTCATGCGCCCGTCGCCGTGCATCACGTTGATCGGCGTCAGCCCGTGCCGACGCCCCATCTCGAAGTCGTTCGGATCGTGGGCGGGGGTGACCTTGACGAGCCCGGTACCGAAGGCCGGATCGACAAACGGGTCCTTGATCAGCTTCAGTTCGCGTTTCAGGATGGGAAGCTCGATCACGGCCCGGTCCAGGCCGGCATAGCGCCAGTCCTCGGGGTTGACGGCCACGGCCACGTCCCCGAGCAGGGTTTCCGGACGCGTCGTCGCGACCACGATGTAGTCC
Source organism: uncultured Victivallales bacterium (assembly GCA_964609395.1). GTDB lineage: Bacteria > Verrucomicrobiota > Kiritimatiellia > UBA8416 > UBA8416 > UBA8416. Next base: position 9,932 of record CAZSRU010000090.1, read on the forward strand.
TTGCCTTCGGACGTCTTGCCCGACCGCAGCGGATAGCGCAGGTAGTAGAGTTTGCCGGCGGTGTCGTTGTGCTCGCTCTCCTCGTCGGACAGCGCCGTGTGGCAGCGCGGGCACCAGTTGATGATGTAGTTGGCGCGGTAGATCAGGCCTTTGTCGTAGAGCCGGACAAACACCTCGGCCACGGCATCGCTCAGGCCCTCGTCCATGGTGAAGCGCTCGCGCTCCCAGTCGCAGGAGGCCCCGAGACGCTTGAGCTGGCGCTTGATGGTGTTGCCGTATTCCTCGCGCCACTGCCAGACGCGCTCGACAAACGCCTCACGGCCGAGGTCCTCGCGGTGCTTGCCTTCCTTCTGCAGGGCGCGCTCGACCACGTTCTGGGTGGCGATGCCGGCATGATCGGTGCCATACACCCAGACCGTGTTGCGCCCCTGCATCCGGCGCCAGCGCACGAGGATGTCCTGGATCGTGTTGTTGAGCGCGTGGCCCATGTGCAGGATGCCGGTGACGTTCGGCGGCGGGATCATCACGCAATAGGGCTCGCCACCCTCGGCGGCATCGCCGTGGAAACAGCCGTGCTCCATCCAGTGCGCCATCCATTTCGCCTCGATGGTATGCGGGTCGTAATGCTTGTCCATGCTTGTCATGCTCGTCTCGCTTCCGGTGTTGTCCTGGCGCGGGAAAAAACATCGCCGCCCGCGCGCTGCTTGGAAACGCTGAAATATCGCAGAAAACCAGCCATCAAGGCAAGCCAAACCGAAAAGCCGTTCCAAAGCCGTTCCAAAGAGGGAGTATGTCACTTCTGCGGGACACGCTCCTAATCGTAATCGTAATCGGCTGTATCGTACAAGGGTAGGGCGGGGCTGCCAGACCCGCCGTGACCGTGGGACGTCCATAGTCTTGACCATGAAAAGCCCTTCGGCCCACCATAGACAACACATGGGCAACTCCACGGACGCGGCGGGTGCAGCGCCCCCGCCCTACCAAATGACGATCATGATGGCATAGTCTACACATCGGGCGAGCGTCCTCGCGAGCTCCCTGTAGCCCGCTCGCGCCGCGAGCGTGGTTCCTGCGTTGTAAGCGGATGGTTGTTTGCCATGCCCGCGGGGATTTGCGAAATCGTACGCGCATCCCGTTGCCTCAGTTGCGGCGCAACTGGGCTACATTTAAGTACCCCCTCGTAGTCGCCCACCG
>CAZSRU010000091.1:0-10790 GCA_964609395.1 uncultured Victivallales bacterium
CGCGGGCATACAGCAGTTTGAGGTGGTCGTTCAGCTCGGTCATCGTTCCGACGGTCGAGCGCGAGGTACGCACCGGGTTGGTCTGGTCGATCGCGATCGCGGGCGGGATCCCCGTGATCCGGTCTACCTTGGGCTTGTCCATCCGGTCGAGAAACTGGCGGGCATAGGGAGAAAAGGTCTCCACATAGCGTCGCTGCCCCTCGGCATAGACGGTATCGAAAGCCAGCGACGACTTCCCCGACCCGCTCACCCCCGTGACCACCGTCAGGGCATTAAGCGGAATGCGCAGATTGAACCCCTTGAGGTTGTTCTGCCGCGCCCCTTCGATGATGATTGTGTTATCTGCCACAACTACCTTCCTTGCCTATCACTTGGACATGTTGTCATACTCTGGAAGCAAGTCGTTTAAGTTTTTCGGGTAAGGGTATCCGGTTAAGGGTGGCGACTAAGAAAGCGAGTAAGTGTAGCAACACTTAACCCCACCCTAAAACGTACTCTTAACCGCCACCCTTTCTCGTATACCCTTAACCGACCCGCTTCCTTCGACCTCCTGCCCCAAAGCGGTGGCGGGCTTGGAGCCTCTCTCAAATGCTTTCACCACCGGCGCAAGGCCGGTGGGATCACCGCTTAAAGTGTACGTGCGAAACACCGGAACCTTACGCGGTGTGCTGGTAGGCGAAGACCGAGGGTGCCTCCAGCGCCTGCAGGCGGCAGGTGGCCGTGGCGTCCTCCTGCTCGATGGCTTCGCACAGCGCCTTGAGTACGCGTTCGCGCAGGGCGGACGGGACACAAAGCACGCCGCGCAATCGGGCAGCGGCACCGGCAGCCGCGTCATCACCGGCCGTGCCACCCAGGCAGCGGAGGCGCGAGGTCGTCACGCCACCGGCGCCCGCGCCCATCGCGGCCCGGATCAGTCCGTCGGCCCGTCCCTCCGCGCAGACAAACGAGATCTCAGTAAAACTGACGGAACGTCCATGCCCGGCACGCGTGCGCTGCTCATCGATCCCGGCAAACCGTTTGCGCCAGCTTGTCCCGTCTTTAAGCTCGTCAACGGCCGCGATAATCTGCTCGATACTGGCGGCATGGGTCTGGCGGCCGATACGCAGCAAGGCATCGGCAACCCCCTGGCGAACCGGTGTCTGATACAGGAAACCACCACCCGGTCGATTCAGGCGCCCCTCCTCGATCAAGAGGCGCTGGATGCCGCTGGCATCATGCGCCGGCACCATCAGGCTCACGATCTGCTTCTCAGGGGGGATCGTGACGCGCAGCAGTCCGAGTCGATCGCGGATTCCGGTCCCGGTCCCCAGGCTGATCACCGGTACACAAGCCCCGAGCTGCAGCGCGACGCGGCCAAGCAGGTCGCCACCGCTGGCCGTGGAGAGGATGCAGGTCAGCAGTCGCAAGTCGCGCAGCAGACCGGGCGTGGCGGCCGGGGCCGTAACCTCCATTTGCGGCAGTTCGGTGTCGCGATACTCGATCACATCCTGGGCAAACAGCGTCCCGCGCCCCGGTGTGCTCAAATCGCCGGCCGCCGTCAGCGCCTGCATCACCGCCGGCACCGCCTCCCGCCGCACCGTGGTACGGAAGATTTCCATCGGCGCGTCATCGTATTCAACCACGCTGCCGGGCAGGCCCAAGGCCCGCTTGCGCACACGCTGACGCATGCAGCGGGCGTTCTCCGAAAGCACCGTGCTCGCCCCCAGTTCCGCGAAGCAAGCCGCGATACGCCCACCCAGAAGCTGATGCGTCATGCAGGTGATACGGGCCGCGTTCTGCGCACTCTCATAAATCCCGCTCATCGGACGATTCCTTTCCCCCGGCGGCATCGATGCCGCGACGCTGCCGTGTACGCACCACAAGGCCATATACAAGGACACTGATAATCGGATAGACCGATGCCATCGCCAGGACGCCGAACCCGTCAACCACATCGAGTTCCCCGCCGATCCCGAGCCCCATCGCCAGCACCAGCGGCACCGTCACACTGCCAGTCGTGACGCCGCCGCAATCCCAGGCAATACCGGCAAAGTCCTCCTCGCTCCAGCGGGTCAGCGGCAGCAGCAGCAGGTACGGCGGCACAAGCAGCCAGATGATGGGGATGTCGTAGAGAATGCGGACAACGCCCACGACCAGGCCGATCCCCACACCGACCGAGACGGAACGGACGACGCCGTTACGCTTGACCGTGCCGACCGTCAATTCCTCCACGGTACGTCCCAGCGCGCTGAGTGCCGGCTCGGCCAGTGTCGATCCAAAGCCCAGGCCGAAGGCGAAGGCGAAGACGAGGGCGATACCGGCGAGCGTCATGCCCGGACCGAAAAGCGGGGGACGCTTGAGAACATGCGTGTAGCGTTGCTTCTCCGGATCATACCGCGCGGGGTCATAGGCCACCGCCCTGGGTGCGCCCCCGTCGTCTTTCAGGTAAAGGAAATACGAGGCCGCGCCGGCGGCATCGTATGACACCAGCAGCCGTTCCGGATCAAAGGGCTCAATCACGATCCGCCCCTCTTCGCGGGCCATGCTCTGGAACACACGGGGCAACGGACGGCCGACCTCGTCACCCAGCGGAGCCAATCCAAGCCGGATGCCACTCCCCAGCAGCGTCATGCCGATCAGCGCAAGCCCGATCCCGAGGACAATCTCATCACTGTGACGGGGGCGCTCCCTGAGGATCACCAGCAGGACCAGCAGCAGAAGCAGCGTCAGCGGGACAACCGCCCGCAAGGCCAGCATCCATTCGCGACCGATAACCGAGGCCACCGGGGAGGCTGCCGCCGCCGCATTCCCGTCCGTACGGGCTCCCGCCAGCAGGGCGATCTCGTTGTCCGCCGCCCGGTCCAGAAGCCACTCGGACAAGGATACCGGCCCCAGCAGCCGATCGCGGGTATCCGGATCCTTCAGCGATAGCACGGCATGCTCGTATGCCGCCGGGTCCGCAAAGAAGGCCTGGCGGCCTGCCGCCTCACCGCGCTGGAAGGCGTGCCGGGCCAGAGCCTCCTCGCATTCGAACAGGTGCAGCGCCTCCGCGCGATGGGTGGGCGCAAAAAACGCGGCTTCATCCATCGGACGCGCGGTGGTCCCGTTAAGCATCCACCCGAGCGTCAACACCCCGAGGACGGGGAACGCGGAAGCGAGCATGATCAGGCCGAACCCGCCGGACGAGGCCGACGGATGGCCGGACGCCCTCGATACGCCGATCCCAAGCGCCAGCACCAGCGGGACGGTCACGGCCCCGGTTGTCACCGCCCCAGCATCCCAGGCCAACCCCAGTATCGTCACCAGATTCGTATCGAACACACAGGCAACGGAGGCGGCCAGCAATACCGGCACCGTCACATAAATGACCGGTTTGATCGACCAGCCGAAATACAAGCGGATCATGCCGACGGCAACCGCCGCCCCGACGCCGATGCCGATTGCCATGACCAGTTGTTCCGGGGCCCTTTCCAGCAGGCGGAACAGGAGCGGGGCCTCCCAGGCGCAAACCGTCTGCCCGGCGGCCCGCAACGAGGCGAGCGCCGGTTCAGCAAGCGTCGCCCCCATTCCCAGCAGCAACCCGAAAACCGTGATCGCCCCGATGCCGCCGCGCTTCGGAAGCTGCAGCCCCACAAGCTCGCCCAACGGCATCAGCCCGAGCAGAAGCCCTTCCAGGAAAAACATCAGCCCGAAGATGAACAGCCCGACTCCAACCGAGACACGCAACGCGTTGGCTGGTGTTGTTCCCAAGACAAGCATCTGGAACGCGAGTAGGTACAGGATGATAAAGGAAACGGAGCGTACCTGCTCAAACAACCGGCTGCGAAGGTAACCGCCGATCATCGCCAGCCCGACGCGGAATGATATATGGATTCGATTTAGCTCAGCCATGACATCCGTATAGCACCCAAACCGGGAAATAGCCAACTTGAAATCAAACGGCATAATCCAAGAACACCCTTGTGCATACTTCCGTACGCACCACGCAAACAACCGGAACCTGTTGTGCACACTTGCGCAGCTTCAGCGGGTTTTGGTGAGCGGGCTTTATAATTGTAAACAATTATCTGGCAGCACATTCTGAATAATACAGCGGTTGGTTTCCGAGCTGGCACGGTTCTGGCTATATAGGTTGCACACGATTTTGATTCGGTTTATCTGAAAGGAGCCAGCGCTATGAAAGAGTCGGATACCTACAGTCGTTATCTTGCGGACATTTCGCGCTATGAGCGGATCACGCCCGAACGCGAAGCCGAGCTCTCGCAGGTCATCCAGACCTGCACGAACGCCGAGCAGGTCGAGGCCGCCGTCAGCGAGCTGATCCATTCGAACCTGCGGCTGGTCATCCATTGCCAGAAGGAATTCGAGAAATACCGTGCCTCCTCGCGGTTAAACGCCATGGACCTGATTGCCGAGGGCAACATCGGCCTGATGAAGGCGGCCCAGAAGTTCAACAGTGCCGCCAATGAGTCTGACGGTGCCCCCGATCGCGAGCCGATCCGCTTCAGCACCTATGCCTGCAAGTGCATCAAGAGCCACATGATCCGGGCCATCAAGAAGGCGCGTTTCATCCATGTTCCTGAACATCATTTCGGCTACTGGGGCGAGATCGAGAAGCTGCAGGACGAGAGCGGAAACACGCTGACCGACAGCGAATTGTGCGACCGGATGGACCTCAGCGGCGAGGCCCTCGCCTGTATCCGGATGAGCGCTGGCAGCGGGATCTGCATGCTGGAGGAACTGACCAGCGAGGATTCGGACAATTCCTGGAGCGATTTCATCGCCAGCGAGGACTCCCCTTGCCCGTCCGAGGAAGCCGAGCGCCATGACCTGCGCTCCTTCCTGTTCAGCGAGATGGACAGTCTGGCACCCCGTACCCGGCAGATCATCACGATGCTTTACTTCAACGAGAGCGCTCCCACGTTGAAGGATTTATCGAACATGTTCGGCATTTCCAGCGAGCGCTGCCGACAGATCTGCGCCCAGGGACTGACCAGCCTGAAGCGCCAGATGTTCTCCCGCCGCACCAGAATTGCGCCTGGTCTGCATGCCGAGGCGTTTGCCGCCTGAAGATTCCGGCTGACGCGAAGCGAGGCTTTCCATAGGAAAGCAATGACCGAAGGGAATGGCAATCCGGGACTACGAACGCGTGTTTCACGAGGGGTTTGTAGTCCCGCCTTCAGGCGGCTGCGTCATGCAAGGACTGGCTTTTCTACTTGCCCTGTTCCAGACGGCGGGCGAGCCGTTCCGGCAATCCCGCCTCGATGATCTTGCGCTGCGTGGTCGCGATGTCGTACTCGACCCGCCGCAAATCCACCCGGCGCGCGGACGGCTCGTAGATCACGTAGGATGCCCGCGGGTCGCCATCGCGCGGCTGGCCGACACTGCCGGTGTTGATGAAGCACTTGCGCCCCAGGGTCGTATTGAAGGTGGTGAAGCTGCTGCGCACCACCCGACCCTGCCGCTCGAACACCACCGGCACGTGGGTATGCCCGTGGAAGCAGACCGAGGAGGTCTGGTAGTTGAAGTTGGCGTCCGCATCCAGCGCATCGATCACATAGCCCCACTTCTCGGGCATGTCCAGCGTGCTGTGGACAATCGTGAACCCATCGACCATGCGCGAGAGGCGCAGGTTCTTCAGGTACTGGATCTGCTCGCGCGAAAGCTGCCGCCGCGTCCAGTCGATCACATTCGCCGCCAGCGGGTGGAAATCCTCCAGGCATTCGTCGTGCGACACGTAATGGTCATGGTTGCCCCGCACCACCGCCACGCACAGCGACCGGATCTTCTCCAGGCATTCAGCCGGATTGGCGTTATACCCCACTATATCGCCCACGCATACATAGGTGTCCACGCCGTGGGATTCGGCGTCCGCCAGCACGGCGGTCAACGCTTCCCAGTTGGAGTGGATGTCCCCAAGTATGGCGTACTTCTTGCTCATTGTAATAACTGATCAGCCGAACACTGTTTTGCCTGCGATCCCCCTAACGCTGTTCAAACCTGTTTACGGATCATAGCTGCCTGAAACCGTTTACGTCAAGAGGCAACTCATCGCGAGCGGATCTGCCCGGCGTACGCCAGTGCGCGCGCCTCCACCGACTGGATCTCGGCGAATCCCTGCGAGCTGACCGGATTGAGCCCGTCGCTGGCCTCCATCGAGGAATCCGCCTCGTTGTAAAGCGACGCCGGACACTGGGTCAGGCTCTGGAACAGCACGTTACCCTTGTAGAGATTCACCGCGACCACCCCGCTGGCAAACGCCGCGAAGACATCCACCGCCGCCCGTGACGCCGTGGTCACCGGATCGAAGTAGCGCCCGTCGTAGATCTGGCCGGCCACCAGCGCCGATAGCGTCTTGAACAGGCCCAGCGCCCGGCGATCCATCGTCGCCTGATAGACACACTCCAGGCAGCGCGAGAGCAATTCCATGCCGGGAGCCTCGTACACGCCGCGGCTCTTGGTGCCGATGATGCGGTTCTCCAGCGCATTCTTGAAACCGACACCATTGCGACCACCGATGCGGTTTGCCGCCTGCATGACCGCCAGCGGGTCCATCGCCGTGCCGTTGATCTCGACCGCGCGCCCCTTCTCGAAGCGGACACAGAACCGCTCCGGCTCGTCCGGCGCCTTGTCCGGCCAGACCCCCATCGTCGGCGTCACGATCGTCGCCGGTGTCTCGAGGCTTTCCAGATCCTCGGCCTCGTGCGAGAGCCCCGCCAGGTTGGCATCGGTGGAATAGCGCTTCTTCCCGCCCGGGAAGGCCTCGATCCCCGCCTGGCGCAGGTATTCGACCATTTCCAGCCGACCGGGGAACTGCTTCAGCAACCCGGCATCACGCCAGGGCGCATAGACCTTCATCTCCGGTGCCAGCACGTTCGTGTAACGCTCGAAGCGCATCTGGTCATTACCGCGACCCGTCGCCCCGTGTACCAGGACCGTGCAGCCCCTGGCCTGCATGGCCTTGACCAGCCCCTTCACCGTCACCGCCCGGGCTATCCCGGTCGAGTTCCAGTAGCCGCCGTCGTACATCGCCTGGCAGGCCAGCACCTCGAAACAGGCCTCCGCCATTTCCCGGCGCAGATCGACCACCACGGTCTCGGCCCCGCAAGGCGCCATCTTCTCGACCACCGCGCTGATATCGGTCTCATCCGGCTGCGCCAGGTCCGCCGTGAAGCAGACCACGTCGACACCGGCATCAACCAGCATCCTGGTGACGGTCTTGCTGTCAAGCCCGCCGGACACGCAGATGCCGGCCTTCTCGCCCTTCAGGTCATTCAGCGTCATGGCCCGCCTCCGCATGCATGCTTTCCAGACAATCCTCCATGATATCCAGTGCCTCCTCGAGCTCGTCGTCCTTGACGGTCAGCGGCGGCAGGAAACGCACCACATTGCCGGCGGTGGGGATGGCCAGCAACCCGATTTCCGAGAATGCCTTGGTCAGCGGCTTGGCTTCCTGGTCCAGCACCAGACCCAGCATCAGGCCCATGCCGCGCACCCCGGTCACATGCGCGTAGCGCTCGGCGAAGTCCTCCAGGCCCTCCTTGAGCAGCTCGCCCTTCTCGGCGGCGCGTTCAACCAGACCTTCCTCCTCGATCACGTCGATCGTGGCCAGGGCTGCAGCGCAGGCCAGCGGCGAACCGCCGAAGGTGCTGGCGTGATGCCCGGGGTGGAACACGTCGGAAAGCTTCGGGCCCGCCACCACCGCGCCGATCGGGTAGCCGCTGCCAAGCCCCTTGGCCAGCGAGAAGGCGTCCGGCTCGACGCTGTAGTTCTGGAAGCCGAACCATTTGCCCGTGCGTCCCATGCCGCTCTGGATCTCGTCACAGAGCATCAGCAGCCCTTTCTCATCGCAAAGCGCGCGCACGCCCTCCATGAAGGCGGGGTCCGCCGGAATGATGCCGCCTTCGCCCTGCACGGTCTCGAGCATCACGGCCACGGTCTTTTCCGTCACCAGCGCCTTGACCGAATCGAGGTCGTTGTACACGGCGTGCACGAACCCTTCCGGCATGGGCTCAAACCCCTTTTTCACCTTATCCTGCCCGGTGGCCGACGCTGTCGCCAAGGTGCGGCCATGGAACGAGTTCTTCATGCAGATCACTTCGTACTTGCCCTGCTCGTGCCCCCACAGGCGCGCCAGCTTGATCAGGCCCTCGTTGGCTTCCGCCCCCGAATTGCAGAAGAAGCACTTGCCGCGGAGCGAGAGCTCGGAAAGCCGCTTGGCCAGCAGCGCCTGGTTCTCGTTGAAGTAAAGGTTCGAGACATGCACCAGTTCGGCGACCTGGGCCTGCACCGCCGCGACAACCTTCGGATGGGAATAGCCGACATTCAGCACCGAGATCCCCGCCGCGAAGTCAAGATAGACCTTGCCGTCGGCATCCCACACCTTCGTTCCCCGCCCCTTGACCAGCGCGATCTCCGGCGCATAGGTATTCATCACATATTGCTTGTACAATGCCTTGATTTCCTGTGTCTTGCTCATGATCCCGGATCCTCTCGATTTCCCTGCGCACCCATTCGCGCAGGTCGGTTTTACTTGTTAACACCCTTGTCGCGCCCGCTCAGACCTCGTCGATACCGCCCGCGACAATTTCCGTCCCCACACCCTTGTCGGTGAACATCTCCATCAGCAGCGAATGGAACATGCGCCCGTCAATCATATGCACTTTTCGAACCCCCGCCTCAAGGGCCTCGATGCAGCTCCGGATCTTCGGCAGCATGCCGCCCGAGATCACCCCCTGCTTCACCAGCCACTCCACCTCGTCCAGCCGCAGCGTCGTGATCAGCGATTCCGGATCCTGCGGGTCGCGCAGCAGCCCCGGCACGTCGGACAGGAACGCCAGCTTGCGTGCCTTCAGCGCCTTGGCAACCGCCGCCGCCGCCACGTCCGCATTGATATTGTGCACCTGGTTCCCCGGTCCCATGCCCAGCGGCGTGAGAACGGGGATCAAACCCTCGGCCAGCATCGCGTGTATCGGTGCCGTCAGCACTTCCCCCGGCTCGCCCACGAACCCCCAGTCCAGCGTCGCCCCGGTCTCCGGATCGGTTTCCGTCATCCGCTGCACCCGGAAGATATCCTCCCCGTTGAGACCGCGCGCCGGCGCCCCCTTCTGGGTGAGCAGCTTGACGATGCGCGGGTTGACATCCATCTTGAGGACGCGCTCGACCACCTCGATCGAGCGCGCGCAGGTCACGCGCAAACCGCGCACGAAGGTCGACTCGATTCCCGCGTCCTTCATCCCGCGCGAGATCTCCTTGCCGCCGCCATGCACGACCACGACCTTCATGCCCACGCATTCCATGAAGGCGATATCGTCGAGCACGCTCTCGACATGGGCGGGATCCTCCATCGCGCTGCCACCGAACTTGACCACCACGATCGCATTGCGAAACCGCTGGATATAGGGCAAGGCCTCGATCAGTACCGCTGCTTTCCGGCTAATATCTTCCATTCTTTTGCACCTCGAGAAAACGTGCCCGCGGGCACTGGCTACATCAGGTCATATACTCCGCATTGATCCGCACGTATTCATAGCTGCAGTCACAGGTATAGACCGTGTCCGCCGCCTCGCCGATATTCAGGTTCACGTTGATCTCGAAGGTCTTGCGGGCGAAGACCTCCTCCAGATCCTTGAACGCCACTCCCGCCGCCATCTGGCCGCCGCGCACCACCGCCAGCTCGTCGAAGGTGATATCAACCCGGTCGGGATCCACCTGCGCGCCGCTATAGCCGACGGCGCAGATCACCCGGCCCCAGTTCGGGTCGCCGCCGAACCAGGCGGTCTTGCAGAGCATCGAATTGGCAATCGCCTTGGCGGCAAGAGTCGCGTCGGCCAGCGTCACCGCTCCGGCCACGGTCACGGTCACAAACTTGGTGGCCCCTTCGCCATCGCGCACGATCTTGTGCGATAGCTCGCGCGCCACCGCCTCGACCGCCTCGCTGAACGCGGCCCAGCCCGGATGCGATTCGTCCAGCGCGGCCGCGCCCGTCATGGCGGCCCCATTGGCCAGCATCAGGAGCGTGTCGTTGGTACTCGTGTCGCCGTCCACGCTGATGCGGTTGAAGGTGCGGTCGGCCACCGCCGCCAGGCAGCGCTGCAGGGCGGCAGGGGCGACAACCGCGTCGGTCGTGAGGAACGCCAGCATGGTGGCCATGTTCGGCGCGATCATCCCCGAGCCCTTGCACATCCCGCCCACGGTGACGCGCCGCCCGTCGATCTCCAAGCTCACGGCGTACTGCTTATCGACCGTGTCGGTCGTCATGATCGCACGGGCGGCCTCGCCACCACCCGTGGCGGAAAGCGCCGCCACGGCTGGTCCCATGCCCTGCTGGATCTTCTCAACCGGTAGACGCTTGCCGATGGTACCGGTCGAGCAGACCAGCACATGCCGGGTGTCGATGCCCAGGGCTTCCGCTGTCGCCGCCGCCACGGCGCGCGCGCGCGCCATGCCGTCGGCCCCGGTGCAGGCATTGGCACAGCCGCTGTTGATCACGACCGCCTGCGCCATGCCGCCGGCGACCACATCGCGGCAAAGACGCACCGGTGCCGCCTGCATCGCGTTGGTCGTGAACACGCCCGCCGCGGCCGCGGGCACGCCCGAGACCAGCAAAGCCAGATCGGGCGCCGACGCCTTGAGCCCGGCGCACACGCCGGAGGCACGGAAACCGCTGGCGGCGGTCACGCCGCCGTCTATCCCTGTGAATTCGACTTTATTCAAGAATGCTGCTCCTGACTGGTTACAAAAAACGCGTTTCAGACTATCGGGGATTCCGTTGCAAATGTCGAACAGAAAAGGGGGCAGGAACCAAATTT
>CAZSRU010000092.1:0-10479 GCA_964609395.1 uncultured Victivallales bacterium
CCTTTTTTTTAAAAGACATTCAGTCTGAGGGACTTGCAGAACCCCTCGCTGTGCCCGGCATCAAGCGGGCACAGCGAGGGGTCTTGCAAGAGCCTCAGTCTATTTGAACAGGGCATCGATTCCCATGGCCTGCTTGCGGGCGAATTTGGGTACGAGGCGCTGGCGCCAGCGCCCGAGCAGCGGGTACACCAGCGAGAGCAGCCGCAGGGTGATGATGCTGTCGAGCAGGCGGTAGCCGCGCTGCTCGCGCAGCAGCAGGCGGCGGAGCCACGCGAAGCGCACCAAGTGCCACCGCGGCGGGGCAAAAGTGAACTTGACCGCGTAGCGCGGCTTCCACTTCAGGCGGTAGGCCTCGCGCTGGGTTTGCAGGTCCTCGATCAGGGCGGGCTCGTCCGAGGGGTCGGCAAAGATGTAGGTCCGCAGCAACGCCAGGATCGCGAAGGTGTCGTACTGGAAGTCCAGCCCCTGGTCGGGAATGCAGGCGGCACGGGCCAGGCGGCGCATGGTGTCGAGCTTGCGCAGGGCCGTCTGGGCCTCGTTGAGGCAGAGCACGTGGTTCTCGACCATGTTGCGGAAGACGCGCCGCACGGCTGGCGACATCATCAGCCGATCCCAGAAAGGGAAGATCAGCGGCGGCACGCGCAGGCGCCGGAAGAAGAGCTTGCGCGCGGCAAACTCCCGGACATAGAGCAATTCGCGGATGACGTCGTCCGCCAGCGTCAGGAACGCGATCATGCTTTCGGGCTCGACATCCGGCAGACGCGTCTCGCAGAACCGACGGATGGCGGTCTCGCAGCGTTCCCCCCGGCAAAGCCCGGCCGTGACGCGGTTGTTGAGTTCCACCCAGATCGAGGACTCCTCCACCCAGGTCAGCCGCCTGAACTTGCCCCAGCCGCCGGTCTGGCACCAGACCGAGGCCCCGGCCAGCCCCGGCAGGTCGCCGAGCTGCTGGAGCACGCGCTCATACTCCCAGCCGACGAACGCGGGATACTCGCCGAACCCCTCGTATTCACGGCGCGCCTGGAATTCGACGAGGGTGCGCAAACCCGCACGGAAGAAATGCCCGTTGAGCGGCAGGTAGCGGAAGAAATCGCTCTCGCCGTATTTCATCGAGATGATGAGACGGTCGCTTTGTATCCCGTCGAAAACGCGGGCGAAGGTGCGCCGGTGCCAGATCAGGTCCCCGATGGCATAAGCCCCGACGGTCCAGGTGCGGAAGAACAGGGTGCGGGCGTGCTTCTCGAACACGGGCAGCAGCTCGCGCAGGAACCGGTTTGCCTGGGCGGGGGTGCGGATCAAGAGGCGGCTCAGGAAATCGCCCTTGGTGCCGATCGCGTCGCTCTCGCCGATGCGGAAGACGACGCCTGAGATCGCGGGCACTGCCTCGAACAGGGCGTCCAGCCGCGCCGCCAGCCAGCGGGTGACTGCCGCCAGCTTCTCGCCGGTGGCGGCGGACAATGCCGGGTGAAGGCTGAAGACATCGCTGGTGATCAGCACACGCAGGCCGGCAGTATCGGCGATGGCGAACAGATCGCGATAAAGCTGGCCATAGGCGGCAAGGGTGGCACGCGTGTCCTCCGGATACCCGTCCCAGTCGACCAGATGCGCCAGGTCATCGAGCGTCACGGCGTTGTAGCCATCCGCCGCCGCCCGCCGCGTGAACGCCGCGAAATCCTCGTGCAACTGCCGCGCGGCGGGACTGGCGGCGTCCAGCATGCCCGCCTTCTCGACATGGGCGAACGGGATCTTCGACCAGTTGATCCGCTTCTTGCGGTAATCCCTGAAGAACGGGGCGATCCCGTCGATAATCAGCCACTCCGGATTTTGCATGGTCAGACCCGATCCCGGACCACGCGGAACGCGATCCGCGAGTCCGTCACTTCACTGCGCCCGGTGAAGAGGAACGCGAAGATGAAAAGCCCCTGCAACGCCAGCAGCATCGCCGGCGTCCAGAGCGCGGCCAGGCCCGCCGCCAAGTCAGGCGGCAGTTGTTGTCCGGTCGGGAATACCAGCGGCAGACAGGCCGCATACGCGAGACCGACGACACTCATGCACTGATAGACCGAGAACCGTCCCCCGCCCCGGTAGTCCGCGCGGAAGAACTCGGAAAATACGCGCCACGCCTGCGTGACGACCAGCGTGAGCATGAACGCGCTGAAGTAGGCCCCGCGCAGATACAGGCAGATCCCGATCGTGCCGGCGACAAGGTAAAGCACATTCGTGAAGGCCTGCACCGGCACGACCGGCTGGTGCTCCAGCGCGGACGCGTAGGCGATCTTGCGCGTGTGGCCCGCGAACCGGAACGCGAGCGGGTGCAGCCAGTCACGCAGGGGCGCAGGCAGGGAATCAATCGGCCGCCCGTAGCAGCAGCCGAAGCTGATGCATGCCAGCCGCCCGATGCCCTCACCAAAGGCGTAGGCGATCGAGAAGGCGGCCAGCACGGGCCACACCGGTATGGCAGTGTCTCCCAGTCGCGGCGAAAGCCAGCCAGCCGTCCATACCAGGACGGGCGATAGCAGGATGCCGACAAACGACGCCCCGCCGACGGTCAGGGTATGGCGTTTGCGCTCCACCATGAAGGCGACGCCCCGCGCCGCTGGCGTACAGACCGCGATCAACACCGCCAGCATGGCGCTCGCCACTGCGGGCGACACCCCGGCAGACGCCGCAAGGACAAACGCCAGGGCGGTGGCGACGGTATAGGCGATGGCATTGAACAGCCCGTAATAGGTCAGGTTGAGTCCCTGCCACTTTCCATCCTTATCCTTGCGCAGCGGCACGGCCGCCAGCATCTGCCAGCGCTCTTCCGGCAGATGCCGGAAGCACCAGGCCGACAGCCCCGCATTCACAATCACCAGCATCCCGATGAACCCGACTTCTATACCTTGCATGCGATTGTCTCCCTTACATCCAGATCCGTTTCAACCGCCGTCTCGCCCAGTCCGAGCGCGTAACGACTGCGCACATCCGTCCGGCGACGGTTCGCCAGCAAGTCCGCCGAGAAGCGGATGCGCCCGGCCTGGAAAAGCAGAAGATCGGTCGAGCTTCCCGGACGGTACATGCTCTTGGGCTGGCCGCGCACAAGGAACATGCCCGGCTCGACCGGCTGCGGGGCGTCGTAATCCTGCGCGCTGTAGCATTGCTCGATCCGGCCGATCATCAGCGCCACCACTTCGATCATGGCCACCTTGCCGACCTGCGAGCCGCCCGGCACATCGGTATCGAGAATCGTGACCACCCGCTTGTTCTTGGCAAACGGAGCCGCCACCTGCATGACCGCACCCGGATTGCAGGAGTGGTAGCAGCCGTCGACCTCGAAGATATCCAGCACGGTCCCGCTCACGGGAACATGGTTGAAGTGATATTTGTCGGGCGTCAGCCGGAAGATCGCAAACAGCCCTCTCGCGAACGCGGGGCACCAGCGGGCGGCCTGCGCACCGAAAAGCTCGGGCAGGGTGAAGAATTTTTCCTTGATGAAGAACAGGTCGGTCTCGTCGAGACTCCCGGCAATCACGCGGGCATCCGCCGGCGACACGACCTCGCCGGGCGCGGCGGACATCGGACGGCACTCGCGATAGCGGATCCGCCGCTCGAACAGCTTGCGCATCGACGTAAAAGCCTCGGGCGGATCGATGCACTCCGTCAGGGAGATCCCCATGGCCTCCGCGATCTTGACAACCGCACGCGCCCCGGTCACGGACCCCGGCAGATCGAACTGCAGCCAGCCGAGCACGGCGGATGCTCGGGCCTGCGTACAAAGCCGGAAAAGGGCCGGTGCGTGCTCGCGGACCGGACCGTAAAGCTGCGCGACCCAGTGGTCCCCGAAGAACCGCTCGTCGACCACCCGCCCGCTGCGCCGCTCGATATACTGGTGTGGTGTCATGGACTCCTTTGTCGTCGCCGTAGTCGTTTTCCGATCTCCCTGTAGCCCACTCGCGCCGCGAGTGCGGCTTCCGCGTTGTAAGCGAACGGCTGGTTGGCGAAAGCAATGTGATTTGCGTAGCCGCACGCGCATCCCCGCTGCCTCAGTCGCGGCGCGACTGGGCTACTCCTGACTCCCGCATTATCCAATATTAATACAATCCCGTGTTCCTTCATCATTCTCCCGAACAATCAACAGAAGCAGATGAATGAGCTTCTCAAGCGTCTGTCCATCGAGTGTCTCCGCCATAATCTGCGGCTTGAGTTTCGCCAGCGCTTCCGGCAGGGATTCGCCGTCAAAAACCGCCGCGCAGGCACGCCGCGTCGCGTCCCCCTCGTCGCGTCCTGCCAGATCCGCGCAATCCTGCTGAAGCACGCAAAAGGCGCGTTCCATCTCCTGCCGCCGCAGATCCTCGCGGTAATACCGTTCGGCCTCCCCGTTGAACGTATCGCCGCTACAGGCGTGGGCCGCACGGCGATTGAGTCGCGACAGGATTGCAGAGGACAGGCGGTTGACGGCCGCGGACGGATGGTGCTTTACCAGACGCGACTCCAGTTCATCGAGCACTGGTCCGGCATTGAGGTCGCGAACGAGATCCACGCCGTCCTCGCGCAGAATCCGCAACAATGCACGGCGGTACTCGTCGAGCCTGACGCGGATCGAGCCCGGATAGCGGCGACTGGGCCGGGTGCGTTCAGCCCGTTCCAGCAGGCGCTTCATGAAACGGTCCTCGGAATCGTGACGGACATAGAAAGTGGGTATTCCGGCGGCGGCCCCAAAGAAGACCTGGCGGCGCTCGCTCTCGGCCTGCGGCGTGTCGGGGATATCGGTATGCGACACGTCACCGCGCGCGATATAGCGATACGCCAGCGCCGTCAGCAGCACCTGCACGCACACGGCGGAGGGCATATCGCCGAGTGTATCGGCGAACTGGCTGTAGTAGCGGGCCTCGAAACCGCTGAAGCCCATCGTAGCGAAATCGCGCAGCCGCCATAGCCGGTAGACCGGCATCCGGTGATCGTACACGCCCTGATCCACCAGGTCCTCCAGCAGCCGGCGATCGTTGCCGAGCTTGCCATCCAGCCCCGGACATTGACTGGTGCTCATCAGCGCCACCGGATAGTCCAGCAACCGGAAATCCGGCACGAAATCGCCCTTGAACCGGAACAACCTGCTGATACCGCGGTCCAGCCACGGCGGACCGAACGGGGTCAGCGCCCGCCCCAGCACCTTGAAGCGTCCTTTCTTCTTCCAGCGCCGCCAGAGCATGCGCAGGCGCGTCCCGTCCAACTCATGCGGCAGGAACCCCAGGATTTTCTCCGGATGGAAGTCGGCAAAATCCAGCTTGAACGGGGAGGCACTGAACGTGCCGACGAACAGTGGCAGGAAGTATTCCACGATCTTCGTGGCCAGGTCCCCGACCTGCTTCTCGTCCGCCGCCTTGAACGCGCAAGCCGGATCCGCCATCCATTTCGAGAGCAGCCGGCTACCGATGCTGATGTGGATGCCGTTGTTGGCCAGTCCGGTATTCGACAGGGAAGGCAACACGACCAGGTTATTCTGGATAATACCCGCCTCGCGCATCTTGAGCACCGCGTTGAGCTGGCTGCGCGAAAGCACCTCGTGGCAAAGATGCATGTAGCGATGCTTGCCCTCGCCATCGTTCCAGCCGGAAAGGCAGGGACTCATGAACAAGTCGCGGTAGAACGCATCGGAAACCAGTTCATTGAGGCGCTTCTGGCGGATCGGCGGATGCGGGGAGGCATACACCAGCACCCGCTGGCCGCGCGCCGCCAGTCCCATGGACGTATTGGCATAGGCCGCCAGCAACTGCGTCAGCAGGAACCGCCGCGCGGTCTCCCGGGCCACGCCGACGCCGGGCTGCCCGTCGGCTTCCAGCGGGACCGGATAGAAGGAGCAGATCTCGGGGGATGTGTTGTCGTTGAGGAAACAGGACTGGATCCGCGTCGCGTAATCCCGCACCGGGGCGGAACCGTTATGCGCCGCCTGGAGCAAGGCCAGCTTGAGCAGGTAGCTGACCGGTACGCGCAGCAGGCGTTCACCGTCCAGTTCGATCATGAACCGCGCGGCATCCGAACGCAGCGCCCCCTGCGGGGCCTGCTTGTCAGCAAGCAGGTCGCGCTGCAGGCAGGCACGGGCCGATGGATTCATCACCGCCTCGGGGAATCGCACCCAACTGTTTTCCCATACCTTTTCCACATTCTGTTCAAGCCAGGCATTGAGATCGAGCAGCCGTCGCCTGGGAATGTCACCGGAACGGGCGCGCTCAACCAGGTTGCGGTAGTGGCTGGATTGCCGGATGGTCTGCACCAGGTCGATATCGGCGGCCTCGCCGCAGACACACACCTGCCATTCATTCTCGACACCAACCGTCACATCCCCCGCGCTGAACAGCGCGGAATCGGCCAGCAGGGTTCTTATAGTTTGCGGTATTGAAGACATCGTGATGGGCATCCACATTGTGCACCGTGCAGATCCAGGCACCGGTACGTAATCAAACACGACATGGATTCTGACTTCCGTTGTTAGGGTTGCATTAGCAACAGGCAAGAAACGCAATTCCCAACAACATCCTAACCGGATCCTTGCGCGCGCCTAACCTGGAGCGAGTTGACTATGCTCCCATGAAAGAAACAGACGTTGGCAACCAGCACACATGCAAGGGCGGCTGCAAGGCATCCGCCAAAGCAACGCAGCGCGGAGCCCGCTGCGACCTGCACATCCACAGCAAGTATTCCGACCGGCCTTCCGAATGGTTCCTGCGCCGCATCGGGGCTCCGGAAAGCTTCATGGAGCCGGCCGACATCTACCGCCGCTGCCGTGACCAGGGAATGGATTATGTCACGATCTCGGATCACAACTGCATCCGCGGGGCGCTTGAGATCGCCGACATGCCGGGCGTCTTCATCTCCTCGGAACTGACCACCTACTTTCCCGAGAACCGCTGCAAGATCCATTGCCTGGTCAGCGGAATCACCGCCGGCCAGTTCGACGACATGCAGTCGATCCGCGAGAACATCTACGACTTGCGCGCCTATATGCTTGAAAACCGGATCATCCACAGCATCGCCCATCCGCTGTTCCGGGTAAACGACCGCCTGTCGGTCGACCTCGTCGAGAAACTGCTGGTACTGTTCAACTGTTTCGAGGGGATCAACGGCGCCCGCTTCCCGCGCGCCTGCGCCATTGCCAATGCGATTACCAGCAACCTTGATCGCGAAACCATCGAACGACTGGCGGACAAGCACGGCATTGAACCGGCTGGCAACACCCCCTGGCAGAAGCATTTTACCGGCGGGAGCGACGACCACGGCGGGCTCTATGCGGCACAGGCATTCACCGAGACGCCGCACGCCGCCACCGTGTTCGATTATCTCGAGCACCTGCGGGCCGGACGGCATACACCCGGCGGCAACGGCGGCTCAAGCCTGCAACTGGCCAACAGCCTGGTGCACATTGCCCAGGCGTATTTGCGGGAGCGCCTTGCCGGACGTGCTGGCGGCACCAACCTGCTGTCTATGCTGCTGCAGAATCTCTCCGGCAAGCCCGGGCAGCCGGAAACCGAGGAATCGTCGAAAAGCGCCGTGCGGCGGCTCTTCGAGCCGATGGTCAGGCGGCACCGTCTCAAGCAGTTCTCGGAGACCGAACGGCTGCTGATCGATGACTTCATGGCCATCGCCCGGCAGGAAGGCGGCGAACAGCCTGCAACCCTGACACAGGATACCCGCTTCGAGATGGTGGCCCGCCTGGCGCACCAGCTTACTTTCCTGTTCATGAACCGCTGCGTCCAGAAGATGAAGAGCGGCGATCTGATGGGATCGGTACAGTCGCTCGCCTCGATGGGTCCGGTGCTGCTCGGGGTCCTACCCTATTTCGCGGCCTTCTCGACCCAGCACAAGGACAACGCTTTCCTGCGACAGCTCTGCGAGGCTTATCCGGCAGGCAAGCCCGCGCTCAGCGGGCGCGGGGGCAAGGCCTGGATCACCGACACGTTCTATGAAGTCAACGGCGTGGCCAAGACCATCCACAAGCTCGCCGGCCTTTCCCACGCGGAAGGGCGCCCGATCACTGTACTGACCTCGATCGAAAATGCCGGCACCTGCGATTTCCCCGCCGTCAATTTCACCCCCCAAGGCACCTTCACCCTGCCGGAGTATCCGGAAGTCCGTCTTTCGCTACCGCCCATACTGGATGTGATCCGTCACATCGAGGAGCGCGACTACGATTCCCTGATCATCTCGACGCCTGGCCCCATGGGGCTGACCGGGCTACTGGCGGGGCGGTTGCTGAACCTACCCGTGCGCGGTATCTACCACACCGACTTCCCCCACTACGTCGAGAACTGGACGGACGATGCATCCATGGGCGAACTGGCCAAGCAGTTCATGCGCTGGTTCTACCGCAACATGGAAACCATCTATGCCCCCACCCGCGCCTATGCCGACATCCTGGCCGACATGGGGTTCGACCGTGAGCAATTGGCCGTGCTCCCCCGCGGCGTCGATCTCAATGACTTCAATCCATCCTTCCGGCAGGACGGGTTCTGGCAGGCGAACGGCATCACGAAGGCCGCATTCACCTTTGTCTATGTCGGGCGTGTCTCCACTGAGAAGAACATCGAAGTCCTGCTTGAAGCCCACCGCCTGCTCGTGGCGGATGGCCTCGACATCGCCCTGGCGGTGGTCGGCGACGGGCCGGAACGGGAACGGCTGCTGGAAAAATACGCATCCGATGGCAAGGTCGCCTTCACCGGCTACCTGCACGGCCGCGAGCTGTCCGCCGCTTACGCCAGCGCCGATGCACTGGCATTCCCCAGCATGAGTGACACCTTCGGCAATGTCGTGCTCGAAGCGCATGCCTCAGGCATTCCCGCCGTGGTCTCCGACAAGGGCGGGCCGCAGGAAATCGTCCAGGCACACGGCAGCGGACTCGTCACCGACGCCCGCAACGCCGCCTCCTTCGCGGCGGCCATGCGCACGCTCGTGGAGGACCGGCAGACCTACGAGAGCTGCAGCAAGAAAGCCCTTGCGTCCGCAAAGGCCGCGCGCTGGGAAACCGTCTTGCAGATACTCTGACACGTCGCCCTCGAAGACCACGCCCCCCGCGAGATGATGGGGTCTAGATATCGAGGATGCGGCTGCGCGGCGAGTCGTCATTCTCGTCGCCCATGTAGGAAGTCGTGCGGTACTCGTTCACGCAGTTGAGCTTGTGGAGCGTGTCGCCCAGCCGGCGGATGGCCACCATGCTGCTGTCGATCAGCTCGCTCAACAGCGGATCCTCGCTGCCGATCTTGTGGCGCATCAGGCCCAGGTTGGCCATCAGCACCGTCGCCGGCTGGCCGAGATGGTGGCACGCCGCTCCCAGCGTCTCGAGCATCACCCGCTGGCGCTCCGCCTCGCGTACCGCCGCCTCCGCGCGCTTGCGATCCGACAGGTCCGAGAACGAGAACACCAGCCCGACCTTCTCGCCATCCGAGTTGCGGTTGGAGGTCGCCAGGATATCCAGTTCGATCATCTTGCCCGATGGCATCTCCGCCGAGATCTCGCCAGTCCAGCGCTGGTCCTCCTCCAGCACCACCCTGAATATGTCCTCGACCATATCGTTCCCGTCGAAGATCTCGAGGATACTGGCACCGGTCAGTTCTTCCGGGGAACCACTGTCCAGCATCGCGGCAAAGGCGGGATTCACGTACTCGAGCAACCCTTCCAGATTGGCGATCGCGATACCGTTGGCTGCATTCTGGATGGCGCAATGCTCGGTGCGCAGCATTTCCTCGGCCTGCCGGCGCACAGTAATGTCACGAATGAAGAAACACAGGCTGCCGGCACCGCTGCGCAGCCGGTTCACGGCGATCTCGCTCGGGAAGAACGTGCCATCCTTGCGGACGCAATGCGCCTGGATCAACGTGAAACGCTGGTGCTCGAGATTCCTGGCAAGCGTACCGACCAAGGCCTCATCGGCACCGTCGATGACATCCCCGATCGAAACCCCGGCCAGCTCCGTCTTCGACCATTGCAGGAACTGGACGACACGGGCATTCACTTCCGTGATCGTCCCCTTCAAGTCGGTAATGACCGCCGCGTCGTAAATGCTATCCAGCAACTCCTGGTAACGCGTCAAGCCGATCGACGCGGCAAGATCCTCCGAAATGCCTGTCCTAGCCTGGGTCTCCGATTTCACGACAACACGCCGCTTATCCTTGACCGGCTCGGCAGGCACATCGGGAATCAGGTCGATCCGCATCGTCCTGGACATGTCCTGAAATGCCGACATCTATCTCCCCTGCTCACATTCTGTCAACACCGTCGACCGCACACCGGAAACGATCGGTCGCACGGGTGCAAGATGCTTAATTATGACTACACCTGAACTATTATCCAAAACAAAAGACAAACAATTATTCCACATTGCGGAAAACGGAATCCGCCTGGCCAGGCAGCGGCAAGGTCCACTCGAAGCGTGCACCAGGACAGCCTGAATTCGCAACCACTAGGCACCCCCCGTGTACCGCCGCGATATCCGCCGCCAGCGCCAGC
>CAZSRU010000093.1:0-10446 GCA_964609395.1 uncultured Victivallales bacterium
AAAAGTTATCCACTGGTTTTCGAGCCCGGTGGGCGGCGTGTTTTTTAATTCCGGCGTGTATCCGCGGCTTGCTGTGCCAGCATCGACAGTTCCGCGGCCTTGAAGGCGTGCGCCTGTGTCATGGCGTTCTCGGTGCGGTTGAGACAGTCGAGGATCAGTTTGCCGAAGTACGGGAAGCCCACCTTCCCCTGGCATTCGATCTCGACCGAATCCACGTCGTTGACCAGCAGGATCCGGTTGCCCACCGGACTGCGCAGCAGATCGATGTACTTGCGGATCTCGATGTAGCCATTGGTGCCGAGAATGAACGTGCGTCCATCGCCCCAGACCTTGGATCCCTTTGGATTGAACCAGTCAAGACGGCAGTAGGCCGAGGCACCGTTATCGAGCGTGAGCGAGGCCTCGCCGAAGTCTTCCAGCTCCGGCGTACCGGCATTCCCGATGTTGTCGACCCGCGCGAAATTGACTGTACCATCGGTCGCCCCGGCATAGGTCAGAAACTGCTCGAACTGGTGCGAGCCGATGTCGGTCAGGATCCCGCCATAGCATTCCTTCCTGAAGAACCAATCCGGACGGCTGGCGGCGGCCAGGTTGTGCGGAGCCAGGTTGAGTACCTGCAGGACCCGCCCGATAACCCCTTCGCGCAGAAGCTCGCCAGCATGCCAGCCCGCCTCGTTGCCCAGCCGCTCGGAATAGCACACCATGTACTTCCTGCCGGTCGCGTCCACCTTGGCCCGCGCGGCGGCCAGTTGATCGAGCGTCGTGAACGGCGACTTGTCCGTCAGGTAATCCTTGCCGGCATCCATCACCTGCAGGCCGATCCCGCAACGCAGGTTCGGAATCGCGGCGGAGGTCACAAGCTGGATCTGCGGATCGTCCAGTATTTCGCGGAAGTCGCTGACCACCTTGGCTTGCGGATGTGTCTTGAGCACACCCGCGACCCGCTTGGCATCCGGTTCGTAGATCGCCTTGAGTACGCCACCGGCGCTGGCCAGCCCCTCGATCTGGCCGTAGATGTGGCCATGATCGAAATGCGAGGCGGCGAACACGAATTCACCCGGCTTGACAACAACCTGGTTGCCCGACATGTCGGGCGCGTAGTTCATTCCATCTTTTGACATCGGAAACACTCCTTATTTCACCGGGGTTCAGAATTAATCAAGAATGGGCAGGATGATTTGTTGGCAGGATGATTGAAGGTAAAATTCACGAGCATCGAATCATCCTGCCATAAAATCATCCTGCCGAAAAAAACGAGCATAAACTTTTGTGTATTTTGTGCCTTTTTGTGGCCAACTCTCAATCAGAACGAGCTGCTCATATCGGCCACAACCGCCGCTTTCGCCGGTTTCGTTTTCTTGAACTTCGAATTCTTGATCAGCGATTTGAGGTTCTTCTCGTAGGCGGCGGCATTCAGCGGAAGTTGAATCGTCTTCTGTTGCTGGCCGGAAAGGATCATGGCGTTGGCCAGCTCGACCGAGTTGATCCCCTCGACGGCCGGGGAGATAAGTTCGGCTTCCCCCTTGATCGTCGCGACGAAGTTCTTGAAGATGCCCAGATGCTGTTCGCCATAGTTCTTGAACGTCACGGTTTCCGTGATCGTTTCCGGACTGGCAAAGGGCTGTTCCGTCGTCTTGCAGAATTCCGACGTTGGCACCATGTTGCGGATGATGCTGATGGTATTGCCTTCGACCACGATCCGCCCGTTCTCGGCGGCGACTTCAAGCCGGTTGGTGCCGGGAGCCTCGCCTGTGGTGGTGATGAACACGCCGTTGGCACCGTTCGCATATTCCAGGTAGGCGGTCACATCGTCGTCCACCTCGATATCGTGGAAACGGCCGCGCTGGCAGAACGCGCGCACGGCAACCGGCATGCCGAAGAGCCACTGCATGAGGTCGAGCTGGTGCGGGCACTGGTTGAGCAGCACGCCGCCGCCTTCGCCTTCCCACGTCGCCCGCCAGTCGCCATGATCGTAGTAGGCCTGGCTGCGGAACCAGTCGGTGATGATCCAGTTGATGCGGTTGATACGGCCGAAGTCGCCGCTGTCGATGTGCTGCTTCAGCCAGCGGTAGCGCGGGTCGGTCCGCTGGTTGAACATGGCGGCGAATACCTGCTTTTTCGTGCGCTTGGTATCGATCAACCGCTGGGCGTCGGCCTTGTGCACGGAGATCGGTTTTTCCACCAGGACGTGCAGCCCGGACTTGAGCGCGGCAATGCCGATGGTCGTGTGACCATAATGCGGCGTCGCGATCACCACGGCATCGAGCTTCGCCTCGCGCAGCATCGTGTCGGAATCCGTGTACGGCAGAACATCCGCAAAGGACTTCATCTTTGCTGGGTTGATATCACAAATAGCGGCCAGCGTGGCACCGGGGACTTTGTTCTCCAGGAACAATTTCGCATGCCCAGACCCCATGTTCCCGATACCCACAATACCGATACGAACGTCTTTATCTTTTGCGCTTTTCATGCCAGATTCCTTTTGATGTTGTGCAACAGACGCGACTCCATAGAGGCTGTCATAATACGCCCCCGGAGTTCAAATCAAAAATGAGGCGGATCAATACCGCCCGTGGCGCTGGATGGCGGCCATCAGCAGGCGCATGCCGCTGAGGCGGCTGCCGTTGTTGATCGAGCCGGCGGTGCTGAAGTTCAGGCCCCGCGCCGCGCGTGCCTGGTCGAAGTCGCGCAGGAACTCGGCGACCATGTTGGCCTCCTCGTTGCGGCTGAACGTAAAGGGGGCAAGCTGGCCATCGATCACGGCGTGCGGACAGTGCTTGCGGATTTCCGCCACGGTCAGCGTCGGTCCGAAGTTGGTACCGGTGAGATCGAGTTCGGCCAGCAGCGGCAGCAGATGCGCCATGTCCGAATCGCTGTGCTGGTAACGCCGATTGCCGGGTTCCGGGGCATATCGTGCAAACACCGCCCGGTGGATCGGCATGGCAAAGGTCTCGTACATGGCCGGGGTGAACAAACAGCAGTTGTCGTCCCACCAGCCCCAGCCACCCTTGACGGTGTCCGCATCCAGCCCCGCCTCCTCGTCGAGCACCCGCGCCCTCCCGACTATCGCCCGCCCCAGCACGTCGCTGAACCGCGCGAACAGGTCAGGATCGTCGTAGGCTAAGAACAGCAGGTTCTCGGGACCGAAGATCGAGCAGGCGAAGGTGCAGGGACCACGCTGTCCCCGGTACAGGGGCACGTTGTGCCCGAGTGCCGTCAAACGAGCCTTTTCGGCATCCCAGTTATCCGGCAGCATGAAATCGCGCAGGCTCTCCAGACGCGCCTCAACGCGGTCAAGCAGGGCGGCGAGCTCCTCCGCCGTGCTGGCGGACTGCTTCAGCCACCAGCTCCCGTTCTGGTCACCCTCCCAGACATTCTCGGCCTCGAAAATCTCGTGCAGGGCCTTGATCGGTGGCCAGGCAAACTCCGCCGGCTGGGGCGGATTTTCCGACAACAGGCGACGGCCGACGATTTTTTCGGCGATGTCGTTGTACTGGCGGCTGTTGTCCAGTGCCCAGGCCTTGTCATGGTCCCAGCGCCACCAGTCCTGCTCGATACCCAGCTCGTCGAAAATGCATTCCCAGTTGCAGATAGCCCCCAGCGGCACCTGCGGGATATCGGCACCGAAAGGATTGGCCCGCGCCAGTTCCTGGTCGCGCCAGAACGCCGCGAGATCCAGCGGTGCCAGGCCACCGTTGGCCCGTGTATCCGCCAGGAGTTGATCCACCTTGCGCCGATTCTCCGCCGTCAACTGAGCGTATGCGCCCTCCATTCGAATGCCGCCTTTCTGTGAATTCTGAAATTACCGATTGCTATTAATTGACAATCATGACGTAAGTAGTACAGTTAATAAAGAGCGGGCAATCAAGAAGTAGCCCTTTTGCGCCAGTCCAAGAAAACGGTTCCATCGTTGGTTATGCATGCTGAGGCTCGTTGGTTGATTGAACGTTATGCCTGCGAGTAGAAGCGGTTTATGCAGTCCCATATCTCACCGGCTTCCTCGGCGTATTCGATCAGGTCGAGATCCTCGGGAGAGATGACACCTTCATCCGCCAGGGCCGGCAAGATGACGATGCGCTCCCAGAAGGCGCGCCCCACTAGGATCACCGGTACCCGCGGCACCTTGCGCGTCTGGATCAGGGTCAGGGTCTCGAATAGCTCGTCAAGCGTGCCGTAGCCGCCGGGAAAGGCCACCAGCGCCTTGGCTCGCATCAGGAAATGCATCTTGCGGATGCCGAAATAGCGAAAGTCGAAACACAGTTCTGGGGAGATATAGGGATTCGGTGCCTGCTCGAAGGGCAGCTTGATATTCAGGCCGATGCTTTTCGCGCCGACATCATGCGCACCGCGGTTGCCGGCCTCCATGATGCCGGGGCCGCCGCCTGTCACGACAACATAGTCGCACTCCCCGCTGATCTGGCAGGTACTGGAAACCAGCCGGGAAAACTCACGGGCTACCTCGTAGTAACGGGCGTGCTCGACACGCTTGGCCGCCCTGGCCAAGGCGGCGGCCGCTTCCGGGCTTCCGGGTTTCTCGCGCTCAAGCTGCAAGGCGGCCGCCTGTTCCTGCGCGGCCATCTCGGGCGTGGGGGTGCGCGCGCTGCCGAAGACCACCACAGTGGAATGCACGTTCTGGTCCTGCTGCGCCAGCTCGGGCTTGAGCAATTCGAGTTGCAGCCGCACCGGCCGCAGCTCGTGCCGCTCCATCAGTTCGGTGTCTTCGTAGGCGGTAACATACGCCTGGCAGTTGATCAGGCGTCGTTGCAGGGTCTCCCGTTCTTCCTGTTCGGATGTGAATGTTGACATCGGTGCTCCTATGATTGGTTCGTGTCGGTACAAGTCGGATCGCGGACAAAATAAACAATAGCGCATGACCGGGAGAGCGACAAGGAAGCGTTTGTAAAAAAACGGATGCTTTTCTGCGGTTTATCTGCTAAAGAGTGGTGCCATGAAAAAACATCTGATCACCGGCGGCGCGGGCTTTATCGGTTCGCATCTTGCAAGGCGGCTTCTCGACCAGGGCGATGAAGTGACCGTGATGGACAACCTGTTCACGGGCAACAAGTCGAATATCTACGACCTGATGGAGAACCCGCGCTTCACCTTCATTCTGCACGATGTCACCCAGCCGTTCTGGGGGCAGTTCGACGAGATCTACAACCTGGCCTGCCCGGCCTCGCCGATCCACTACCAGCGCAACCCCGTGGAGACGATCAAGACCTCGTTTGTCGGCATGATGAACGTGCTGGAACTGGCGCTCAAGACCAAAGCGCGCGTGCTGCACACCTCCACCTCGGAGATCTACGGCGACCCGCTGGTGCATCCGCAGCCCGAATCCTACTGGGGCAACGTCAACACGATCGGCATCCGCAGTTGCTACGACGAGGGCAAGCGCGCCGCCGAGACGCTCTGCGTGGACTACTGCCGCGAATACAACGTGGATGTGCGCCTGGTGCGCATCTTCAACACTTACGGCCCGAACATGCATCCGCAGGACGGGCGGGTGGTCAGCAATTTCATTATGCAGGCGCTCCAGGATCACGACATCACCCTCTACGGCAGCGGCGAGCAGACCCGTAGCTTCCAGTATGTCGACGACCTGATCAACGCGATCATGAAGCTCATGCAACTGGAACGCACCCCGCTGGCGGCAGCCTGCCGTCGACACGGGTTCGACATCCCGGTCATGAACGTCGGCAACCCCGACGAGTTCACGATCCGCGAGCTGGCGGAAACCGTGCTGGTGCTGCTGCCCGGAAGCAAAAGCAAGATCGTCTACCGCGAACTGCCGATGGATGACCCGCAGCGCCGCAAGCCGGACATCACGCTGGCGGGCGAACTGCTCGGCTGGTCGCCGGCCGTGCCGCTGGCCGAGGGACTCAGGAAAGCCATCCCCTATTTCCGGAAAATGCTACCCGCGTCCGGAAAATGACTGGAACCGTTTGTAGTCCCGCCTTCAGGCGGCAATGCGCATGCGAGGAATGAGGGAAAGTGATTGATCGCGGCAGTCTCGACCGGTAAGCTGGCGGACATGAACTCCCGTTATTCACGGATCCTGTCGTGCTTCTCCATGGTCGCCGTCGTGGCCTGTGCCCGTCCGGCCGCCGCCATCGGGCCGCACGAGTTGCTCGTGCTGGCCAATGCGCGCGAGCCGGAGTCGATGGCTGTTGCCGAGGCCTATGTGCGCCTGCGCGGCATCCCCGCCGTCAACCTGCTCGCCCTCGATCTTGGCGAGTCCGTCAAGCGCAACGATGCAGGCATGCCGCCCGAGGTGTTCACCGAGCGGATCTGGGCCCCGGCTCAGGCGGCCATGCACGAGCGCGGTATCGCCGACCACATCCTCGCCTGGGCCTACTCCACGCATTTCCCGTTCCGGATCGACTCGTCCCCGCCGGTCTCGCTGCAGGGCCTGACGTTCGTGCGCAACCGGATGCCGCTGCCCGCCGAGATTTCCGGCGGGACCTACGCCTCGCCGCTGTTCGCCGGTCCGGAAAGCCCGGGCGGCAACGGCTTCGCCCCGCAATCGTTCGACTCGGCCAGACTGCTGCTGCGCGACGAGATGCCCCTGCCGAACATGACACTCGGCCACACGGGCACGCCCGGCGGCAACACCCTCCAGGAGGTGCTCGCCATGCTGCACAACGGCAAGGCGGCCGACAGCACCGCCCCCGGCGGCACGGTCTATTACGTGACACGCGACGACGTCCGATCCAAGGCCCGCGAATGGCAGTTTGCCTCGGCGGTCGAGGGGCTGCGAGGCATGGGCGTGCACGCGGTGGTCACCAACGCCATGCCAACCGGCGCCGAGGGTATTCTCGGGATCATGACCGGCAGCCCCTCGGTCGATCCGGCGGCGGCCGGCCGCTACCTGCCCGGTGCCATGGCGGAGCACCTGACCAGCTTTTCCGGCGCCCTTGACAACGCGCACCAGACCAAGATGACCCGCTGGATTGCCGCCGGTGCCACCGGCACCGCCGGCACGGTGTGCGAGCCGATGTCGTACTGGACAAAATTCCCGAATGCGCGGTTCTTCAACCATTACCGCATGGGGTGCACCCTGATCGAGAGCTTCTACCAGTCGATCCGCTCACCGCTGCAACTGATGCTGATCGGCGAACCGCTCGCCGCCCCCTGGGCCCCCGACGCATCGCTGCGCATTGCCGGGATCGACCCCAACGAGCTTATCGACGCTCCCCGCCCGATCGACCTGCACATCCAAGCCCCGCGCGGCACGCACTACACGCGGTTTGTCTACTTGATTGACGGCCGCATCGCCGGAGAAGGCCGCACCTTCACGCTGGAGCCGGCCGGGCTCGCGCCGGGCCCCCATGAACTGCGCGCCGTGGCCTACCAAGTGGGTTTTGTCCGCAGCCAGGTCTTCGGCACCGTCGCGTTCCGCACCCCGTGATCAACAAAATATGGAGTGCGGCGAGCTCGCGCCGCTTTCATCGCCGAGCTCAAGTTCGGCGTCGACAGCGACATTCAAGGCAGCTTCTGCCTCGTCGCGATCAGCCGGTACCAGTCTTCCCGCGTATAGGCAAGCTCCAGTGCGCCCGCCGCCGCCTTGATCCGTTCCGGACTCATGCTGCCGATCACGGGCAGCACCATGGCCGGATGCTTCAGGATCCACGCCAGCATCAGGGTTCCTTTGTCGCAGTCGTATTTATCCGCCTGTGCGGCCACCTCGCGGTCCACGGCCGCCTGCACGTCCGGGCTGAACGTGTTGCCCCAGGCCGGATATGCCACCCCGCCGAGTGGGCACCAGGCCTGCGCGGTAATCCGCTCGCGCATGCATTGGTCAAACACGCCATCCTCCATCGGGGCCGTCCGGTGAATGTTGAACTCCACCTGGTTCATGATGATCGGCTGCCGGCAGAACGCCTGCAGCAGCGACACCTGACTGGTGCTGCAATTGCTGACCCCGAAATACCGCACCTTGCCCTGCGAGTGAAGCTGGTCAAAGGTCTCGGCCACCTCATGCGGGTCGCAGAGATAATCCGGCCGATGCAGCAGCAGGATATCGAGTGCCTCGATCCCCAGCCGGCTGAGCGATCCCTCGACCGATGCCGTGATATGCTCGCGCGAGAAGTCAAACCGGTGCGGATCCCCCGGATTCGGCACGTTTTCCCCGCGTATGCCGCATTTGCTTGTGATCAGGATTCGTTCGCGCAGTCCCGGGGCCTCGCGGAGCAGCTTCCCGAAAATGCGCTCGCACTCCCCGGAGCCGCCGTAGATGTCCGCATGGTCAAAGTGGTTGATCCCGCAGGCCACCGCCGCCTGCACCGCATCCATACCGCGCCGCCGCGCCTCTGCGCTACCGTCCCCCTTCAAGCGCATACAGCCATGCACCAGCCGGCTGCTTTCCAGCGCACTGGTTCCGATCGTGACCATCTGCATCCCTGACTCCTTCGTGTTGCCGCCGTTAAAAAAACCGAAACATGCCGGAATCGTTTGACAATAGCACACCGATCCCTTATAAAACAACCTTTCATGCTTTTAACAGCATTGGCGAGGTAGCTCAGTTGGTAGAGCAGAGGACTGAAAATCCTCGTGTCGGGGGTTCGATTCCCTTCCTCGCCACCACCCTTCGCTCCTCGTTCCTCGGAGCTACGGGTGGCAAGCCACCCTGGCGGATTAGGAACGGGGAGCGAAGGGTGTCCCCCGTAGCCTTGGCGGAGGGGGACTGGCAAGCCATGTATTACGTCTACATTATTCGTAGCCTCCGCTTTCCATCCGAACGCTATATTGGCGTCACCCATGATGTTGATCAGCGGTTAGCAAAGCACAATGCTGGCGGATCGCCTCACACGGCCAAGTTCATGCCATGGGCTCTGGAAACGGTCATTGGCTTTTCTGAAGAGAAAAAAGCCCATGCATTCGAACGCTACATGAAGTCGGGCTCAGGCTTTGCATTCGCAAAGAAGCACTTTTAGCACCGCAGGTAGCCAGAACCGCAACGACTTACAGAAGGTCTCGTTCTGCCCTGATTTTCTTCGTGGCATTTTCTGTGGCAGTCAGGGTATGGAGAGGGGAAAAAGAGCGGGGTAATTGGCGGGGAAATTGGCGGATGTAATGGGGCGTTTAATTGATTGAAACCGTCCTCTACTCTACCAACGGAGCTACCTCGCCCTTTTGGTTTTTCTCCTGCATCTTAATAATTATTGTGTTTGCAGAAGGTTTCGTTGGCTGCTACCTTCTAAGTCCAATTTGCTGTAGGTATTAGGGGGGGGTTACTATCAAAACTGTTATATCAGTGCCAAAATTGGGAGAAGGTGCGTATACTATTCCCGATGCCTCTCGGATTCTTGGTTTGCCATTACCAAAGCTTCGCCGATGGGTTAATGGTTACTGGCGAGTTAGCGAAGATGAACGTCATCAAGTATTCCCTGTTGAGTCTCTGAGTGCTTGGGGAGAGCAGGCGGATAGGGCGTTCAATTTCTATACACTCATTGAGGTCTTTGTTATCGCTACATTAAGGGAGCAAGGAGTATCTTTCAGGACAATTCGCCAAGCTCGAAAGGAATTGGCGGAGCGGTTTAAAACATCTTATCCTTTTGCCAGCCATAAGCTACTGCATAACGGAAAGAGTATTCTTGTTGAACTTGATGACGAAAAGCTATTGACGCTTGATGCCAAAGGACAAATGGCTTTTCATAAAATCGTTGCACCGTTCTGCAAAATGCTCGATTTCAGCGATGAAACAACGCTAGCAGAACGCTACTGGCCAATGGGACGATCCTCAACGGTTGTAGTTGATCCTCATCATAGTTTCGGTAGACCAACCATTTTTGAAACGAATATTACTACCGAGACACTATCAAACCTCTTTCGGGCAGGTGAGACGGTCGAAACAATTTCCAACCTCTACAATATCTCTGCAACACAGGTGAATCAGGCAATTGAATTCGAGCAACAGAAAGCGGCATGAAGATCTTCCTTGATGAGAACTTCTCGAAATACATAGCTGAAGCCCTGAACTGCTTTCAAAAGGGCTACCGATCTGAAGATGTTGAGGTGCTCCACATTGCAGAGAGATTCGGTATTGGATCGCCTGATGAAGAGTGGATTCCTCAGGTTGCTCAAATGCACGGAGTCATTTTAACAGAGGATGCAAACATATATCGACAGAGATCTCAATATGCCCTCTGTCAGGAATGCAAGGTTGGCATTTTTTTCTTTCGCCCCCCAAAGAAACAATCCTTCACTTACTGGCAATGGGTTGAGATTGTGATGAAACATTGGTCATCAGTAAAATCAATCGCAAAGGACGCTAAACGCCCCTTCGCATTTGAGATTACACCGCACACAAAGACCCCCAAGATTATGTCTTGATGATTCATCCTTGATTTCGGGATAACATTTAACAGATTACCCGATCCCCCCCCTCACATACCACCTTCAGCATCGCCATCTGCTCTTTCCTGTAGCCGTCATTGAGATGCCCGT
>CAZSRU010000094.1:0-9713 GCA_964609395.1 uncultured Victivallales bacterium
AGAAATCGCGCGAGGAGGCTGAACGCGTCAGGTCGAGTGTAAAGGATTTCAAGGTATTTGATTTCTCGTTACTTTGCCCAGCCACCGGAGCCAATTTTATTGGCGGACGAAGGTGTGGTTGTCGATCTCCGCAAAGGCTTGATCCAACTCTTCCTGCGTGTTCATCACAATCGGCCCACCCCAGGCAATGGGTTCCCGTAACGGCCGACCGGCGAACAGTATGAATCGCATTCCGGCCTGACCCGCTTGAACGGAAGAATCGTCACCCTCATGAAAAAGGACAGTCCGGCGACTCTGCACGGTTGTCTTGTGCAGTTCAGTACAGCTTCTCGTACTCTCCCTTGCCCGTCTTCTTGAGCTTGTGGAAGCCGGAGGACTTGGCCCGGTCGTCGAAGCCGCTGGCCGATGCACCGACATTCGGCGCGGAGATGCACTTCTTGACGCGGGCCCCGCAATCCGGACATTTCGAGGGAACCGGCTCGGTATGGCTCAGCAGGCTCTCGAATCCGTCCCGGCAGGTCGGACAGCTATGACGATGATTCTTCGCCTTGAATTCGTAGATCGGCATCCCTTTATCTCCAAAACAGAAATTTGAAAGCAGAAAGCAGAAATCCAGAACGAGAATATCTGCCTTGACAAAATCAATACGGTTTACATTTTAGGCGAACTGCATTATTAATGTCCAGCTTTACCGACCGATCGCTTGCAACGCTGAAGACGCGCTCGCGGCGCGAGCGGGCTACAGGGATCGACGACGTGTGAAATGCATCAAGTTATAGAAAAATGGAGAGAGTTTTTATGAAAATCGCATTGATCGGACTGCCTCAGGCAGGACGCAAAACCCTGTTCACGTTATTGACGGGACGCACGGTGCCGGAGGCACGCAAGCCCGGCGAGTCCATCGAGGGCATCGCCGCGATCCGGGACGAGCGGGTCGACCGGCTGACGGACCTCTTCAAACCGAAGCGCAAGGTCTACGCCGAGAACCACTTCGTCCTCTGTCCGGACGCCGTCACGGGCGCGGATTCGCGCGGATGGCTCGATGCCGCCCGCCGCTGCGATCTGCTCTGCCTGGTCGTGCGGGCCTTCGAGTCGGACCAGGTCTATCATCCGGATGGCTCGGTCGATGCCGCGCGCGACGAGGAGAACCTGCGCACGGAACTGCTCTTCGCGGACATGGAACTGGTCGAGAAGCGCCTGGTGCGCATGGCCAAGGAGGCCCGTGCCGGCATAGGCGCCGACCAGAAGACCGAGCAGGAGACGCTGAAGACCTGCATGGCCGCGCTGGAGGCGGGCAAACCGCTGACGTCACTGACCTTTGATCCGCCGGCGCTGGCTTCCATCCGCAGCCTGGGGCTGCTGACGCTGATCCCGCTGATGGTACTGCACAATGTCTCGGAAGCCGACCTCGGGGGTGCCGCCGCAGCCAGCGGCGGACCGCTGGCGCTCTCGTGCCAGATCGAGCAGGAGATCGCGGGAATCGCCGACGAGGCCGAACGGCAGGAATACATGGAGGCAATCGGTATCCGCCAGCCGGGACTGGACCGCGTGAATGCGGCGGCCTACGACGCGCTGGGGCTGATGTCGT
The DNA here is from genome assembly GCA_964609395.1 of uncultured Victivallales bacterium. Classification (GTDB taxonomy): domain Bacteria; phylum Verrucomicrobiota; class Kiritimatiellia; order UBA8416; family UBA8416; genus UBA8416. Next base: position 1,589 of record CAZSRU010000094.1, read on the forward strand.
TCTATACCGCCGGCAAGGACGAATGCCGGGCCTGGACGATCCGCAAGGGTTCGCCGGCCCCGGTGGCGGGCGGCAAGATCCACAGTGATATCGAGCGCGGCTTTATCCGCGTCGAGGTCATCAAGTACACCGACTTCATCGAGGCCGGATCCGAACATGCCGCCAAGGAGCGCGGCAAGATGCTGACCAAGGGCAAGGACTACATCATCGAGGACGGCGATATCTGCCATTTCCTGTTCAACGTTTGACGTCGGGTAGGGGTGGGCGGTTAAGGAAATTCTCAATTTGGATATTGGATATTCCTTGTTGATTATTGGATATTGAGTTACGGTTCCCCCATGCCAGCAACCCGTCTATATCTCATTACCGGCGACGACGACTACCTTGTCACCGAAAAGGTCACCTCGATCCTCCGGCAGGTCGCCCCGCCCGGCGGCGATGCCGCCGCGCAGCTTGAACGCATCGACGGCGCGGTCGACAAGGTCGAGCCGGCAGTCAACGTCATCCGTCGCTGCCTTTCGGCCATCAACTCACTTGGCTTGTTCAGCGAGCAGAAGACCATCTGGCTCGAGAACGCCACCATCCTGGGCGATAACCGAGCCTCACAGTCGCAGACCGTGCAGGACGAGCTGACCCGGCTGACCGACAAGATCAAGGCCGGGCTGCCGGCGGACGTGACCCTGATCATCACAGCCCCCGCCGTCGATAAACGCCGCAGCTTCTACAAGACCTGCAAGACCGCAGGCGAGCTGCATGAGTTCATGGTGCCGGACGACCGTAATTTCCGTGATCAGGCCTCGGTTGTCGAACGACTGGAGCGGCTGGCCGCGGACAAGGGGCTGCAACTGGCACCGGCTGCCAAGGTCGCCTTCCAGCAGAAAGTCGGCCTCGACACGCGGTTGATCCTCAACGAGCTGGAAAAGCTGGCGACAGCGCTGGGTGACCGCAAGAAGGTCGAGGCGGAGGATATCGCCAATTTCGTGTCCGCCTCGCGCGAGGCCGCCTTCTTTGACTTGGCCGACGCCTTCGCCGATCGCGACCTAGCCAAATCACTGCGTATCCTGCGCCAGCTCGTCTTCCAGCGTCAGAACCTGATGGGCCTGATCATCAACCTGGAAAAACGGGTCCGCGACCTGATGATCTACCGCGAGGCGATTGACCGGCAATGGATGGTCAAGAAGACCGCCTACGGGAAGGACAGCTACGCCTGGGGTACGCTGCCGCCGGAAATCGAGCAGGTCTTCACCCAGGAGATGGAGAACGACCCGCGCGCCATGCACCCCTTCCGCGCGTCAATCCTGGCCCGGCAGGCGGGCGGCTTTACCCGTAAACGCCTGGAGCACTGCCAGAAACAGGTGATCCAGGCCCACGAAAGCATGGTCTCGAGCCGGGTCCCGCCCGAGCTGGTGATGGAGATCCTGCTCGTGCGCATGCTCGGCTCGGCCCGCCGCGTGATCAGACGCTAGCGTTTTACCAGGGCGGGGCTGCCAGACCCGCCGTGCAGGTGAGAGAAGCGATGTAGAATACCGATGACCCCGAAACCATTCAGTTGTGACATTTTCTGCCGGGTCATCGACAACTACGGTGATATCGGCGTGTGCTGGCGTCTGGCTCGGCAGTTGGCAGGCGAGCACGGTCTTGCCGTCCGGCTGTGGGTGGATCAGCCGGCCTCGCTGGCAAGACTCTGCCCGGAGGCGGATGCCACCCTGCCCCGGCAATGCCTGCATGGTGTCGAGGTCTGCCGCTGGAGCGACCCGTTCCCCGCCGTTCCGCCCGCCAGCCTGGTGATCGAGGCCTTCGCCTGCGAGTTGCCGCCGGCTTACATCGAAGCCATGGCCACCCTGGCTGCGCCACCGGCATGGATCAACCTTGAATATCTCTCCGCCGAACCCTGGGTGGAGGGGTGCCACAAGCTGCCCTCGCCCCACCCCCGGCTGCCGCTGACCAAATACTTCTTTTTCCCCGGCTTTACCAATCAAACGGGCGGACTGCTGCGGGAGCATGACCTGCTGGAGCGCCGCGATGCCTTCCACGGCGACTCTACCGGGCGGCAGACGTTCTGGTCGCGGCTCGGGATGGAAATGCCAGCGCCGGACACCCTGATCATCTCGCTGTTCAGTTATGAAAACGCCGCCCTCGGGGAATTGCTCGACGCATGGGCGGGCAGCGAACAACCCAGCCTGTGCCTGGTGCCGGAGGGCCGGATCCTGCCGCAGATCGGCCGGTACTTCGGCGACGACACCCCGCATGCCGGCAGCCGCTACACGCGCGGCCGTCTGCGGGTGCGGGTCCTGCCATTCCTGGCACAGGATCGCTATGACGAGCTGTTGTGGGCCTGTGATGTCAATTTCGTGCGCGGCGAGGATTCCTTTGTTCGCGCGCAATGGGCGGGCCGACCGTTTATCTGGCAGATCTACCCGCAGCAGGATGCCGTTCACCGGCATAAACTGCAGGCCTTCCTGGAACGATATGGCGCGCACCTGAACACAGTTGAGACGACCGCTGGCGACGGATCGCCAGCGACATCGGCCCTCACCCGGCTGTGGCTGGCGTGGAACGGGGAAAGCGGCATAAGACCGGCATGGACCGGCTTCGCTGCTGTGCGCGCCGCACTGCAGCCCCTTACGCAAGACTGGCCACGGGCGCAGGCGGCAAACAACCTGGCATTGAATTTACTGTCTTTTTTTCAGGAAATCTGTAGATTACGCGGATTTGAAAGCAAAAAGGGGAATTTGATATGACGAAGACAACACAGGAACTCCGTGCCGGCAACGTGGTGATGATCGGCAACGAACCGATGGTTATTCTCAAGGGCGAATACAGCCGCTCCGGCCGCAGCGGTGCCGTGGTCAAGCTGAAGATGAAGAACCTGCTGACCAACTCCGCCAAGGAGACGGTGTACAAGGCCGACGACAAATTCGACCAGGTCATCCTGGATCGCAAGCAGGTGACGTTCTCCTACTTCGCGGATCCGCTGTATGTATTCATGGATGACGATTTCAACGAGTACAATATCGAAGCCGAGAACATGGGGGATACGGTCAACTACATCGAGGACAGCATGTCCTGCGAAGTGGTGTTCTATAACGAGAAGGCCATCTCGGTCGAACTGCCCAACGCCATCTTCCGCAAGGTGGTCTACACGGAACCCGCCGCCCGCGGCGACACGTCCGGCAAGGTGACGAAGATCGCCAAGCTCAGTTCCGGTTATGAGATGCTGGTGCCGGCCTTCATCGAGATCGGCGACGAGATCGAGATCGATACCCGCACCAACGAGTTCAAGAAACGCGCCTGACCGGCGATCGGCTCCTTGAACCGCGACCCGCGGTCAACCGGAAACACCAACAGAATGCGAATGGCCGCATTTTTAGCTTTTGCGGCGGCTTGGTTTCGCGTAGAACTGTCACATGTTCAAAAACGGGAGATCCAGGATTCGCAAGGTCAAGATGCGAAGCTACCGCCAGGTACGCCAAGTGCTGCTGGCGTTCGGCATGGCCGGGCTCGTGATGGGAATCGGCCTGATCGGGTTTTTCGGTTTCAAGCGGGATTTCAAACTGGCGGGGTTCGGCGCGGCTTATGTGCTGGTGGCCATGTTGCTGCTGGGGATCCGCGGGGTGCTGACCTATATCGGTGAAATCAACAGGCAGCGGCGCTTCAACAACCAGGCAAGGCGGATGCATCAGTCATGAATGAACGCATGGAATGCCTGGCCCCCTGGGCAGTGTGCGCCTGCGGGGTGGACTGGAACAGCGGGCGTCCGATTGTCGTCGAGGCTCGGTTGCGTGGCGGTCGCCCGGTCTGCACCCCGCTGTCCCCCGAAGCATCCGGAGCCGCTCTGTCCGACGCGAGAACCGCGGTCGCCGGTGCCCTGCCGCCGGGACGGGCCATGGCCGTATGGTTGCAAACCCCGCTGTCGGCCCCTGCCAAGGCGCGGCGCGTGCTGCCGACCCTGCTGGATATGGCCATGCCGTTCGCGCTGGAGGAATGCGCCTACGCGTTTTCGCCGCTGGTCCGCCCCGCCGCAGGGGAGAATGCGTCACTGCCCGGGGACGTCAGCGGGAAGCTTGCCGCCCTGGCCGTGGCCGCCCGACGGAACGATGTTGCCGCGCAACTGGCGGTCTATGCCGGCAAGGGGTTCGACCCGCACGTGCTTGATCACGAGGGGCTCGCGCTCTGGACCGAGGCGCAGCGGACGCTGCCGGCGAGCGACGCGGCAGGCGTACGTGCCGTCGTCTGGGTACGCGAGGACGAGGCGGTGCTGGCGCTGGGCGTCGGGCCGCGGTTCTGGAGTGCGCACCGGATCGCCGACATGGCTGGCGGGACGCTCGCGCGCACAGTCCGCGTGCAGCTCAACGCGGTAGCGGGGGGGCTGCATGCGAAGGCCCCGCTGACCTGGCTGTGGGGTGGCTCGGCGGCGGCGGCCTGCGCGGCGCTGCGTGCCCGCGTGGAGGCGGATCTACCGGCGGCGGCCTCGCTCAGCCTGCCGGATGGCGAGGCATTCCTGGCCGGTGCGCTGGCTGTACGTGCACTGCTGGACGGTCCGCTGCGGTTCAACCTGCGTGGCGACGCGCTGGCGCATCCGGCGGTCAAGCGCCAGACCGACGCACAACATCGGCGGCGGGCGGCCTGCCTGGCGGCGGCAGCCCTGGTCCTGCTGGCAGTGAATGCCGCCTGCCAGCATGCGCGCACACAACGCCTTCAGGCGGTGGATGCGCAGTTCAAGACAACCATCGACCGTGTGGCTGGCTGGCCGGTTGCCGCGGCGGGGGAGAACGCCCTGCTGATCGCGCAGCGCGAACTGGATGCCCGCCGGGAGGCATACCGGCCCGTCATCCGGATGTTCGGACCGTCATTGCTGGAAGCGCTTGACCGGGTCTTCGCAGACGCATCGGCCGCGGGCGTCAGCCTCCAGGAGCTGCTGCTGCGATTTGAGAATGTCGCCTTGCGGGCGGAAGCCGCTTCGCAGGCGAACGCGGAAACGCTGGTGCGCCACCTTCGGCAGTCGGGTTACGACGCCGAGTTGAAAGCGTTACCGGTGGCGGCGGACCGCCCGTTGGTATTCGAGATCACGGGCACCACCAGGGAGCAGCCATGAAACGCGGCACGGATTACAGCACATGGATGGCCCGGGGGGGGGCGGCACTCCTGCTGGCCGCCCTGCTCTGGTCGGTGCTGCTGCTGGCAGGTGAACCGGGATTCCGCCGCCAGTGCGCACGGCAGGCGGCACTGGCGCAACGCCTGGACGCGATGGACCGTGAGGCGGCCGCCCTGGAAGCCTACCGCCAACCATTCGCTGACACCACCGCCGCGGATCCGGAAACCGTGGCCAAACGCCTCTTTGCCGACGGCAGTGCGCCAGAGATCCGCGTGGAGACGACGGCCCCGGCCGAGACATTCAAGCTGCACACGGTAACCGTGGATTACGAGGCGGTGGCTTATGAATCCCTGACGGCACGCATCCGGGCGGCAGAGGCCGAACGGCCGCCCTTGAAGCTGACCGGTTGCGGATTCGAGGCGGCACCGGGAAAAACGGGCGAGGGCCGTGCACGGTTGACGTTTGAACAGATCGCATGGCGGTAAGAACAAGACGGGGGTTTATGGAGGCGCACACAAAAACGGTCAAGGATATCCTGGCGCTCAGCGAGAGTTATCTCGCGCAGCGCGGCGTGGAGCAGCCGCGCCTGATGGGCGAGCTGTTGCTCAGCCGCCTGCTGCGGCGGCCGCGGCTGGAGCTTTCGCTGGACTTTGCCAGAGTGCTGCCGGAATCGCACCTGGAGGCGATGCGGCGCGGTCTCAAGCGCGTGGGCGAGGGCGAGCCGGTGCAGTACGTGCTGGGTGAGACCGGCTTCATGAACCATGTCTTCAAGGTCGATTCACGGGCGCTGATCCCGCGTCCCGAGACCGAGACGCTGGTGCGGCTGGTGCTCGAGTGCCCGACGCTCTGGCAGCACGAGCGGCCCGCCCTGGCGGACGTCGGCACCGGTTCCGGCTGCATCGCGCTGAGCCTGGCCGCCGCCCGCCCGCAGGGGCGCTACCTGGCGCTGGACGTCAGCGAGGACGCCCTGGCGCTGGCGCGTGAGAACGCGGCGAGGCTGGGGCTGGGCGAGCGGGTGATCTTCACGAGCGAGGCGCTTTCGGACATCATCGAGCCGGAGACGCTGGATGCCATTACCGCCAACCTGCCGTACATTCCCACCGCCGCGTTGGAAACGCTGCCGAAAAACGTACGGGAACACGAGCCGCGGCTGGCGCTCGATGGCGGGGCCTCCGGGCTTGATATCATCACCTCGGTCGTCGAGGACGCGGCGATCGTGCTGCGCAGCGGGGGCATGCTTTTCCTGGAGATCGGCGAGGAGCAGGGGCTTGCCGTCCGGCGGTTGATGGAGGGGGCCGGGTTCGGTGATGTTGCCGTGCATCCGGATCTCAACGGGCGCGACCGCGTGGCCAGCGGACGGCTGGCGATGTGATAGTAGGGTATAGAGATGAGCGTTTTTCGTGTTATTATGATTATGATGGCCAGCAGCCTGCTGCCAGCAGCCGCCTGCGCCGCGGAAACCGTAAGCGAATCCGCAGCCGTCGTGACGGTGGGGACGTCTATGCCCTGGTGGGGATGGTGCCTGCTGCTGTTTGCAACCACGTTCCTGATCGGTATCGTGGCGGTCATCGGCGGAGTGGGCGGTGGCGTCCTGTTTGTACCGATCGTGAGCGGCTTCTTCCCGTTCCACCTCGATTTCGTGCGCGGGGCGGGACTGCTGCTGGCGTTGGCCTGTGCACTGTCCTCCGGCCCTGGACTGCTACAGAGCGGCATGGCCAACCTGCGGCTGGTAATACCGCTGGCACTGGCAGCCTCGATCGCCTCGATTATCGGCGCCATGCTCGGTATGGCACTGCCCGAGAATGTGATCGAAACCGCGCTGGGCCTGACGATCATGGCGATTTCCGCACTCATGTTCTTTTCCAGACGATCCGATTTCCCGGTAGTAGACAAGCAGGACCGCCTCGCTCGTTTCCTGGATATCAGTGGTGTGTATCACGATCCCACGCTTGACCGTGATGTCGAGTGGCAGGTGCACCGCACACCGCTCGGGCTGGTCCTGTTTTCCGGGATTGGCATTCTGGGGGGCATGTTCGGACTGGGAGCGGGATGGGCTAATGTACCGGTACTGAATCTGGTGATGGGCGCACCGCTCAAGGTGGCGGCCGCCTCGAGCGGTTTTCTTATCTCGATTGCCAACACCTCCGCCGCATGGGTCTATCTCAACAACGGGGCGGTGCTGGCCGTGGTGACGGTGCCGTCGGTGATGGGGATTATGCTCGGAGCGAAAATCGGCCAACGTCTGCTGAAACGCGTCCATGCCGCCACGGTCAAGAGAATCGTGGTGGTGATGCTGCTGCTGGCCGGACTGCGGGCGCTATTGAAAGGAACGGGATTCTGGGCATGAGCAGGGCTTGTTGCGGAGGATTATAATGATTGAAGTACACGAGTCGCTGCGATACACGACACCGCGCCGTATGGCGTATGCAGCCCTTTTGCACCGTTGCGTCAATGCTGGTTTCCTGATGCTTTTCGTGGCGTTTGGTTTATATGCCAGCGGGGCGCTCGAATCGCATGTATCGCTGGTGACCATGGCGGCGCAGTGGCATTTGTCCGCACCCGCGTTCATGGCTGCGAATCATCTGGAGGGTGGCTGGTCCTGGCTACGCCTGATACACCGGGGAGACTACCTTTGCTACGTAGGCCTTGCTTTCCTGGCACTGACTACCGTGTTCTGCTACCTGCGTGTCCTGCCTTTCTTCTGGCGCGAGAAAAAGCATGCACTGGCGGTGATCATCGTGATCGAGGTCATCGTGCTGCTAAGCGCCGCCTCAGGCATTTTCAGCGTCACCCACTGATCAGGACAAATCGACACGCCCCCTGCGCCGCCCCACTCGCCCGACCGCCATCCAGCACCATGCACAACCCAGCCGGATCAATGGCGCAGGTAGCAGGCAACGCCAGGCCACAAAGGCATGTCCCTTGGCGATACTTGGCGATATCCCTTGGCGATACAACGTTGGGCGGGGCTATAGATTTGGGTCTTCCGCAGAATCTGTGGGTAAATTGTGGTCTTCTTTCGTACGCAAT
>CAZSRU010000095.1:0-9618 GCA_964609395.1 uncultured Victivallales bacterium
AGCCATGCACCAGCCGCACCAGCACCGGCTCGCCCCCGCCGCCTGTCCCCTCCGGACGATGGCGGGCCTCGTAGGCGATCACCGTCGGCTCCGTCGGTGTCGCCTTCATATGCACGAGCCGCAGCACCCAGGATGGCGCGGACGGTCGAAAGCCGGCAAAGTCCTCAGCACTCAGGCGCAGGTCGTCGAACGGGCGGGAGGCCAGTCGCGAAGTGATCTCCCAGAACGCCACCAGCGCCACGCACAGCACCAGCAGGATCGCCACCCACCATTCCCGCCGGGATGAAGACGCGTTCCTCATCCCTTCTCCTGGGCGAAAAGCACCGTGCGCAGGGTGCGCAGCATGATCTGCAGATCAAGACTCGGCGACATGTTCTTGATGTAGAAAAGATCGTATTCGAGCTTTCGGCGAGCCGCCTCGACGGTATTGCCGTAGGGACAGTGGATCTGGGCCCAGCCGGTCAATCCCGGCAGGGCATATTCGCGTTCTCTGTAGAACGGGATTTGCCGTTCGAGCTGCGCGACGATCTCGGGCCGTTCCGGGCGTGGTCCGACCAGGCTCATGTCGCCGATCAGCACATTCCAGAACTGCGGCAGCTCGTCGATCCTGAATTTCCGCAGGACCCGCCCCACGAGCGTGATACGCGGGTCGTCGTCACTGGACCAGACGGCCCCCGTGCCGCTCTCCGCATCCGGACGCATCGTGCGCAACTTGTGGATCATGAAGACCTGCCCGAGACGACCGACCCTCGCCTGCGAGTAGAAGACCGGACTGCGCAGGTCGGTCAGTTTGATCAGCACCGCCGCCAGCGCGAGCAGCGGCAACGAGAGGATCCCGCCCACGATCGCGGCAGCCATATCGTAAACTCGCTTCAGGCGCAACATGTCATGGAACCCGTCCTCGATTCCCATACGCATGGTCTCGGTCTCGTCAATCAGGTTCAGCGGGATCCGGCCACAGTAGGTTTCCGTCACCGCCAGGGGGGAGATCACCTCGCAACCGGAAAAGCGGATTTGGCGCAGACGGGCGTAGAGTCCGCTCAGATCCCACATGGCCGACCGCCCCAGCACCAGCATATCCGCAGACAGGCTTTTGAGCGTATCCGGCAGTTCGTCCGCCGTACACTCGGCCACGGGTGTGCCACCGATCACCAAGCCGTCCGCGGCGGGCAGCCGGCGTTCCGGCGGGCACAGCGCGATCCAGGCCACCAGCCGATGCCTTGGCAGGATAAAGGGATTCTCAAGATAATCGCGCAGCCGCTGGTCGGCCGGCCCGTTTCCCAGAATCACAAAGCGCTTGGCCACACCGCTCACCGTGTAGACCCAGCGCACCACCACGATCCGGAGATAGAGCGAGAAGACGCTGTAGAAGATGACCGCCAGGCCGAGCACGCCGCGACCCAGCAGGATCCTGAACCAGGCGTACGACGTGACGCTCAGGATCAGGATGGCGAAGGTCATCGAGAACAGCCAGGTCACCAGCATGTTGAAGCGGGAAAGGCTGTACTGAACCCGGTAGCTGCCCGCCATGTAGTTGGCGATCAGGATACTGCCGACAAAGACCACCCAGCCATCGAAGCGCGCGAAGACATACTGGGCCATCTCGTCATGCCCGAAGCGCATGACGACGGCCAGCAGGATGCTCAGCAGCAGGCATCCGAGGTCGAGCAGCACCACCCAGGAACTTTGTAGTTTGACGTGCGAAAGCATCGCGCTATCCGATCTCCCCCCCGGTGCGTCCGGCCACCCTACTGCATCGGCATCAGCATCCTGCGGACCCAGCCGCGGGCCTGCTCCAGCCGCTTGCGAAGCACGACGCCGCCACGGCGGTGCCGCCGCCCGCTGCCGCCGTTCTCATCATAGTAGTAATAGTTGTAGCCGTAGGTGTAGGCATTGCTGTAGTAGGCGTAGTTCGGGTACTGGTAGGCATAGTACAGGCTGCTGATCTTGTGCATCTCGATGCTGTTCATGACCAGTCCCAGGATGTTGGCGTCCTTGAGCATGTCCAGCGAGTAGCGGATCATCGGTTTCGGTGTGAAGTTGACACGGGCCACATACAGCACCTGACCGATGCCCTGGCTGGCGAGAATGACGGTATCGGTCACCCGCAGTACCGGTGAGGTATCCACGAAGATGTAGTCGAAATCGTCAAGCACACTGAAGAAGAACTTGGCGATGTCGACCGTCTGCAGGAGTTCCGCGCTGTCATCGATACCGCTGCCCGAGGGGGCGACGTACAGGTTCTCGATCCGGGCGGGCTGGATCACGTCCTTCAGCGAGCCGCCCTCGCGCAGCACGTCGGTCACGCCGGGCTCGCGCTCCAGCCCGAGCGAGCGGTGGATGCGGCCGCGCCGCAAGTCCATGTCCACCAGCAGGACGCGCTTGCCCATCTGCGCCACCATGATCGCCATGTTCAACGCGGTCAGCGTCTTGCCTTCGCGCGAGTCCGCGCTGGTGATCATCAGGATCTTCTCGTGTTTCTTGTTCAGCTCGGCCAGCACGCTCGTGCGCAGGGCCCGGTACGCCTCGATCGCCCCCGTGGAATGCTCCTCGGTCACGATCGGGCGGATCGCACTCTCGAGCCCGCTGTGCGCCCAGTAGGGAATGCCGCCCAGGAACGGGATACCCAGGGTACCTTCGACATCCTTGATTGTCTGGACCTTGTTGTCCACCACCTGCACCAGGAACGCCAGGCCGAAACCGAGCCCCAGGCCGCCCGCCAGCGCCGCCATCAGGATTTTCGCCGGATCCGGCCAGACCGGCCCCGGCGTGGTCGTGATCTCCTCGGGGACGAAGTGCTCGGCTTTGAGTTCCTCGGACACCCGCATATCGTGCAGCCGCGTGTACAGCGTGTTATAGTGGCCGGCAAAGCGCGAGACGACGGTTTGCAGGCGCGCGTATTCCGCCTGGCGCTGGCTGGCCATCAGGTTCTTGGCCTGCCATTTGTATTCGGCCGTCTCGATGGCGTTTAGCTGGATGCTCAGTGCCTTGTGGCGATCCTGCAGGTTGCGCATCTGCACTTCGGCCATGGCGTCGATCTGGTTCTGGATGCTGCGGATCTCGTCGCGCACGGCCCGCAGGCGCGGATGATCATCCTTGAGGACCTTGAGCAGCTCCTCCTGTTCCGCCTCAAGCCGCAGCAGCCGTACCCGCAGGTCCTGGAAACCGCGGATCGTCTCATCCGCCTTCTGCGTTTCCGGGGTTGTGACTTCCGCATCGCGGCCGGGACTAGGCTCGCCAGCGGTGCTTGTGCTTTCGCCGGCATCGGCCTTGACGTCGCCGGTCGCCTTTGTCAGGCGGGCCACATCACTGATCACGGCGGCGTTGGCCCCCTCCAGCGCGGGGGTCTGCGCCTCCAGCAGCATCAGTTCCGTGGTCAACTGGTTGCGCCGTTCCATCAGCGCGCTCAGGTAGCGGCTTTCCATCGAGCCACGCGCCTCGACACGCGCGATGTCATGCAACCGCTGGTACTCGATCAGGTCGTTCTCCGCCGTCTGGATCTGCTGTTCCAGCCGGGCCAGCTCCTTTTCCAGCATAGCCCCCGCCGAGTTGCGCGCCTGGCGCTGCACGGTCTGCCATTCCTGCTCGTGCTCCTCGATCAGCACCTTCAGGAACGCGGCTGTGTAATCCTTGTCGCCCGCCTGCACGGTAACCGCCAGCATCGGGTTCACGCCGCGCACCTGGGAGATGGAAATGTCCGGCTGCATGCGGTGGCGGCCGCCCAGCCGGTCCGCCCAGGCTTCCGTCAACCGCCCTACCACCCGCTCGTGCATCTTCTCGTTGCGCAACATGAAGGTATGCGTGTGCAGCGAGGTCCACTGCTCCCCTTCGCGGCTGACCGTCAGCAGCGGATCGCGATAGATCATGATCCTGGTGTTGCTCGCGTACTTCTTCGGCGCCAGATGCAGGTACAGCACCGCCCCGAGCAGGGCATACAGGAAGCAGACGGCAATCAACTGCCAGCGGAAAAGGATAATGCCCAGGTAGATCCTGAAATCGATCTTATTCTCTTCAGGGGCTACGCCGCCGCCGGGTCGTGGTGCTGCCATAGTTACACGTCCAATCTAGAATAAGCTCATCTTGCGGGCGGGCACGATCACACGATCCCCGTGCTCGAGCACGATATCCTTGTCCGGATCGCCATCCTTGAGAATCTGGCTGGCGTCGGCAACCAACTCGTTCTCGAGCCCCGCCTCATCACGCCGGATGATCTTGATCTTCTTCGTATCAGCATAAGCCGGGAAGCCGCCCATCTTGAAGATCAGGTGCATCATCGTGGCAGGGGTTCCATCCTCGAAGCGGTACATGCCCTGGCGCTTGACCTCGCCCAGGACCAGGATGTCCTTGTCCGCCCGCTCGGCAATGGCTGCCGGCGCGTCGCCGGTTCCGGCGCTGGCGTACACAAAGGCGATGTCGTTGTTCCAGAGATGCACATCCGGCACATCGGGATTGCCCTTCTCGTCCACCAGCGAGTAGATCTCGCCCGGTTCCGAAGCCGAGACCGCCCGCAGCAGCCCCCCCCGCACAATCCGCACCCGTGCGCTCTTGATCGAGGCGGTCACATTGCCAACCCGCAGCAGCGCGTCGTTAAGCGAGATCCGGTCGCCGCTGCCGATCTTGATGATTCCCGGCGTGGACACCCGCCCCTGCAGCGCCACCTTGTCGTAGGAGGCCCGCAGGATCCGGACCGAGACGGTAGCCTGGTTGAAGAACCGGCTCTCCAGCACTTCCTTGATCTTGTCGGCGGCCTGCCGCTCGGTCATGTTATGCAGGAACACCGGCCCGACATACCCGAGCTGGATGGCCGAGATCTCGTTGACCTGGTAACTGCCGTCCAGCCCCGAATCCTCGCGCACGGACACCTGCAGCACACTGTCGGGCTGGATCGTGACGTCACCGGCCTTGACAAGCTGCGCCTCCATTGCCGCGATGGGTTCCGGGGGCAATCCGCCGACCGGTGCGTCAGGCGCATTCTGCCGCGTATCGGCCACGGCCGCGCGTTCAGCGCGGAGCTGCGCCATGAACGCATCCCAGTCGACCGGCGGATCCGGAGGCGTCCGGGCGCACCCGCAAACCATGCCTAGCAGGCACATCGCTGCCCCCAGAAGACGAGGAATCCCCACCCATACTGTATAATCGTTCTCGCGCATATCAGGAAAACCCTTACCCGAGACAGTAACACAACTTCGGGACTATGCAAAAAAAAAATGCTCGCTCCAACAAAAAACAATCCGCCCCTGAAACAGCGCCGCCTACGGGACCTTGACCGGCATCATGTTGATATCCCGGAGCAGTTGGCGGGCACGCTGGTCAATGTAGCCGGAGCCGGAACGGCCCGGCTCGCTGCGCAATTCGTCGAGCATACGCCGCGCCGCCTCGACATCCCCGCTACGGATCTGCACTTCCGCGGCATTCAGCCGCACCTCGCGGGCGGCGTAATCGCCCTTGTCGAGCAGTGCCAGGGCTTTCTCCATCCAGGCCGCCGCCTGGGTGGTATCACCGCTGCGCAGGGCCACCATCGCCGCCGTGTCCATCACCGCGAACCGGTCCCCGCCGATGTCGAGCAGCTTCGGCAGCAGCGCTTTCGCGCGCCCGACGGTCTGCGGGTTCTGCGCCAGCAGATAGACCAGGTTGTTGAGCACGCTGACCTGCTCGGGATGCATGGCGTAGGCAGCCTCCAGGATACGGATCGCCCGCTCGTTCTTCGCGTCCAGCCGGGCCGCCTCGGCCGCCAGCAGCAGGGTGCGCACCTGGACGCCCTTGGTGTCCTCGTCGATGACGGAGCCGAAGATCGTCAGGGCCCGCCGCATGTCGCCCTTCTGGAAATAGAGGGAGCCCAGCGCCTCCGCCCAGCGCGGGTCTTCGCCGCGGTTGGCCTGCAGGTATTCCAGGGCGGAAAGCAGGTCGTTATCGACCTCGCGCCGGGCCACTTTCAGATCCACCAGCAAGCGGTAGAACGGGACGGGGTCGCGCGCCTGCTCGATCCCGCGGATGGTGGCGGCGAGCGCCCGGTCGGCATCCCCCAGCAGCAGGGCCGTGCGCAGGGTCAGCACATGTGCCGCCAGGAGCCCCTGTGCCCGCGGCAGTGCCGCGCGGGCCAGTCGGTCGGCCAGGGCCGGTTTGCCGCTGGCCAGCAACAGGTCACCCGCGCGGATCAGCGTCTCGGGCGAGAAAACCGTGCCGGCTGCCGCCGCGTCGATCCGCTGAGCGATCGCGTCCCAGCGCGCCTGGTCATCAGCGGCCTCGCGGGTGCTCACTACCAGCCCGGCCAGGAACAGTTCGGGATCGCGCGGACAGCGCTCCGCCGCCGCCCGCACGGTGGCGGCATCATCGGCGGAAAACGCCACCAGCGCCCGCCAGGCGACGGCGCTGGCGGGGGTATGCTCGAGGGCCTTGCGCAGGGCCCCGGTCGCGAGACCGCTGTCCTGCTGCCGTGCCGCCAGCATCGCCAGTTCATAAAGGGCGCCTGTTTTCTCCAGCGGGGTGCGACCGGCCGCCTCCCAGCGGGTGAACAAGTCCCCCGCCTGCGCGGGGCCCGCCGCCACGTAGGCCCCGGCCTGAAGCCGTTGCGCCCATTCCAGCATCCGCTGGCGCAATTCCCGGATGAACGGGCTGGTCGCCTTCCGGACGTCCTCGTCCAGTTCCTTGACACGCGCCTGCAATTCGGCGGCGTCCGGCGGTGGTGGCCAGCGCGGCGTCAGCGCCATCACGGCCGGCGGCAGCCACATCGGCGGCTCCGCGCTGACCGTCCCCGGCGGGGCGGCGATCCCGTGCACACCGCTCAGCCGCTGCGCCTCGGTCAGCCGGCCGGTGGCATACAAGAGCCCCACCGCCACCGTCGAGGTCTCTCCCGCCGGGGACTGCTTCAGCACATGCAGCGCCTGCGCCTTGTGCCCGAACACGTCCCAGATGGCTGATTCAGCCAGGTCCAGCCGCACCGCCCCCGGGAACGAACTGCGCGCCTCCTGCAGGACCTGCATGGCGCATACCCCCAGATTGAGGTTCATGAACGCGCTGATCCGCAGCAGTTCCGCCGTCAGGTTGGGATACGGTTCCTGCCGGGCATATTCGCCAAGCGTCTCGTAAGACTGCTGCCAGGCCGACTGCTGGTCGTAAAGCAGGGCATGCTGGAACAGCACATCCGCCGCACGCTCCGGATACACGCTGCTGATCCGGTCGAGCCGCACATGGGCCTCGTCAAAGCGGTCCAGCATGGACAGCGTCATCGGGAAAAGCCGCATGTATCGCTCGTTCAGGGCATTCTGCCCGTCCAGGGCCTCCAGCGCGGCCAGCCCCTGTTCCAGGTAACGCCGCGCCGCCTGACGGTCAACCGCCGCCTTGCCCACGGCCTCGATCTGCGGCACCCGCCGGCGGAAATCCGATATCGGACGCGTCTGCGCAAACAGGTTCATGACGGACGAGAGGTCGAGCATGCGGTCGACTGAGTCGGACGCGACCAGCAACTGGCGCTGGCGGAAGCGGGTCCAGTTGCGGCCGAAGCGGGCCGGTGCCATGAGCAGTTCCGGATCACCGGGCGAGACGCGCTCGAAGTGCAGGTGCGCCAGCCACGCCAGGTCCGCCCGCGTCAGCCGCCAGGCGTACCCCATCGCTGCCGAGACCATATCCGCATCCAGCCGCCCGATGTTGACACGGAAGTTCCGCTCGAAATGGGCCATCCACTCGCCGCCCTGCCGGCGCGAGGCGATCTCGAACAGGGCGCCCATCAGCCGCGGGTCGTCAGGCCAGCTCTTCAGCGCCTGCTCCATCACCCGCATCAGCCCGGAAAGGTTGCCGACCTGCTGGTTGGCATGCAGCGCGATCAGTGCCTGGTAAAGCTCGGCATAGGGACGGTCGTGGTCGGCCGTCGTGATCGCCTGCCATTGCTCGTGCCGGGCCAGGTACGGGAACAGCGCCCGGATACGCGGCAGCATCATGTGCGATCCAGCGGCAGCCAGCACATGCCCCGCCGCCACACCGGGCTGCGCGTCCATGGCGGCGAACTCGGCCTTCAGCATCGCCACCCCCGGAATCCGGTCGTTGGCAGGCGGCAGCGTGGCGACCAGCGCCCGCGCCTCGGCCAGCCGCCCGACGCGGGTCAGTGCCCAGCCTTTCATGATGATCTCGCGCAGGTCGAGCGTGCCACCCAGGCGCTCGACCTCAGCCAGGGAAGCCAGCCCCTCCTCGAAACGCGACAGGATAAAGTCCGTCTGGGCCTGCAGCGACAACAGTTCGGTATCGACCGGGAACAGATGCCGGATCTCCTCCAACGCCCGGTGCGAGGAAACCGGATCCGTCTCCATCAGCCCGGCCGCCACCTCGCGGATCATCTCCTTGCGGTGATGTGCCCGGCTCTTGTAGGCCACCGCGAACGCGCCGAATGCGACCAGGCCGATGCCGGTCATCACGACCAGGATCATCGCCAGCCGCCGGATCGGATGGGGGATGATGCTGGCCTTGTCCGGCCCTTCCAGCTCGCGCTTGCGGATGCCTTCGCGGATATACGCGCGCCGGCGCGACCACCAGCGCCACCAGGCCGCCTCGAACTGCACGAGCACGATCGCCAGCAGCAGGAACGCGCCCAGCGAATCGTGCAGGAAGTTCTCGGCCCATTCGGGCGGCATACGCGGGGCCCACAGTATCAGGTAGCTGATACGCGTGATGTTCAGTGCCAGCACCTGCGCCAGCCCCAGCAGGATAAAGCCGCAAGTCTCCCACCAGCGCAGGCGCAGCAGCATCCCGAGCCCCAGCGCGGAGAGGAAAACGGTCACGGAGGTGCGCATCCCGCTGCACGCATCCGGCACGAGGAAATTCTGGTAGCCCGTCCGCAGGACCGTCCCGTCACCCCAGACGCGCACATTGAAACCATGCAGCACCAGCTCCGAACCGTGTACCGAAAGACGCTGCATCGACCCCTGCAGCCAGCCGAAGACTTGACCCGGCAGCGGATGAACCCAGAAGAGGATGACGAAGGCCAGGATCAGGTCCGTGCGGAAACGCGACGGCGAAACCCAGAAACTACAGGCGAAGAGCAGCGTCAGCACGCCTGCCCACTCCAGCATGTGCACGCGGAAGATGATCCCGCCCAGTGCCGCCAGCACCCCGCTGGCCAATGCCAGCGGGAACAGCAGGTCGGGAATCGGCAGATACTTCGCATCCGGGCTCTTGCGCCGCAGCACCATCAGACCGGCGAACAGGACGCCCAGCGTGAAACGGATGGATGCATCCGCGTCGCCGGTCACCCGGTCCCAGTGTACAGCCAGCCACACCGCAAAAAGCAACATGGCCGCCATAAGGACAACACGTTTTGCCATACTCATGACAAGACCTTACCCTTTTGAGGATGCAATTACCAGTAAAACGAGTACCCTCACCCGCCGAAGCCGTGCGCTACCGCGAGCGCAGCGCGGTCGAAAGGGGCAGGATAGCTCACTGGCGAGCCGCAGCCGCATCGGATAACCCGGTTCTGAACGCCGGGAAGGGCGGAGTGTGCCCGAAAATCGCGATTCCCTCCCCTCAGAGGGCGCAATAACGGTCACGCGCACAGAATCCGCCATTTTTACTTGCGCCTGGACCTTGCGGCGGCGGCGGGAAGCGGCCAGCGTGGCCACACCCAGCGCG
>CAZSRU010000096.1:0-9267 GCA_964609395.1 uncultured Victivallales bacterium
CCATATTATCGTTCATCAGTGATTTCATCTACCCACAGTTTCTGCGGAAGACCCAACAATTTGCACCCGCCCGTCGCGAGGTAGCCAGCGGCGACACATCCGCCACCCGGTCACGCACGCCCGCCCAGGCGGCCTCGGCCGGATAAAGCCCGCCATCGGCCAATTCCCCTGCCGATCGCGATTCTGTAGGGTCGCATGTATCCATCTATCTCCATCTTCTTAAAACAGTGAGTCTGCTTGTGTGAAGTGTCTGATGCGGGTTCCGTCGCTGAGATCTTGTGCGGTGCCATTGAAGACGAGGAACCCCTTGGTAAACTCGGGAGCAAGCGCGCGGAAACGCTGTAACCCTTTGAGTAGACTCATGGAGAAGGTTGATCCGCATTTTATTTCGGCCGCGGCAAGGGTGCTTCCTTCCTGCCAAACAAGATCTAGCTCATTGCCATTACTGTCCCGGAAAAAATACAAGTCGGGGATTTCCCCCCGATTATAGCGTGCCTTCAGGCATTCGATCACGACTAGATTCTCAAAGATGCCGCCCACCAGTGGGTCACGAGTGACCTGTTCCGGCTTGCGGATATTGAGAAGGAAGCACAGGAGGCCTACATCCGTGAAGTATATCTTTGACGTTTTAATTGAACGCTTCCCGAAATTCTTGAAATAAGGGGGCAATCTGAAGAGAAGAAAAGAGGCCTCAAGGATGGACATCCAGTTGCGGATGGTTTTAGCATCGACGCCGACGTCGTTGGCGAGTGAACTGTAGTCAACCAATTGACCTACGCGGCCGGCTAGGAGTCGGATCATTTTCTCGAACAATGTCATGTCTTTCAGGTGAATGAGCTGCCGTACATCGCGTTCCACGTAGGTTTGGTAGTAATTCGAATAGGCGGTGGTCGGGCGCATCGACTGGTCATAGATCCGTGGCAGGAATCCGCGGAAAGCATACTCCTCGAAGGAATCAAAGCGAATGCCGGCAGAACGCAGTTCAGAGATAGAAAGCGGCAGCAGGTTGAGAATGGCCGTTCGTCCAGCTAGGGATTGCGTGATCGCCTCTCGCACCTGAAGCTGGTGTGAGCCGGTCAGGACAAAACGCCCATTCTTCTTCTCTTGGTCCACAATGACCTGAATATAACTCAGGAGTTCTGGCACACGCTGGATTTCGTCGATAATCGTGTTGGATGGGAATTGCGCCAGATAGGCTTTGGGGTCGTTCTTAGCCAGTTCGCGGGTTTCCGGGGATTCCAGATTTGAATAGGCGTAGTTCGGTAGCCCTTCTTGAGCCAATGTTGTCTTTCCCGCCTGGCGTGGACCGAGAATGGTAACAACGGGATACTCCGTCGTCAGGGTGAGTAATTCTTGCGTGATCGTTCGATTAATCATGCACGCATCATATATTATGCAAATTAGGAGTGCAAGTCCCGAATTACATATATAATAAATCCAACCGTTAAACCGAATTCACACGTCCCGCCTCAACACCTCCCGCCGCGAGGCAGCCAGCGGCGACACATCCGCCATCCGGTCGCACGCGCCCGCCCAGGCGGCATCGGCCGGATAAAGCCCGCCATCGGCCAATTCCCCCGCTTCCGCCCGCCGCCAAGCCTCTGCCGCCACCGGCCGCAATTCATCCGGCCAGCCACTACCGGCGTCCTCATACCCATCCGGGTGCAACCCGGGATGCAGATAGGCGAGTAAAAAGTAGACTGATAGTCTGTGGACCAACCAGAACTCAGAGTGCATGATATGGTCATGAAAACAAAAATCGAACTTGAGGACATTGAATGGGGACAGATTATTGACGGGCTGACCTGCAGGGCGATCTTGTACGAGAAAACCGTAGGGTATTACGAGGATGGCGTCAGCTATGGCGGAATTGCGGAAGTGTCGAATGTTGAGGAGGCCCGCGAATTGGCTGCCATGTACCGATCGATCATCGAAAAGATCCAGCGGCAACGGTAAGTGCGTCACCTACGCTACAAATATGGTATCGCGGTGTTTTTGCAATGCCACCGCATCAGGCGAGAACCGATGCGGCAGAGTAAGCTTGGAACCTTCGCGGGCAAGGAAGTTGAGCTGTTGAAATTCGGGCGCGTCAACTTTTTTTAGTTGGCCCGAAATCACCAGGCGGTAATCCTCATCAAACGTGATCAGCCCGCGATCAAAGGCGCGGTCGTACAGCGCATTCAGGCAGAGGCCATTGGTGGGATCGGCACGGCGCGATTCGTCGGCACTCCACGGGATAATGTGGCTGGCCGTCAGCAATTCCTGCACGGCTACGCCGGAAACCGCACAGCGAAACTCGTAGCTGGCGAGCACGGTATTGCGGAAGAACGTTTGCAAACGCCGTGTTTTGACGGTTCGCTCCACTTCCGACGGGCCGGTTGGCGGTGATGACACTGATGGTGTGATCTGTTTTTGCTTGTCTACGCCAGCCATCAGGGTTTCAAATGCCGTCTCGCTTTGCTCGGCCATCCCCGTCCAGTCCGCCAGAAAATCGGCCCACACCTTGCGGTCAAGGTTGCTTGCACCTTTCAAGCCCGTAACCCCGCGATCCTGATGATACGTATCAAGCGACGCTAGGTTGCTGAGCTTCATGGCCAATGAGCCCGGAGTTCGCTCCATCTGCGCTGCCACCTTCTGAACCGTCTTGTTCGACTGGTCAAATTGCCCGAACGGCAGCTTGCAATACAGATTCATTGCAATCAGCAGTTCATTCTCTATCCATTTTCGCGGCATTGTTTATCCAAGGGCAATCTTCAGGCTCGGATCGGTTTCGCATTGGTCAATGATGGCGTTGTAGGCGGCAAATTGATTTTGAATTGTCAAGGGCAGCTTTAATCATGATAGTTTGTTCCCGGATGTGGGGATCTTTATACGATAGTGAGGGGCAGATTGCGACCATGAAACGCGCCGTCACTATTTTTGGCATGAGCGCATTAACGGGTTCACCCGGGGAACAAATGAATACGGATTTGAACATGGAATCGTTGGTGGCTGAATACAAGGCAACGCTGGCGAGGATGAATGCATTCGACGGTAGTTCGGCGGCGGCAAAGCGAATCACGTTGGCTCTCTCGGAGCAACATGAGTGGTCGCATGCCGCGGCCGCCACGTTAGTGAAGCTGGCTCGGGATTATGGCACGTTCATGCTGCGTAATGCGCTGGCTTTGGCCGTGGCGCTTGAGATCGAGGATGGGGCGCTGGGGCATTAGGGGAAAGGCTGAAAACAGAATACAGAAAAATGGGTTCTTCACGGAAAAATGAAAGGAGCGGAATTCATGAATACAAAGCTTGATCCGTTGTTTGCACGGCGGAGTGTGCGTCGGTATGCGGAGACGCCCATCGACGAGGCGTCTGTCCATGATCTGCTGGAAGCCGCGATGGCGGCGCCATCGGCGTGTGCCCGCGATCCCTGGCATTTTATCGTGGTTCGTGACCGCGAGAGGCTCGGACGGATGGCCGATGCGCTGCCCAATGGACAAATGCTGCGAACGGCGCCACTCGGGATACTGGTGTGTGGCGATATTGACGTTGCACATGATGGACAGCTCTCCTATCTGCTGCAGGATTGCAGCGCGGCGATCGAGAATCTGCTGCTGGCAGCGTCCATGCTGGGGCTGGGTGCCTGCTGGCTGGGCGTACATCCCCGCACCGAGCGCATCGAGGCCATGCGCGGGTTGTTCTCCCTGTCGGCACACATTATTCCGGTCAGTGCCATCGCGATCGGGGTTCCTGCCGAAGTTCCACCACCACGCACACGCTTTCGCGACGATGTTGTCCACCACGATGCCTGGTGATGCAGGTTGAGTTGGCATACAGCACTAGCCGCCGATGGAATTGCATGATAACAGCTAGGACAGGACGACGGTTAGGTTTTCCGCCAGCGGTAGTTCCCGGAGTAGCCCGCGAACGGTTTTCTGCCACGTTTTTGGCATTCCATCAAAGACTATTCGCAAAGTCTGCTCATTGCCATTCTCAATCAAAGCCCGTAATATCTGGACAGCTTGGCGCTGATCATTTTCCTGTTTAACAGCAACTTTCCGACGCGTTGATACCATTAGCTTTGACAAGGCGAAATTCGCCGGATGCGGCACCGCTACAAAAACCTCACCAAATCGTGCGCGAATCGTGTTCCCGAGAAGGAAATCCATGAACCGCAACGGTTGTGCATTCACGCCCAGTGCAGGAATTGAAAAAGGTTCGTCCGACCCCCGGCCACGTTCAGGAACGATGAATTCAAGCATAAGATCCTCGTGTACGAACTGCATATACCCGGCTCGTCCTTTGCGGCTTAGAACAAAATCGAGATCTCGAAGCACGGCAGCAAGATCAATATCGCGGTCGAATCGTGGCGGAATCGGAACAAGCAGGTCTATGTCACGAGTTCGAATGCCTGGCTGGTAATCGATGTCGATGAAAAAATCTTCGTAAGCCAGCAAGCACCAGGAGCCAATCAATACGAGATCCTTGAGAACCCCTTCGGCTTCCAGACGGCGCAAGACCTCGCAGCAAAGTTTAAACTGGTTGTTTCTCACGGATGACCTTTTGTAGAAATCGTATCTGTTTGTTGACTTCACTAAGCCGTTGACGGTAGCGTGCACGACTCTGCTTGGCGGCCTCGTGCTCCTGTATTTCCTCATCCGACAGGGCTCCGAGATAGTCAAAAACCACTCGTTTGCCTTCACGGTGCGCTAAATAAAAATAAGGACGGCCGCCGATTTGCTTGCGGACAAGCGCACCTCGTGGTAAATCACGGATCGCTTGCTCGTAGTCATTCTTGATCTGCAAGGAGTTCTGCAACTCTTCGTTAAGCATGTCCTTGATAAACATTCCGGCACCTCATTATTTACCAAACAATCGACGCGTTAATGCTATGATGTTTGGTAACGTTAGTCAATCGGATTAGATCGACGCTGTATTGTTTCTTGGAAAAGGATTGGGTATCGTGACCGCATGGATATCTGGAGCATAGAGAAGCGGTCGGCGGTGATGGCGCGGATCCGGGGGCGGGATACGAAGCCGGAGCTGATTGTGCGGTCGCTGTTGCATCGGGCGGGGGTGCGGTTAGTCGATCGAGATGACGGTGAAGGTCTGGGGTTTGCCGGCGATTCTGATCTCGAAGCGTTCTCCCACGGTTCGCCCCAGCACGGCCCGGCCGAGTGGTGATTGGGAGGTGACGATGACAATCTCCTCACCCTCCACGCTGATTTTCTCGCCGCCACCGGCAGAACCGAAAAACAGGCTCCGCTTTTCGCCGTCCCCCGCCTGCAGCCGTACCAGCGCGCTGAGCTGCACCGGTGCGTCCGGCCCCAGCGTTTTCAGGGGCAGCAGTTGCAGGCGTTCCAGCGCCTCGCGCAGTTCGGCAACCCGCTTGGCCTGCCCTCGGGCCAGGTAGGAGGTCTCCAGGCTGAAGGTGTCGTATTTGCCCTCGGCATGATGCGCCGCGTTGGTCGCCGTGGAGAATGACGATTTCGCTGCCGCCGTAATGGCGTCGAGCTCATTGGCCATTTGTCGGACCAGTAACCGATGGAGGTCTTGCTTTGTCATGCTGAATTCATTTTCCTGCTTGCGGTAGGCACCAGCGGCATCCTCAATCCGTCCGCGTGAGGAGTCTACAACAATGACCGCCCAAACTCACGATATTTCTGTCGTCCGTGGAGCAGGCGCCGCCGCATAAAACAGCAAACGCCGCTTGATTAAGTTGGATGGCCTCGCTAGAGTGGAACCCTTGATTTCCAAAAGAGGAGAATAGTCATGAAGAAAGTCCTGATTCCCACCAAGCTGGATCGTGTCACAGCCACGCTGCTCAAGGCACATGGCGCGTATGATGTCATCCAGGATGAAAAGACCCCGTTGCCGGAGCTTCTCAAGCTGCACGCGGATACCTATGCGCTGGTTGTACGCAGCGAGAAGGTGTCGGCGGAGGTGATTGATGCGCTGCCTTCCCTGAAGGTGGTGATCCGTGCCGGGGCCGGCTTCAACACGATCGACACACGCCATGCCCGGAGCCGCGGCGTGGATGTGATGAACACGCCCGGTGCAAATTCCAATGCCGTGGCCGAGGAGGTCATCGCCATGATGCTGGCGGATGCGCGGCATCTCGTGGCGGCCGATGCCTCGACCCGTGCCGGCGAGTGGGAGAAGACGAAGTTCATGGGGCGCGAGCTGACGCAGAAAACCGTCGGCATCGTGGGGCTTGGCCATATCGGCCAGCTTGTCGCCAAGCGGCTGCGCGGGTTCGAATGCACGCTGCTGGGGTTCGATCCGGTGATCTCGGCCGAACGCGCGGAGCAGATCGGCGTGAAGATGACCAGCCTCGAGACGCTGTTCGCCGCGTCGGACTATATCACCCTGCATATTCCGGAAACACCGGAGACGCGCGGGATGATCGGCGAGAAGCTGTTCGCCCACATGAAGGAGGGGGCCACACTGGTCAACTGCGCCCGTGCGGGCATTCTTGACGAGGCGGCGCTGCGGGCGGTCAAGACCGCGAAGAAGCTGCGTTTCCTCAATGACGTCTACGACAAGGACGAGCCCGGGCCGAAACCGGTGGCGGACATTGCCGATCTGCTGCTGCCGCACCTGGGGGCCAGCACGGCGGAGGCCAACTACAATGCCGCCAAGCGGTCTGCAGAACAATTGATAGACTACGATGACAAGGGCATCGTCAGCTTTGTCGTCAACCGCGACATCCCCGTCGGCCTCGATGAAAACTTCTGTGACTTGGCTTATACCGTGGCCCGCCTCTGTCGCTGCATTGTGACATCCGCTACGGCGCCCAAGCTGATCGAGAGCAGCATCTACGGGTCGCTACAGCCGTTTTCCGACTGGCTTCGCACCTCGATCGTGGCCGGCATCTGTGAGGACTTCGACCGCACCAGCAGCCCGCGCCAGACGGCGCAGTACCTGGAGGAGATGGGCATCTCGTTCGAGAACCGCAAAGTCGACGAGCACAAGAAGTTCGCGAACTCGATCACCGTGGATCTGACGGCGGAAGTGGACAGCGAGACCGACCGCCACGTCAGTGTGCGCGGCACGGTCGAGGAAGGCGTTCTGCTGATCTCGCGCATCAACGAGTTCGACAAGCTCTATTTCGAACCCGTCGGCCCGACGCTCTTCTTCCTGTACGAGGACCGGCCCGGTGTGATCGGCACGATCGGACGGCTGCTGGCGGAGCAAGGGGTGAATATCGAGGATATGCGTAATCCGCATGACCGCGAGACCAACCGTTCGCTGGCGATCCTGAAGGTCAATCAACTGGTGTCACCAGCGGTCATGGAGACGATCAGGACCGGGATCGCCGCGCGCGCCGCGTTCTGCATCCGGTTCTGACCACTACGGGCATTGCCGCCTGAAGGCGGGACTACAAACGCTGACGCCTCGAAAGTGGGAGAATATGCCAAGGGGACAGATCGAATCGTTTGATGCCGGGAAGGGCTACGGGCAACTTTGCCAGGACCAGACCGGCGAGATGCTCTTTGTGCATGAGAGTGCGCTTAGCGAGGCCGCGGCGTTGCCGCTGAAAGCCGGCCAGGTGGTTTATTTCGAGGTCCTCGACGGCGCGCACGGGCGTCAGGCGATCGACGTGCGCCCCGCCGCCGGCAAGGAACGCTGAGGTTGTCTACAGTCTGCCGTCTGCAGTCTGCAGTCTGATCCGCTGCCGTTCCAGCAGGCCGGAGAGCACCCCGTAGACCAGCACCAGCTCGCCGTCGCCGAAATTGTATTCCACCAGTCCGTTGAGGATCAGCGCCAGCAGCATCAGGGCCAGTGTGAGCGGCAGCAGCGGCTCGCCCTCGGTACGGGCAGCAGCTTTTTGCCGGAAGGCCCCGAGTCCGCAATAGAGTCCGCGCCCCATCCAGAGCAGGTAGACCGCCAGTCCGGCCCAGCCGGTGGCGGCGGTTATCTGCAGGAGGTTGGAATGCAGGTGATTGCGGTTCTTCTCCACGCGGACTCCCAGACGCCGGGCGGTATCCTGCATGAGCTTCTCGTCCAGTGCCCGGTAGCCGATGCCGAAGGGGTGCTCGCGGATCAGGTCCGGCGCGATTTTGGTCCACATGACGAGTCGCCCGCCATGCCCGAGGGTCAGCTCGTCGCGCAGTGCCCCCAGCCGCTGCTGCACCGGTGGCAGAGCCGTCAGGGCGACTGCTGCTGCCGCCAGCAGGACCAGGCGGCGCCAGCGTCCGGTCAATCCCAGGAATACCGCGATCACGAGGGCGGTCGCGACCCAGGAGCCGCGCTTGAAGTTCAGGACCAGCGCGGCGGTCAGCATGAACGTCATCAGCCAGCCAAGGAACCGGCGGACCGGGGGACGATCCGCGATCGGCAGCGACTGGATCACGCGATGATGGTGGCCGGTATCGTATTGGCGGGAGGCGATGAGCATCAGGCCTGCCAGAGCGGCCAGTGCCACGGACAAGACCTGGCCGTGGGTCATCGAGCCGCGGTCAATGATCTCCCACCATAGGTCGGGCTTCCCGCCAGACTCCGCGATTGTCTGGCAAGCCCGCCAGGCCTCGATCACCCGCAGCACGAGAATCTCGAGCGAGAGCACGAGAGCTCCATAGATGTAGGCCCGCAGCAGGACGAGGATGCGGAGGCGGGAGGTGGCCAGCGTGGCGGCCACCGGGATGCCCATGAACCAGAGCAGCTTGTTGATCTTGCTGAAGCTGAGGGCGGGGTTGACGCCAAAGGCGGAGGCGAGCGCGGCCACAACGGCGAACGCCACCCAGCACCAGGCGGAAAACGGGAAGGCGATGCAGCCGCCCCCGCGCACGGCACGGGTAATCAGCAGGATCAAGCTCAGCAGCAGGAACGCCCGGCCGACCGGCAGCGAGAACGCGGAGCCGAATACCGCCACGCAAAGCAGCCGGAAGGCCCAGGTATCCAACGATGCTTTCCATTTTATTTTCATCTTTTGCCTATCTTTTCGGGTCTTCCGCAGAATCTGTGGGTAAATTGTGGTCTTCTTTCGTACGCAATGCCGACTAAGCAGGTGGTTTAAGCGTAACCAAGTAAGCGTGAGCTCAAGCGTGCGATGAAGTGTGGGACTAAGAGTTATGGGCTGCGACCTTTGACAGAGATGTGAGCATTGCCGCGATCCGTCTCAAAAGCTCGCGCCCGTGATCCACTCGGGAAACATCAGTAGGGCCCTTGGCTGTAGCCAGATCCACAAGTGAAGCCGACTGGACGGCCGATTTGTATGCGATGCCGAAGAACTTCAGCTTTTCATGCCCAAACAGTTGTGCCATAGTCGCCACGCCTCCAAACACT
>CAZSRU010000097.1:0-9255 GCA_964609395.1 uncultured Victivallales bacterium
CATATTATCGTTCATCAGTGATTTCATCTACCCACAGATTCTGCGGAAGACCCATTGTTTTCAAATAGCTCACTGGCGAAGCGCAGCCGCATCGGAAAACCCGGTTCTGAACGCCGGGAAGGGTGGAGTGTGCCCGAAAATCACGATTTCCCACCATCAGACGTGGCGAAAACCGTCAATCGCACAGAATCCGCCATTTTTACTTGCAGAACCCCTTCTCCTCTGGCAGTTCGCCCTCACCCCTGCCGCACGAAGCGGCGGGCATTCTGGAAGAGGCGCAGCCAGGGGCCGGCCTCGCCCTCGCAATAGCCTGCCGGACGGTACGAAAGCTGCATCGAGCGGAAGCCGCGTTCCGGATGCGGCATCATCACCATCACCCGCCCGTCTTCCGTCGTCAGGCCCGTCAGACCACCGGCGGAGCCATTCGGATTGTACGGATACCGCTCCGTCGCCTGCCCCCACCCGTCGACGTAGCGCAGGGTCGCCAGCCCGGCGCCCTTGACACCCACGGCGGATCCCGTGCGACTGAAATCGGCAAAACCTTCGCCATGCGCAACGGCAATACCGATCCGTGAGCCAGCCATGCCTTTCAGCAGCACCGACGGCGACTCCAGCACCTCGATGGTGACGTAGCGCGCCTCGAACTGCTCGGAGCGGTTGCGCGTGAAGACCGGCCAGTGCGCCGCCCCCGGAATGATGTCCTTGAGCTGCGAAACCATCTGGCAGCCGTTGCAGACCCCCAGGGTGAAGGTCTCCGGTCGCGCGAAGAATGTTGCGAACATCTCGCGCAAACGACCGTTGAACAGGATCGACTTCGCCCAGCCGGAGCCAGCCCCCAGCACATCGCCATACGAGAAGCCGCCGCAGGCCACGAGCCCGCTGAATGTCGCCAGGTCAATGCGTCCC
Organism: uncultured Victivallales bacterium; assembly: GCA_964609395.1. GTDB lineage: Bacteria > Verrucomicrobiota > Kiritimatiellia > UBA8416 > UBA8416 > UBA8416. Next base: position 907 of record CAZSRU010000097.1, read on the forward strand.
GCCATCAGGTCGGTCATGTGGACATCCACGCTCTCGAAGCCGGCGCGGTCGAACGCCGCCGCCATCTCGACCTGCCCGTTGATGCCCTGCTCGCGCAGGATCGCCATGCGGGGGCGGGCGGTGAAGACATGCGGGGCCTCCGGTTCGTAGGTCAGGCGGAACTGCATCCCCGGATTATCCTCATCCAGCAGGTTGTCGAACTCCTCCTCCGCGCAGTCCGGATTGTCGCGCAACGCCTGCATGCGCGTGGTCAGCGACGACCAGAGCCGGTTCAACTCCGTCAGGCCCGCCTCGTAGACCGTCTCGTCGCCTACACGGATCTGCAGCCGCTTCGCATCCGTCACATGACCGATCGCGTGCGATACAGCCTCCAGCCCGTGTTTCTCGAGCACCTGCAGCACGGCATCGGCTTCCGACTCCGCCACCTGTAGCACAGCCCCGAGTTCCTCGTTGAACAGCAGTGCGGCAGCCGCTTTCGGATTTCCCTCCAGGCGCACGTCCGCGCCGCGTCGTCCGCCAAAGCCCATTTCCGCCAGCGTCACCAGCAGCCCGCCATCGGAGCGGTCATGATACGCCAGCAACCGCCCCTCGCCCACCAGAACCTGCATAGCGCCGAAGAACGCCTTCAGCAGGGCCGGATCATCCACGTCCGGTGCCTCGCTGCCGAGCTGGTTGTAGACCTGGGCCAGGGCCGATCCACCCAGCCGGTTGCGTCCGGCCCCGAGATCGACCAGGATCAGCCGCGACCGCCCCGGCTTGAAATCCGCCGTCACGGTCTTGCGCACATCGGCCACCGTCGCGAAGGCGCTGACGATCAGGCTCAGCGGCGCAGTCATCTTGTGGCCCTGGCCATCGGCGTCCTGCCAGACCGTCCGCATCGAGAGGGAATCCTTGCCGACGGGAATGGCGATTCCCAGCGCCGGGCAGAGTTCCATACCGACCGCGCGGACGGTATCGTAGAGCCCGGCGTCCTCGCCGTCCTCGCCACAGGCGCACATCCAGTTGGCCGAGAGCTTGATATTGCCGATCGGGCCGACAGCGGTGCCGGCCAGATTGGTCAGGGCCTCGCCGATCGCCAGGCGTCCCGAAGCCGGGGGCGAGATCAGCGCCACATTCGTGCGCTCGCCCATGGTCATCGCCTCGCCATGCGTGGCGCGCAGCGAGGTCGCCGTCACCGCCGCATCCGCGATCGGCGTCTGCCAGGGGCCGACCATCTGGTCGCGCGCCACCATGCCCGTGATACTGCGGTCGGCAATCGTGATCAGGAACGTCTTGTTGGCCACCGCCGGCAATTGCAGCACCCGCGCCGCCGCCTCGGCGATCTCCAACCCCGGAATGTCGAGCGCGCCGACCGTCGCAGACAGATGCTTGACATCGCGGAGCATCTTTGGCGGCTTGCCCAGGATCACGCCCAGCTCGATATCGATCGGCTTGTTGCCGAAGTGCGCATCCTCCAGCGTCAGGTGCCCGTCGCCGGTGGCCTGCCCCACGACGGCCACGGGACAGCGCTCGCGCTCGCACAGCGAGAGGAATTTTTCAAGCGACTGCGGGGCGACCGCCAGCACATAGCGCTCCTGCGCCTCGCAGCACCAGATCTCCATCGGGCTCATCGAGCGGTCCTCGTTATGGATCTTGCGCAGATGGAAGACGCCCCCCGTCGCGGCCACCAGTTCGGGGCAGCCGTTGGAAAGGCCGCCGGCCCCGATGTCATGGATGCTGAGGATCGGGTTCGCCGTCTCCAGGGCGATGCAGGCATCCACCACTTCCTGGCAGCGCCGCTCCATTTCCGCGTTGCCGCGCTGCACCGAATCGAAATCGAGTTCAGCGGAATTGCTTCCGGTATCCATCGAGGAAGCCGCGCCACCGCCCAAGCCGATCCGCATGGCCGGACCGCCGAGCTGCAGGATATACGAGCCCTCGGGAATGTCCTTCTTCTCGACATGGATGCGCTTGATGTTGCCCATGCCACCGGCCACCATGATCGGCTTGTGATACCCCCGGTAGCGCCCGCCCTGGACATCCTCGTAGGTCTTGAACAGCCCGCACAACTGCGGACGACCGAACTCGTTGCCGAAATTAGCCCCGCCGATCGGTGCCTCCAGCATGATGTCCAGCGGCGACGCCAGCCGCGACGGGAATTCGGCAAAATCGCGCTCCCACGGCATGGCGTAGCCCGGCACCCGCAGGTTCGACACCATGAACGCAGCCAGGCCGGCTTTCGGTTTTCCGCCGGTCCCCGTGGCGCATTCATCGCGGATCTCACCGCCCACCCCCGTCGCCGCGCCGGGGAACGGCGCGATCGCCGTCGGATGGTTATGCGTCTCGACCTTGATCAGCATGTCGATCTGCCCCTCGCTGAACTCATAGACCTGGGAGCCGTCGCGCCGGACCTGGAACCAGGCGTCCTCGAACCCCTCCAGCACGCCCGAGTTGTCCTTGTAGGCCACCAGCGTGTTGCCCGGATTGAGCTTGTGGGTATTGCGGATCATGTCGAACAGCGTCCGCGACTGGGGCTTGCCGTCGATGACCCAGTCGGCATTGAATATCTTGTGGCGGCAGTGCTCGGAATTCACCTGCCCGAACATCACCAGCTCGACATCCGTCGGGTTGCGCTGGATGCGCTGGTAGGCTTTCAGCAGATAGGCGACCTCATCATTGCTCAAGGCCAGCCCCATGCGGCGGTTCGCCTCCTGCAGCGCCGCCTCACCGCCCCCCAGGATATCCACCGTCCTGAACGGGGCCGGTTCGGGATGGGCGAACAAGTCCGAGATATCCTCATAGACACCCTCGGTCATCCGGTCATGCAGCAGCCCCAGCACCGGGCGCGCCTCCGCTGCCGTCAGCACCCGGCCATCGGACGTCGTCAGGCGGAAGCGGATACCGCGTTCGACGCGCGGGAACACCAGCAGGCCGCTGTTGTGGAAGATATCGGAGGCCTTGGAGGACCAGGGCGAGATCGTACCCTTGCGCGGCGTCACGAGAAAACCGTTGCGACCGACCTCGCCATCCAGCGCGCCGAGCAGCGCGTGTGCCTTGTCCATATCCGTCGCGGACGGTGCGGCGAGCGCCTCCAGGAAATAGACATACGCGGCCTCCACCGCGGCCACCGACGGCACCACCGCGGCGATCCGCTCACGTAGCGCGACCAGTCGAAACCCCGAAAACGCAGCAACCCCCTGTAGGCAAATCGGCGCACCCATTCTAGAACTCCCGTTAAGAACCATGATGTAAAGCCAGATTAATACCACGGCACCGCCCCCCCGCGCAAGCCCGACCTGACAACCGGCCTGCGTTTTTGGATTGCAACCGCCCGGCGGGCATGTAAACTTCCGGCATTTTCAGAATCGGTATCCTAACAACACGTCCCGAGGAGCACATCATGAAGCGAATCCTGTTTGCCACCGTCCTTGCCTGCCTGGTCGCCGGCTGCGCCTCCGCCCCGCCAACCAAGGATAGCGACCTTTCCAACCGCGCTTTCCGCGAGATCCAGGGCGAGAACTACGACCGCGCCAAGGAGCTGCTCAACGAGGCCCTGGTCATCAACCCGAAAAACGCGTATGCCTGGCTGAACCTCGGTGTCGCCCACCAGAAGCTGGAAGAATACGAGGAAGCGCGCAAGTGCTACCTCAAGGTGGTCGAGCACGCCTGGGATGAGACAGGTGCCAACAAGGAGGCCGATGGCCGCTCGCTGGTCCGGATGGCCCGTGAGAATCTCGAGAAGATGCCGGCCCGCCCGTAACCCTTACCCCTTTGGATCAAGCCCTTATGACCACACCGTTCAATCCCGTCCCGTTCGTTTCACGTGATTTGAAAATCGCCCCCCGCCAGGTAAGCGCCGTCGCCCTGCTCTTCGCCGAAGGCAACACCATCCCGTTCATCGCCCGCTACCGCAAGGAGGCGCATGGCAATCTCGACGAGGTCCAGATCCAGGATATCCAGGAAAAGCTCAGCTACTACACTACGCTTGACGACCGGCGCCAGACGGTCCTCAAATCCATCGAGGAGCAGGGCAAACTCACGGACGAGCTGCGCGGGGAAATTGAACGCTGCGAGTCCAAGACCGTCCTCGAGGACCTTTACCTGCCCTACAAGCCCAAGCGCCGCACACGGGCGGCGATCGCGCGCGAAAAGGGACTGGAGCCGCTGGCCGAATTGATTCTCGCCCAGCCGGTCGACACCGATCCAGCGGCCGTCGTGATGGGCTTCCTCAACGAGGAAAAGGAAGTGCGCACCATCGAGGAGGCGCTGACCGGGGCACGCGACATCATCGCCGAGCAGATTGCCGAGAACGCCCAGATCCGGGCCGTGATCCGCGAGGCCTACTTCAAGCGCGGCACGATCTGCTCCAAGACGGCCAAGGCCGAAGCCGTGGCCGAGACCTCGAAGTACAAGGATTATTTCGATTTCAGCCAGGCGATCTCGGACATCCCGTCGCACCGCTACCTGGCGATCCGCCGCGGGGAAACCGAAGGCGAACTGCGCCGTTCGCTGGTCGTGGATGCGGAACCGCAGCTCGCGCGGATCCGCGAGCTGTTCACACCGGATGCGCAGTCGCCGTTCGCCGGCGAACTGGAAAAGGCCATCCTGGACGCCTACAAGCGCCTGCTGACACTCGGCGTCGAGATGGATGTCTCGGTCGAGATGAAGATGAAAGCCGATCGCGCCGCGGTCGAGATCTTCGCCAGGAACCTGCGGAGCCTGCTGCTGACGGCCCCCTTCGGCGAGAAATCCGTTATCGGCATCGACCCCGGCCTGCGTACCGGCTGCAAATGCGTGGCCATCGACGCCACAGGTAAATATCTAGACACCATCACCATCTATCCCAGCCAAGGGGCCGAGCAGGCGCGCAAGGCGCAGATCGACCTGGGCTCGTTCATCCAGAAGCACAAGCCCAGCGCGATCGCCGTCGGCAACGGCACGGCCGGGCGCGAGACCGAGGCCTTTGTCAAGAACCTGCTGGGCCTGATGAAGAGCACCGGCATCAGCGTCGTCGCGGTCAGCGAGGCGGGTGCATCGGTCTACAGCGCATCGCCCATCGCCCGCGAGGAGTTCCCGGATCTGGACCTCACCGTGCGCGGGGCCATCTCGATCGCGCGCCGCCTGCAGGACCCGCTGGCCGAGCTGGTCAAGACCGATCCCAAGTCGATCGGTGTCGGCCAGTACCAGCACGATGTCTACCAGGAACTGCTGAAGGACAAGCTCGACGAGGTGGTCGTCAGTTGCGTCAACCATGTCGGGGTGGAACTCAACACCGCCAGCGCCCCGCTGCTCTCACGGGTCGCCGGTGTCGGCGAGACGCTGGCCCGCAAGATCGTGGACCACCGCAACAGCAACGGGGCATTCCGCAACCGCCGCGACCTGCTCAAGGTCACCGGCCTTGGACCGCGCACGTTCGAGCAAGCCGCTGGTTTCCTGCGCATCCGCGGGGGCAACCATCCGCTGGACGCCTCTGCCGTGCATCCGGAGCGCTACACCCTCGTGGAAACCATGGCCGCCGATATCGGCCAGCCGCTGGACAAGCTGGTCGGCAATGTCGAGATCGTCAACAAGATCAGCATCCGCAAATACATCAGCGACGAGGTTGGCGAGCCCACGCTCAACGATATCATCACCGAGCTTAAAAAGCCGGGCCGTGACCCGCGCGAGCAATTCGAGGATGTCGGGTTCCGCGATGATGTCAACACCATGGAGGACCTGAGCGAGGGCATGGAACTGAAGGGCGTGGTCACGAATGTCACCGCCTTCGGCGCGTTTGTCGATATCGGTGTGCACCAGGATGGCCTGATACACATTTCCCAGCTCTGCGACCGCTACATCAACGATCCGTCCGAGGTCGTGCAGGCGGGGGACCGCATCAACGTGCGCGTGCTGGAAGTGGATCTGGCCCGCAAGCGCATCTCACTCACCGCCCGCAAGAACGCGCCCGCGGCCGGCGGTACCGGCACGGCGGCACCCTCGACACCGAAACGGCCAAGCGAGCCCCGACCCGCGAATGCCGGACAACGCCGCCCCGCCCCCCCGCCCCCCCGGCAATTCAACGCGAATCCGTTTGCCAACCTGTAATGCTCTAAAAACTGAACTTGAGGTCCAGCAGCGGGAGGGCTCCGAAATCCGGTTCGAACCGCGCGTCCTTCTCGATCGCCCGCGTACAGGCGTCCAGCCGGCGGCGATTGTAGCGGGCGGCCGCATCGGCACCGCCGTAGATGCTGCCCGAGTAGAACGTGACCCCGGCAAAGCCGACCACGGCCACGCCCCCCCACTGCTCACGCTCGGCAAACTCGACCACGCCCCAGATGCAGAGGGTGTTCAGGATCAGGGATCGCAAGGCATTCGCATATTCACCTGAATAGGCGTATCCCAGACCGGGCACCAGCCCGAGCAGACCGCCCACCACCAGGCTCTTGTCGCGCCCGCGTGAATACATATCGATCGCCGTGACGGCAGCCGCATCCGTGCCGAACGGCGACGCGGCCAGCAGCGCGCGGGCCTCGTCCAGCTTGCCGGCCTCGACCTGTACCGCCGCCAATTGCAAGGTCGCCAGACGCCGCACCGGCTCCTTCCGCGATTCGTCCATGAGGGACTCCAGATAGAACGCCGCTTCATCCGGGCGTCGCCACGACCGGCTGTTCCCGGCACGCAGCAGGTAGATCTCGGTTTCCAGCGCCGGAGCCGCCTCTTCCGTCAGGTTGAGCATCCGCTCGGCCTGCCAGTAGCGCCCCGACTTCCAGTAGGCGTATCCCGCCAGCCAGGAGAACGGTCCTTGCTCCTCCGCCCCCTCGTACGACAGCGCCAGGCGCCGGAACTCCAGCGCTGCCTGCGGATATTCCCCGCTTTTCGCCAGGTCCGCGGCAAAGTCCCAGCCGAAGGCCGGAAGAGAAAGCGCCATTAGCAACGCCGATACCACAACAAGCCGATCACGTTTTCTCATTCGCCTTTATCTCCTAAATATGCAATTGATTGCCACAAAAAGCACAAAATCCACAAAATAAATACTGCATCTCTTTTGTGTTTTATGTGCCTTTTGTGGCCAATGACATCTCTGCATTCATGTAAGCAAGGTTTCTGTGTATTCCCTGTGTTCCGTAGTTAGAAAGACTTATCACGACGCGACGACGGACGCCAGCCGATATGATCCGAGACCGGGTCGGCAAACCGGACCTGCCCCATTTCATTCGTCACCGGCTGGTGGCGGGCCACGACCATGGACGCCTCGGCAATCAGCCGGTCGCCCGTCATCGGCAGCCCCAACCAGCCACATTCCATAGCCGCCTGCAGACTGAAATGCGAGCAGCTCGGTTCCATCACGCAACGGGAGCCTAGCGCGGGGGCGACCATAAACCGGTAGAAACCGACCATAGCCTTGACCGGCAACGCCCCGAGGCGTTTCCACCAGTTTCCCTGCCGTTGCCCCGAAACCAGCTTGCGCTCGGCCTGAACGCGCAGTTCCCGTGCCGGTGCGGCGAATGCCGGCACGGCCATTTCCACCCGCCGGGATTCGTACCGGCAGGCCGCCCAGTCGCCCTCCGCGGCCAGTTCACGCGCCAGCGCCAGCGGCGACTGCGCCGCCCGTGCCGTCAGCGCACCGAGACACAGCAGCGTGATCAAGCCTATGCGCAAACCATAAATCATACGAGCCCTTGTTTATATCATAACGGGAATGGTAACCAACAAAAAAGGATTCATCGCCTGGCGGCGATGAATCCTTTTTTGAATCACAGGTTGATCCCCGATCAATAGTAGTTGCCTGGATAGGCCTGCTGCAGATCCGCACGGCCCTTGCCGCCGGCGATATCGACACCATCCCAGATCGCGAAGATCACGCCAACATAGGGGATCACGCGACCGATTTCACGCCAGTGGAAATCCTTGCCGTCACGGTAGTCCTGCGCCGTACGCGGGCCTATGCACAAGCCGACCAGGAACCAGGGCAGGAACTCGCGATTACCCGTTCCCTGGTCATTGTAATCCGCGCCCGTGCGCAACCCGAAGCAACACCCCGTGAAGAAGCCAGCCGCGCCACTCGGCTCGCCAGCCGCCTGCACCGCCGGCGCAACCACCGACATCACCATCACCGCCGCCATGACCATCGCCAACACCTTGCGCATCTTCCGCTCCTTTCGTTTAACCAGCCATCTCGATCAACACTGGCATGAGGCTACTTCAGCACCGCGCTTCATGCAATCATTTTTTTTCACGTTCCGCCAAAATCCCGACCATCTCCTCGACACTGACGAACCGGACAACCTTCGCAACCGGGGCTGAATCGAACTGCGATGCATCCAGCGGCTCGTTAACCGCCAACGCGCTGACGCGCACCGTCTCGCGGATTGTCTTCCCATCCGGCCCGGT
>CAZSRU010000098.1:0-8941 GCA_964609395.1 uncultured Victivallales bacterium
GAGAATTGCTGGGGCCTTAATTCCCGTCTTGCCTCCGGGGGATGAAACGGTTAAGATGCGAAATCGAGTTTTAATCAATGCAAATGAGGTGAGGATGAAGCTGTTTATCAAATCGGTTCTGGTGTTGGCTTTCACGAGTGGGATCCTGCATGCGGGGGGCTTTGTTGCCGGTCGTGACCTGGGGGACGGGCGGGATCTGCGATTCGGGATTTCAGTGGGCCAGATCACGGATTTCAGTGGCATGGTTGAGGAGACAACGCGAAGTCTCTACGATGTCACGGGCGAGACCTGGAAACAGGACACGGCCGAAAGTTACAATCTGGATGATTTTAACCTGGAAGATGCTTATACGACATTCGGTCTGACCTTCGAAAAGGCATGGAAGTATTTCACCATACAGTTGAATGGCTCTTATATGTCCATATCCAGTGATGCGGTGGCTCAGCGGGATTACTACCTTACTGTTGGCTCGGTTAACTACGACGGCCAGGAATACGAACACCTCAAGATTCCGGCTGGTTCTCCGTTTTCCTATGACTTTACGGGGGCGTCGATAGAAGCGAATCTCCTGTTTACGCCGTTTACGTTTCGTCCGGTCGATGTCCTTCGCGTAACGCCGCTTCTTGGCATCGGGCTGTTTGGCGTTGTTGGCCAGTACGAGATCGATGCAGGCGAATCAACCGGAATTTACCCTTACCAGAACCCGCTTGAGGATTTCGTTGTCGGTGGGAAGGCGGATGGCCCGATGGGATTCGGAATGCCCGAGTATGGCGGTGGACTTGAATTTCGCCTCGGGCATCAGGATGGGGTTAATCTTGTCATCCACGGATATTATGCGTTTTTCCAATACGACGGCAGCACCGATTGGCTTACCAGCTCGGACCATCGCGAGAAAAACGCAGAAATCGACCATCAGAGCGCGCGTTTGCGTGTGTATGCTGAATTCCCATTGCGTGAGGGGCGAAGCTGGCTGATCGGGGCGCAATACCAGCGCATCGAATCGGAAGGCATGATTACTTCCACGGCCACCGACCCCGAAGAAATACTGGACAAACGGGAGCGCTTCGACAAGGAGTTCGAGTTCGGAATGACGATGTTCAACGCGATGGTCGGACTGACCTTCTGATAAGCTATTGCTTGCGCACAACCTCGAAGTCCGGCGGGTTGAGGATGTGGCGCTTGACGCTACAGTCCTCGGCCTCGGCCAGCAGGGCGGCGACCTGTGCGTCGGTCAGCCCCTCAGGCGGGGTGACCTCGATCATGACGCGGTCGTAGCGTTTCTGGACGGGATGCCGGTGGGCATGCAGGGTGACGGCGAGTCCTTCCGTTGGAAGCTTGTTCTGCTGGCAGTAGTCCAGCGCGGAGATGCCGGCGCAGGTGGCCAGCGAGACAAAGAAAAGATCGAACGGGTTCGGGGCGGTCTGCTCGCCGCCGTGCTCCAGGCGCTGGTCGGTCTTGACCGTGAACCCTTCGAAATACGCATCGACCCGTTTTCCACCAGGAAATTCCACCTTGATTGTCCGCATGATTTCGCCCCTTTCCTTGTCCTCTTGATTTGCTCGAGTCTAGCGTATTTATCGACCGCGTGCAACCGTGTTTTTGTGCTCGTTTTGGTTCGTAACGCGGCGGGTTTTCTGTTTAGATGGTGCAGTCCGCTCGGGGGGCGGGCGATAACGCATAAGTAACTTTTATTGAAGGTCTGCGGTCTTCAGTCTGTAGTCTGCAGTCTTTTGAAATTTAAAGACTAGAGGCGTAACGATGGATGTGATTGCGATAGACGGTCCGGCGGCTTCGGGAAAATCGACGGTTGCCCGGCGGGTGGCGGAGGCGACGGGTGCGCTTTACGTGGATTCGGGGGCGCTTTACCGCGCGGTGGCGTGGAAGGTGCTCGAGGCTGGTGTCGACCCCCAGGATGTGGGTCAGGTCGCGGTGATCGTGCCGGCGATCCGGATGCGGTTTTTCGTGGATGGTCCGGCGGTCGGTTTCGCGATTGATGGCCAGACACCGGGGATGGCGCTGCGCACCGAGCGGGTCAATCAGGCGGTGAGTCCCGTGGCCGCCAATCCGGTGGTGCGCGAGCACGTCACCGGCTGGTTGCGGGATATGACGGCGCTGGGCGGCCTGGTGATGGAGGGGCGCGACATCGGCACCGTCGTCTTTCCCAAGGCCCCGCACAAGTTCTATCTGGATGCCTCGCCAGCGGTGCGGGCGCAGCGGCGTCATGCGGAAATGGCTGAGGCGGAAGCGTTGACGGTCGATGCGGTCGGCGCCTCGCTGAGCCGGCGCGACCGAATCGACAGCCGACGAGCCACGGCCCCGCTGGCGACAGCGGCGGATGCGGTCATCGTGGATTCGAGCGGCATGGGGGTAGACGAGGTGGTTGCCTTCGTTCTCGACACGGTGCGGAAGGGTGGGGGTGCATGAAGTATCTCAGTACCCGAGGACAATCCGAACCGCTGTCGTTCTCCGATGCGGTGATGGCCGGGCTGGCGCGCGACGGCGGGTTGCTGCTGCCGGTTCGCATACCGGACCTGAGCGGTTCGCTGGAGTCCCTGCGCGGGGCTTCCTTCGCGGAGCTCGCGTTCGCGGTCATGCGTCCGTATGTGGATCTGCCGGATGACGAGCTTGAGCGGCTGGTCCGCTGTAGCTACGCCACTTTCCGCGATCCGGCGGTCACACCCGTGCGCCGGGTCGGCGACGTGCATGTGCTGGAACTTTTCCACGGACCGACGCTGGCTTTCAAGGATGTCGCCCTCCAGTTCCTGGGTAACCTGTTCGAGTATATCCTGGCGCAGCGTCAAGGCTCGCTCAACATCGTGGCTGCCACCAGTGGCGACACCGGCAGCGCGGCCATCTATGGCGTCAAGGGACGGTCGGGTATCCGGATCTTCGTGATGCATCCCAAGGGGCGCACAAGTCCGTTGCAGGAACTGCAGATGACGACCGTGCCCGATGCGAATGTGCATAACCTCGCCGTCAGGGGCACGTTCGATGACTGCCAGGCGATGGTAAAGTCCCTATTCAACGACTTGGCGTTCCGCGACCTCTATCATCTCGGGGCGGTCAACTCGATCAACTGGGCGCGGGTGCTGGCGCAGGTGGTCTACTATGCCTATGCCGCCCTGCGGGTGAAGTCCGAGACCGGCACCGCACGGGTTCGCTTCGCGGTGCCGACGGGTAATTTCGGTGACATCTTCGCCGGCTATATCGCCGCGCGCATGGGGTTCCCGATCGGCAAGCTGGTGCTGGCGACCAATTCGAACGACATCCTGGCTCGGTTCTTCTCGACCGGCGAGTACCGGGTCACGGGCGTGGTGCCGACGGTGAGCCCATCGATGGATATCCAGGTGGCCAGCAATTTCGAGCGCTATTTGTATTACCGTTTCGGCGAGGATGGGACCGAGGTTGCTCGGGTGATGGAGTCCTTCCGGCAGACCGGTTTGCTGTCAGTACCCTTGGCAGATGACGGCTCGGTCGATTCGCTGATCGTGGCGGCCTCGGCCGATGAGGCTCAGACACTGGCGGCGATTCGCGACGTTTTCGGGGAAACGGGCTATTTGCTTGATCCGCATACGGCCGTCGGCTACCATGCATCCCGACGGTACTTGCGTGCGGATGAACCGATGGTCTGCCTGGCCACGGCGCACCCCGCCAAGTTCCCCGACGCCGTCAAGGCGGCGATCGGCACGGATGAGCTTGCGCATCATCCGCTGCTTGATGCGCTGCATGGCCTGCCGGTTCGCTGCGATGAACTGGCGGCGGACGCCGGACTGCTTAAGGATTATGTTGCCAGTCGAGCCGAATAGTCATGAAAAGCGAATCCGCCAACGGTTTCGTCTGCCGCCAGTGCGGGCAATGCTGCCGCGAGCCAGGGTATGTCTATTTGACGGAAACGGATGTCGATCGGATTGTCACGTTTCTGAAAATGGATGTCCATGCGTTCACGGCGCAGTACACCCGGCTGCCGCCCGAACGACGCGGATTGAGCCTGAACGAGAACGACGATCAGTCCTGCGTTTTCCTGGACGCGCAGGGCCAATGTGCCATCCAGGCGGTCAAGCCGGAGCAATGCGAGGCATTCCCGCATGGCTGGCAATACAAGGACATGCAGGGCGTTTGCGAAGGTTGGCGGTAGGGAAAAATCAGAAAGCAGAAATTTGAAATCAGAAATGAATCGTAATCCGTAATCGTCGCCCGTTATCGTCAACCGAAATGGTGTCGAATGGAGAAAAAATATGAAACCTGAGAAAATGGAAAAACGGATCGTCGCGATGCTGGAACAGCAGAACAGTCGTCCGCTCGATACCAAGGAAATCGCCGGCACGCTGCAAGTGAAGGGCAAGGACCTTGGTGTCTTGGAAAAGACGCTGCGGCAGATGGTCACGGGTGGGCATATTGTCAGCATCCGCAACGGCAAGTATGCCATCGGGGCGGCGGCGGATCTCGTCACCGGCCGGTTGGCGGTTGTCCGTTCAGGCAATGGGTTTGTCGATCCGCCGGACAAGCGTCCGGGACAGCCGTCGGTCTTCGTGCCGTCGCGGGAGATGGGGACGGCCCTGCCCGGCGATACGGTGGTTGTGCGCCTGAACCCGGACGCCCCGGCCAGCGACCAGGGGCCGAGCGGCAAGATCATCCGCGTGGTCGAGCGCGGCCGGCATGATATTGTCGGCACGCTGCGGACGACGGGGCGTTTCCTGCATGTGGTGCCGCTGGCACCGATCTACGGGCAGAGCTTCTATGTGGCCGATACGTCCGGGGCGAAGGTCGGCGACAGGGTACTGATGCGGTTTGTCAACTGGGAGAACAAGCATGTCAGTCCGGAAGGGGAGATCATCGAGGTGATCGGGCGGGCGGATGATCCCTCGACCGACACGCTCTCGATCATCCGCCAGCACAATCTGGCGGACACCTTTCCCGCGGAGGTGTTGCTGGAGGCCGAGTCGGTTTCCGAGCGTATGGACATCCCCGGCAAGCGTCTGGATTTGCGCGATGAGCTGATCATCACGATCGACCCCGAACGCTCACGCGATTTCGACGATGCGCTCTCGCTGCAGATCGATGGTGACTTCCGTATCCTGGGTGTCCACATCGCCGATGTCAGTCATTTCGTGACGCCGGGCAGTGCGCTTGACCGCGAGGCCTATGCCCGCGGCACCAGTGTCTATCTGCCCGACAAGGTGCTTCCGATGTTACCCGAGCAGCTTTCCAACGGCATCTGCAGCCTGAATCCGGACAAGGACCGCCTGGCCTTCTCCGTCATGCTGCGCGTGGATGCCAAGGGAAAGACCGTTGAACGCTGGTTCGCCAAGTCCATGATCCGATCCAAGGCGCGTCTGACCTATGCCGATGCGCTGGCGGCACTTGAAAACCGCAAAAGCGAGAATCCGGCAGTCACCCGTGAGGTGAAGGCTTTGCTGAAGGGGCTGCATGAGATGGCCCAGCAGTTCCGCCGCAGCCGATTTGCCAAGTTCGCGCTGGATCTGGACATGCCGGAAGTCGAGATCGCGACCGATGGTGGCGGGGTGATGACCGGCATCACGCGTTCGGAGAACGACGTCTCGCACCAACTGGTCGAGGAGTGCATGGTGTCCGCCAACGAGGCCGTGGCGGCGGAATTGGCAGCCCGGCATATTCCGGGGATCGCCCGTTTCCATGATGAACCGAAAGAGACCAAGATCGAGGAGTTGACCGCCCTGCTGATCTCGATGGGCTATGCCCCTGGCGATCTGCGGCAGCGCCGCAACTTCGCGACGTTCCTGAAGAGCGTGAAGGATGATCCGCTGGCGCACCATGTCTACGTCGCGGTGCTCAAGAGCATGAACCGCGCGGTATATTCGGCCAGCGAGAGCGGTCACTACGGCCTGGCCAAGACGTTCTACTCGCATTTCACCTCGCCGATTCGCCGTTATCCCGACCTGCTGTCGCACCGTATTCTCGGCGCCTGTCTCCAGGCCCCGGGTGGCGAGCGCTATACAAAGGCGCAGCTTGAGACAATGGCGATCCATTCCTCGCTGTGCGAGGAGACGGCGGACCTGGCCGAGCGGGATTTGACCGAGATCATGAAGTTCCGCTATCTGGAGCAGGAGCTCAAGGGCGGGGTTCACAAGGAATACGACGCGGTGGTGGTAACGGTAACCAACTACGGCGTGTTCGTGGAGTTGATGGATCTACAGATCCAGGGCATGGTGCATGTCTCCGGATTATCGGACGATTTCCTGCGGTTCGATTCCGGCAAGCGCGAGCTTTCCAACGGCAAGGCCCGTTTCAAGTCGGGCACGCCGCTGCGTGTGCATGTGGTCGAAATCGACTTTGATGCCCGGCGACTGACGTTCGGCGTCAGTTCGTCAGACTCTGTATCGGTGCCGGCACGTGACCGCCGCGATTCACAAAAACCTCGGCGCCGTCGGGGCAAGTGACCTGGCAGATCGTGCCTGAACCGAAAAGCCCGCCGAAGTCGACGAAATCACCCAGTTTCTTGCCGGGCACCGGGATCAGACGGCAGGCCGTGGTCTTGCGGTTGATGATGCCGATCGCCGCCTCGTCCATGATCATGCCGCAGAGTGTTTCCGCGCTGGTCGAGCCCGGCAGCAGGATCATGTCCAGCCCGACCGAGCAGACTGCCGTCATCGCCTCAAGCTTCTCAAGCGTCAGTGTCCCATCCTTGACGGCCTTGGATAGCGCGTGATCCTCCATGATGGGGATGAACGCGCCGGAGAGACCGCCGACGGCGCTGGAGGCGAAGGCGCCGCCCTTCTTGACGGCGTCGTTGAGCAGGGCCACGGCGGCGGTCGTGCCGGGAGCGCCGAGCTTGCTGATCCCCATCGTCTGGTAGATCTCGCCGATACTGTCCCCGACGCGCGGGGTTGGTGCCAGCGAAAGGTCAACCACTCCGAACGGGACGCCTAGCCGCTCGGCGACCTCGCGCCCGATCAGCTCGCCGGTACGGGTGACGCGGAAGGCGGTATGCTTGACCTCCTCGGCGATCTCGTCCAGCGTGGCATCGGGCGAGGTCTCCAGCAGGCGGTCGAGCGCACGCTTGACGACGCCGGGGCCGCTGACCCCGACATTGATCACCGTTTCCGGTTCGCCAGCGCCAAGGTAGGCACCTGCCATGAAAGGGTTGTCCTCGGGGATGTTGGCGAAGACCACCAGCTTGGCGGCACCGAAGCCTTGCGAGTCCGCCGTGGCCTCCGCGATCCGCAGGATCGTCTTGCCGACTAGGCGGATGGCATCCACATTCATGCCTGCCTTGGTGGTTCCGATGTTGATCGAGGCGCAGACGCGTTTCGTCGAACTGAGCACGGCCGGCAGCGATTCGATCAGTAGTTGCTCCGCCGGTGTCATGCCCTTGTGTACCAGCGCCGTGAAACCGCCCAGCAGGTCGACCCGGACATCGGCAGCGGCCTGGTCCAACGCCTTGGCGAGGGCCACGGCACCAGCCTGGTCGTGCCCTCCGAGAAGTTGGCTGGCGGGCGAGATGGCCAGTCGCTTGTTCACGACGGGGATCCCGTAGCGCGTGGTCATCTCGTCGCAGACCCGGACCAGGTTGGCGGCCTTGCGGCAGATCTTGGCATAGACTGCCTTGCAGACGGCGTTGATATCCGGGCCGGCGCAGTCGATGATGCTGATGCCCATGGTGACGGTGCGGACGTCCAGATTCTCCTCCTGGAGCATGCGGACGGTACTGAGGATTTCCTGTGTTCTGATCATGCTGTGTAGTTCCGTTCCTGGGTGTTTAGCGTCGCGTGACTAGCCGTTTGATGGGGCCGACTTCGCTGATCGCTCGAAAGATGTTCTCGTGCTGGATGCCGGCATGCAGGCCGAGTGTCTCAGCCAGGTGCCGGAATTCGCTTTGAAGCTGCTTGATGTCCAATTGCGTCGGCACGGTGACTTCCGCCACATGGGTCACGTGATTGCCCTCGAAGCTGACGTTCCAGTCCTCGATGTTGATACGGCGGGTGGCCATGAAGCCGGTGACCGCGCTTAAGATGCCGGTGTGATCGATACCGGTGAGCGTCACCACGTAGCGTTCGCCGGGATAATGCGTCTTGGCGTGCTCGGAATCATAGGGTGTGGCGGCGATATTGGCCTCGCCCGGAGCAAAAGCCTGCTGCATACGGTGGCGGACGTCTTCCGACAGGCAGGGCTCGGGGAAGGTGGCGGTCAGCATGACGGTGAAATAACCGGCCACGACGGTCTGGCGGATGCCGTCGATATTGCCGTGCAGAGCCGTCACCGCCGCAGTGACATCGCGCAGGATACCGGGACGGTCGGCGATCAGGACCGAGATGACGTGGCGCGACGCGTTTTTCGAGGATTCGAGCATGGAGTAATTCCCATTAAGGCTGGTTGAAAACAAAGACCGAACATTGACGTAAAACTCCAGCCCCGTCCAGTCAAAAACGCCGCCACGCGAAACGCATTTCTCATTTTCGCTTCGGTAGCATTTTATTCTGGCGCAACGCGACACGGGTTCAGGCAGCTAGGCCAGGAACGTACGGCTACTTCCCCTGTGTCTTGCCCCGCATGGATCAGAGAGCGAAGCAGCAATGCTCGTTGAGCGAAGCACGGACCAATCCGAACCGGCAGCAGCCCCATTCCCTATTCCTTTTGCATTGTGTTTCACACTCTTTCATGCGATAAGAAATCAAGGGTTGGGCTCCGTTTCGGAAAAATATTTTCGCCCCGCCGCGATCAGCAAACTCAATTTTCACTTATAAGGGTCTTCCGCAGAATCTGTGGGTAAATTGTGGTCTTCTTTCGTACGCAATGCCGACTAAGCAGGTGGTTTAAGCGTAACCAAGTAAGCGTGAGCTCAAGCGTGCGATGAAGTGTGGGACTAAGAGTTATGGGCTGCGACCTTTGACAGAGATGTGAGCATTGCCTCGATCCGTCTCAAAAGCTCGCGCCCGTGATCCACTCGGGAAACATCAGTAGGGCC
>CAZSRU010000099.1:0-8907 GCA_964609395.1 uncultured Victivallales bacterium
CCTTACATCGCGTTAAATGCCGCAATATAAATGATATTAATGGCATTGTCAAGCGATAATATTTTCATATTACTGGCTACAAATATCACAAAATAAAGACGCAAACCGCTTGCCAGCAAACAGTTGTGTCGATTTCCCCCATACAATGTCCGACTATGCGCGAAGCAACCGTGCGAAACCCGCATGACCCGCTCTTCAGGGAAACTTTATTCAGCCACCTCATCATGCACGCCGGGGTCACCGACCCCGGCTACAAGCGCACCCCGGGATACAAGCGCGCCCTCGGCTACAAGCGCGACCCCGGCTACAGGCGCTGGATCTGCTCCAGATAGCGCGCGGTATTGGACTGCGGGTTGAGGCGCTGGGCGGCTTCCAGCAATTCCACCGCCTCGGCGAAACGCTGCGCATCCACCTCCAGCCGCGCCCGTCGCACGAGCGAATCGGCCTCGAAACCGGCTACCCGCCCTGCCCGCTCGTAGGTCAGCTCCGCCTCGCCGGCGGCTCCGGTCTCGCGCAGCAGGTCACCCAGCCGCAGCAGGACGCGTCCATCCAGCGGATCGGCGGCGGCAAGCTCGCGGTAAAGCGCAACCGCCTGTTTCGTATTTCCCTGCAAGGCGGCGATTTCCGCGCGCAACCGCACGACGGTCGTATCCTTCACCTCGGGATCGGGTCCTGTCGCGACTTTATCCAGCAGCATCACCGCCTTCTCCGCCTCGCCAAGCTGTACCAGCCCCTCGACCGCCCGCAGGAAGCGCGCATTTTCAACACCGCCGGCTGCCCGAGCCTCTGCATAGCATGCAACCGCATCGGCAGCGCGGCCGGCATCCAGGTACAGATCGCCGAGCAGCATCAGCAGGAGCGGCGGACAGGCATCCAGCCGACGCGCGGTCTCCACCGTGCGGATGGCGGCCGCGGTATCATCCAGCGCCACCTCGACATTGGCCAGCAGCGACCAGTAGGACGCCTCGCCCGGCTGCTGATCGAGCGCGCCGCGCAGCAGGTTGCGGACCTCCGCGAAACGCTCCTGCTCCAGCAGGGCCTGGATCAGCCCGCGCTGCGCGTCACGGTGCTCCGGGTCCAGCAGCAACACCTGCCGATAGGCGGTTTCCGCCGGCACGGCATGGCGCTTCATCATCAAGCCGTGCCCCAGCAGCAGGTAGATATCGGCATCGACATACCCCTCCACCACGAGCCCCTGATACACCTTGATCGCGTCCTGTTCCCGTTCGAGCAGCAGGTAGGCCCGCCCCAGGTTCTTGCGGGCATCTCGGAACGCGGGCCATTTGCGCACCGCCTCGAGGTAGGCCGCGACAGCCTCCCCGTACTGGCCGCCCTGGAAACGGAAATTCCCGATGGCGAAATCCAGGGCGGCACTGGAATCCGGGCCACGAGCCGCCGCCAGCAATTCCACGGCTTTGGGCATATTCGTGACCGCCACCTCCGCCGCCTGGGACAGCAGCGCCGCCTCCCGCGCAGTTACCCTCGGCTCCGTCGACGATTGCGCGAACAGGGCACAGCAGAAAAACAAGAAAAGAGCCGAGACAAGCCATAGGCGGGACAACGGCAAGGACGCCCGACTGCCGACGCCCGACGCCGGATTTCCGACAGGGGGGATGATACCGCATTCCGCATTCCGCATTCTACTACTCCTCCATTCGGAAGCGGATCACCTGCCGCACACGCACAGGAACCGCTTCGCCATCTTTCATCGCGGGTGTAAACCGCCACCGCCCCACGGCACGCGTTGCCGCCTCCGTGAACACGTCTTCCGGGGTGCTGGCGACAACCCGTATGTCACCCGTCCGGCCCTCGGCATTGACCGTGAATAGCACGGTCACCTCCCCCTCGATCCGGCGTCGGCGGGCAAGCGAGGGGTAAAACGGCTGCATCTGGACAACCGCCTGCGGCACGCTATCCACCTCCGCCAGCTCAAAGACGCCAGCACCGCTGACCGCGCCGGCATCGGCCTCCACGGAAAACGCCAGGCCGAAATCACCGCCGACTCCCCCGATGGCAAAATCAAAATCCAGCACAGGGGCCAGCGGTGCCACCTGCAAGACCGGCACGTTCAATTCCGGCTGCGGCACGCTCATCGCACGCGGGGCGGGTTCCTCCATATCGGGCGGCAACAACGGGGGCGGCGTGGGCGGCAGGCTGACAACCGGGATTTCAATCAGATGCGCTGCTGGCGGCGGTGCCGGCACGACCAAGTGTACATACGGCAGCAGGAGGAAGAGCGCCAGCGTCAGGAAGACGGCCAGGACTGCCGCCCTGACGTCCGCCCCGACCGCTCGCACTCCTGCCATTGCCATGATCATGGTTCCTTCCGTCCCGCGGCCACACTCACGTGCTTCGCCCCGCCCAGCTTGCATTCATCCATCAGCTCGACCAGCCGTCCCGTGCGCGAATCGCGATCCGCCAGGATGATGACCGGCATGTCTCGCTCGCGCAGTTGCCGGGCCACGAGCCCGCGTACACTGTCCAGTGAGATCGTGCGCCCGCCGTAGACGATCCCCCCGTCCGGCGTCAGCGCGATCATGATGCTCTGCCGGTCGAGCCGCACGGCGGAGACCGCCTGCGGGCGATCGACATCCACGCCGGTCTCCTCGACAAAGACGGTCGTCACGATAAAGAAGATCAGCAGCAGGAAGACGCAATCGATCAGGGGCGACATGTTGACGTCGATCCCGTTTTCGCTGTCTGCGGCCAGGGTTACCCGTTTCATGACACACTCCCTGCCGTGCGCTCGAAGACGTGCAGTTTCAGGGAGCCGAGCAGCACCTGCAGGCGGCTCAGCAAGCGGCGCAGATGCATCTGGCCGAACACGCCCGGAATCGCCACGACCAGCCCCGCCTGCGTCGTGATCAACGCGCGGCTGACCCCTTCCGCCACACGGTGGGCGGTATCCCCGCCGCTGCCCGCCACCGCCACGAAGGTGACGATCATCCCCATCACGGTCCCCAGCAACCCCAGCAACGGGGCAACGACCGTCAGGGCCTTCAGCACGCCGAAATCACGTTTGAGGTGATCGACAAGACGCCCGCTCTGCTCCTCGAACACGGCCACCGCCGACGGTCCCGCCACCAGGGCATCCGCCACGTAGGCGCTCAGCCCCGTGGTCTCCCCGTTTACGCCGGTCTCCTGCTCCAGCCGCCGTGCCATGTCCGCAGCGGAGGCCGATTCCATCATCAGCCGGTAACGCGAGCGCAAGAACGTGAAC
This sequence comes from uncultured Victivallales bacterium, assembly GCA_964609395.1. Classification (GTDB taxonomy): domain Bacteria; phylum Verrucomicrobiota; class Kiritimatiellia; order UBA8416; family UBA8416; genus UBA8416. The sequence continues at coordinate 3,221 of CAZSRU010000099.1, forward strand.
CAGATCCCGGCAGACACCCCCGCCAGCGGCAGGAGCAACGGTCCGCCGGAGCGCCAGTATTGCAGCGGTGCATCCAGCCAGTTCATGCGCCAGCCTCATCGACAAGCAGGTTTGCGAAACGCGCCACGGTGGTTTCGAGCGTCCCGGTAATCATCCGCAGGCGCCGCACGAGCAAGGCATGTGCCACGAGTACTGGGATCGCAATGACAAGGCCGAACTTGGTCGTGATCAACGCCTCCGAAATACCACCGGAAAGCAGGCGCGCCTCGCCCGTGCCGAACAGCGTGACCAGCTCGAAGGTATGAATCATGCCGGTGACGGTCCCCAGCAGCCCGAGCAGGGGTGCCACGGCACCGAAAACCGCCAGCGTCCCGAGATGGCTTTCCCAGGCGGGCGTCATCGAGAGCAGGCGTTCATGGAGGATCTCCTCAAGGTGTTCCTTGGCGGCATGCCGGTGCGCCAGGGCCTCGCTAACCAGGATCGACAATGGCGGACGCAGCCGGCCCGCGGCAGCTTCGGCTCCGATCCAGTCCTTCCGGCGCACACACTCGGTAACGGCGTCGAGCGGGACATCCACCGCCCGGCGCAACCGGTGAAGGGAGGCAGACTTCCAGCCCCCGATCAGCAGCGAGAGCACACCGGTCAGCAGTAACGGCACCATCACAAAACCGCCTTTGCGGATCTGCTGCACCCACCCCTCGGCAGCACGCTCGCGCTGCAAGGCGGCCCCGCCGGACACATCGACCGGCACGGCTGCAGACGCCGAACCGTTCACCAGGGCGGCAATCGCCCGCTGCTCGATCGGCTTGTGCCCGCTGAAAAGCGACGGCAACAGGCTGTCCGGCGTACCGGTCACGATCGCCCCGTTCCCGGCGCCGGCGAAATAGGCCAGCGGGCCGATGAGGCGGTAGTGCCCCGCCACCTCGCTCCCGGACGCATCGAGCACCGTACCCGCGAAGGCGTATCCGCCCGCGCGTCGGCGGTTCCAGGCCAACGCCGTGTCCAGCACGACCGAGACCGTGTCGCCAAGGCTGTTCTCGTCCCCGCGCAAGGCGGCATCCATTTGAGCCAGGGGCTCGGACAGTGCCTGGAGTTCCGCCGTCTGCAAACGGGTTTCAACCCCGCGCCTGTACTCCGAGAGGGCGGTGAGGACGAACCGCTGTTCATCCTCCAGCCGGGCGACTTCGCGTTCCAACCGCTCGCGCGCCTCGGTCTCCATCCGTCCCGCCTCCTGCAACGTCCGCAACCGTTCCCGCTTATTACGCACCGATGCCGTCAGGTCCCGGTGCGCCTCGCGCAGCGGCAGCCGTTCCTTGTCGATCTGCGCACGGACGGACTGCAACTCCGCCTGGGCGGCCTTGACATCCGCCTGGGCCTGTTCGATCGGCGACGCCAAGTCATTCGTCTGGGCCGTCGCCACCGAACCGGCAAGGAAAAACCCGCAAGCCAGGTATATCGACAAGTTGCTTACAACACAGAAGCCGCGCTCGCAGCGCGAGCGGGCTACCGCCTGTGGCCTGCGGTCTGAAGTCTGCGGTCTGAAGTCTGATTTCAAAGGCAACCGGTTCATTTCGCGGCCCCCCCGTCTGTCCGGGCGGCGGTGCCGACCGGAAAAGCGACCAGTGCCGGCGCGACATCCTGATTGGCTACCTGGATCAGGCGGCGCACGGCAGAAGCCTCGTTCGGCAGCGGTTCCCAGAGCCATCCGTCGGGTGTCGGCCTACCGGCCGCCGCGAGGCGGTCATCCGCCGTCACCGCATACCCGCAAGCCAGCCCGAGGAACACCACATCCATTTCGCGGCGCGGCGCATCCGGCAACGCGACCATCACCCGCGTCACATGGATACCGGCCTGCAGCGTCTCGATCGCCGTCAGGGCAGCGAGCATGCGCGGCAGACGGGCGGAGACGCCAGGCGGCGAGTCCGCGGCGGACGCATCCGGCTGGAACACCGCCGCCAGGTCGGGCGTCATCAGCGCTGGCGGGATCTGCGCCGCCACCGCCGCCACTGCGGGCTGCAACCGCTGCAGCACGGCATCCACCCCGGCAAGGGCTGTCCGCAGGTGCTCACGCCGCTCCATCAGACCGGCACTGCGTTCCTGCCGCGACTCGCCGGCAGCCTCCAGCCGGGCCAGCGCCGCCACCAGACTCTCCTGCTCCTGCCGTAGCAGATCCATTTCCTGACGCCACTGCGCGGACTGCGAGATCCAGTTGCGCTGCTCCTCGGCGATCTGCCCGCGCAGATCAACCCACCGCCCGACAAGGCCATCAAGTGTCCTCACCGGCGAAACCGCGGCATGGGCGGAATAAAGGGAAAAAAACAAAACGGCCGCCACGGGGTGGCGGGGGATAGAGAAACGACACCGATTCATTCGACTCCTGAGAACATTGCCACTTTAGCTTTTTCTACCTGACCCGCTTTCAACGATCCCCCTCATGTAGCCCACTCGCGCCGCGAGTGCGGCTTCCGCGTTGTAAGCGAACGGTTGGTTGCGTAAACGCGGGTGTTCGCGTAACCGAACGCGCATTCCCGCTGCCTCAGTCGCGGCCCGCCTTCGCCAAGGCTACGGTGGACAAGCGCGACTGGGCTACAAAAACGCTCAACACTTACTTGCCGTAGCGCTTGAACATCAACGTCAGATCCTCGAGCAGGCTCTGCAGATCCTCCTCATGCTCGACTTCCTGCTCGATGATCTGCAGCGCGATGTTGTAGGTGACCGGGTCGGCCTCCTTGGTCACCTTCATCAGGTTGTCATAGACGCTGATCGCGCACTGCTCGCCACGGATATTCTGCTCCAGCACGGTCTGCACGAACGGATCCTCCGGCGACTCGTACGCGCAGTTGGTCAACTCGAGCCAGCGGGCGGGAGTCAGTACCGGCGTCCCGCCAAGCTGGATGATCCGGGTGGAGAGCAGTTCGGCGTGCGCCAGTTCCTCGGTGGCGTGCAGGGTCAGCTCGGTGATGACCGCATCCTTCATCGGGCCGGCCACGACCTTCGAGCCGATCCAATACTGATAGTACGCCAGCCATTCATCCGACAGCGCCTTGTTCAACAGCATCAACAGTTCCTGCACATCCATCTTCACCAGCGCGATACCACGACTTCCCATAACCGATCCTCCTTGAGTTAATATGACGGTCACATGATACCCTCGCCCCCCTGAATTGCAAGGGGGAATCCCGTCCTCGCACCGATGCGCAAGCCGTTTGATATTTTTTTGGCTTTTATGCTTGCGCTCATCGCCGGATTCATCTATAACTGCCCGCGTTTTGCTGACCAATGCGGGGGCGTAGCTCAATTGGTTAGAGTTCCGGACTGTCGATCCGGTGGTTGCGGGTTCGAGCCCCGTCGCTCCCGCCATTTTTTTTGCGTCAGTGTATCTCACCAAGCATGGAGTCTCACGTTAAAATTCGAAAGCGGGTCATACTCGGCTTCAAGCTGGCCGTCAGCCTGTTCTTTATCGGCATCATTCTCAAGTGGGTCCGGGCCAATGATATTGCCAGGCATATCGCCACGATCAATCCCTGGTGGTTTCTGTCGCTGTTCCCGATGGCGTTCATCATCATCTGGATCAGTTGCCTGAAATGGCAACGCCTGCTTGGTTCCCGGCGTCGCGAGGCACCGATCCTCTATCTGGTCGGCCTGTACATCCTCGGTTATTTTTTCAGTAATTTCCTGCCGAGCATGGTGGGGGGGGACGGTGCCCGCGGCTATTACCTTGGCAAGCGTCTGAACCAGTTCAAGATCGCCTATCTGTCGGTGTTCCTGGAACGGCTGACCGGGCTTTTCGCGATGATTGCGATTGTGAGTGTTTTGGCGATCGGTAATCACCCCGTCGTTCAGCATGCGGGCGTGCGTCTTTCACTGATCTTCCTGACGCTGTTGATGATCGGCGCCATCATCGCCTTGTTTACCAAAAGCATGTTCCAGCTTTTCCTCCGGCTGATTCCCTCGCGATTTACCGCTCTCCACGAGAAACTCAGTCGTGCGCATGAGGCGCTGATATCATTCCGGCAGCACCCGGCGGAGGTTGCCTACGTCATGCTGCTTTCCCTCGCCTTCCATTTGCTGGCAGGCGTGAATATCTACATCGCCTGCCGGGCACTGAACACGCACCCCGGATTATGGGATGTCATCCTGGTCACACCCTTGATCATGCTGGTCTCGACCCTGCCGATCTCGCTGAATGGCGCCGGTCTCTGGGAGGGTAGTTTCGTGGTGTTCCTCGCCATGATCGGGGTTCCTGAATCCGTCGCGGTGACGGCGGCCTTACTCCTGCGCCTGAAAACGCTTATGATCTCGGTCCTGGGCTGGATGGTATATCTGGCGCAACGCGAGAAACCGAAGTCGCCAGCGGAGATGGATACATGAAAACGGAACAGGATACGATCAATATCAAATCCGTCGCCGACGGACAGGAAGCGGCCTGGCGCACCTACGCGCGTTTTACCGTTGGCTCCCCCTCGCTCCCTCGCCTGCTGCGCTACGAACTGCTGATGGCGCTCTGCGCCGCCCGTGGTGGTGCGCTGGGAATAGCCCTGCGCAAACTGGTTTACCCATCGATGCTGGGGTCGCTCGGCAAGGGAACCGTCATCGGCCAGAATGTGACCTTGCGCGGTTGCGCCAATATCCATATCGGTCGCCGCGTCCTGATTGACGAGGGTTGCCTGCTCGATGCGCGCGGACCGCAAGCCGATATTCGCATCGGCGACGGCGTCATTATCTCGAGCAACACGATCATCCGGGCACGTAATGCCCATCTCGAGATCGGCGAGGGCAGCGATATCGGCGTCAACTGCCTGCTGGCGACAGACAGTCGACTGGAGATCGGACGCGAAGTGCTGGTCGCCGCCTACAGTTACCTGATTGCCGGCGGACAGCATCGATTTGACGAGCCCGAACCGATTATCATGCGCCAAGGTATGCTTCCAGGCAAAGGGATACAGGTCGGCGACGGGGCCTGGATCGGGGCGCGCAGCTCGGTGCTCGACGGGGCGGACATCGGAGCGGGCAGCGTGATCGGTGCCCATGCCCTCGTCACCCGCCCCATACCCGCCATGAGCATTGCCTACGGCAGCCCCGCTACCGTCAGGCGCACGCGGTAGCGCAAAATTCAGGTATAAACAAGCCGACCACCCGGTGCCCGTGCGAAAATGAATGGGTAACTTTTTGGGGAGAGAAGATTAAGGCAAAAGATTAGGGGTGGAGCGTGAGCAACCTTAATCTTTCGCCCTAATCTATTGAACGGGCCGTGTGACAAAATGGCCAAGTTATAGGCAAGCCAGCCACAAAAAAAAGACCGGCAGACGTCAGTCTGCCGGTCTTCTTGCATACCCGGACCCTACTCGACGCGCATGGCCGGATCGGGAATCAGCCAAGGCTGACGTCTTCCGTCCTTGTAGATCAGCACCATGTACACCGGACCGGGCCGGAAAAACGAGCCTACCTTGTCGAACCGGATCGTCGGGCGACCATCTGCATACGGCTCCACGATCCTGCCGACTCCGCCGGACCGGACATTCAAACCGGAGGGATCGCTTGAGACCACCGCACCAGCCCACTGATTGGCATAATATTCGGAACGATACTTCGAAGCTAGCAGGACAACCGTTCCATCACCGCTGTGGTTGACCGGTTTCCAGAGCGTGCCGGCGAAATTCGCGGGCTCGATGATCGGCAGATGAGCT
>CAZSRU010000100.1:0-8748 GCA_964609395.1 uncultured Victivallales bacterium
GGGGTATAACCCGTAGTGACCGAAAATCGGGGTTGTGTTTCAGCGGGATAATTGGTTAGACTGCTCCCGTGGTGATTGCTGTGTTTATCCCGCATACGGAAGTCCAAAATGAATGCTGGTGAAATGACAACTTATTCGATTACGAAAGAATTGGCGGCACTTCCGCAGGAATCACGCCGGGAAGTTTTTGACTTCATTGTCTTCCTGCGGCAGCGCCATGGCCGAACGCTGGATCGTGTTCACGGCAAGCAGCCTTCTCTAAAGGCCGACCCGTTTATGGGTATATGGGCGGATCGTTCCGATATGAAAGACGGTGCCATATGGGTCCGCGAAACGCGCGAACGCGAATGGAACCGGTGATGATCATTGATAGCGACATTCTGATCGATTTTGCCCGCAAGGACGAAAAGGCCATTGCGTTTCTGGAGTCGGCATTGCAGGATGGCGTCGCGAAAATCAGTGCTATTTCGAAAATGGAGCTGATCGTCGGATGCCGCAACAAGCGTGAATTGAAGGCTCTTGACCGTTTTGTCGGGCGGTTCAATCTGATCAACCTAAGTCCGGCAATTTCTGTGCGTGCGACGGAACTCCTGTGTCAATATCGTTCAGGTCACGGGTTGATGATTCCCGATGCGTTGATTGCAGCGACGGCACTGCTGGAGGACGAGCCTCTGGCAACGAGGAATCACCGGCATTTCAGGTTCATCGAGGACTTAGGGCTGGTCGAGTATTGACATTAATCCGACCAAGCCGGACCTGACGAAGCTCGACGGCAAGGGTGCGGAGTTTGGTAAGGCGTTTGTGGATGCATCCAAGGCGCAGGTGGCTGTACCCGAGGGTGTCAAGGCGGCTTACGATGCCGAGATGCTGCTGCTTTTCAGAACGCTACAGCCCCACGGGGCGGAGTTTGGCTATCGCACAGCCTACGAAACGGCGCGTTTCATCCACTTTTACAAGCTGCTAGGCAATTATGCAGATGACGATGCCAAATGGTTCTCCGATGCCTTTGATTGCGTGGTCTTTCAGAAGTTGCTGCCGAAGCTGCACGGATCGCGGGGCAAGCTGGGGTCCGTCCTCAAGAAGCTGTGGTACCTCTGTGTGACTCATCACAATGTCGTTGCAGAGACGAATGAAGCCCGAGATAAGCTCATCGCGGATGTGCTTCTGGCGGCGGAAGAAGCGGCACGTTCCACTGACAAGAACGCAGAGCCATCGGTCGTCGTTCCCGCAGGTGCGCCGTATCCACTGAGCGCGGAGAAGATTGGCCGGATGTGGCGGCTGTTGATTGAAAATGGATTCGCCTCCTTCGCCGAGGCATGATGCCATGCGCGTTCTTCCTGAAACCAGCATTCCGTTTCGCTCGCCCTCCGGCGCGGTGGTGGCGCATGTCGCCCTGACTCCAGTGAAGGTGGACAATGATCCATGCACAACGCCTTTAGCGGAAATAGAGGAGAATGACGCCCGTGAACATGGGGAGACGGCGGTTCAGTTGCGGGAGTCCGAGCGGTATGAATATGAGGTGGTGCCTGCCAACGGCGCTGACCTGCGGCTGCGTTGCAGTCTCTCCAGTCGTCGGCGCAGCCTTGGCACTGGCGGCGGCAAGCCCGATGCGGGTCTGATCGAGACACGTTCCTTTTGCGGTACGCTCCTGCTGGAACTGGTCGATGGCGAGGTGGACGATGCAAAGCCTGCTGTAGCGTCGGCGTTGCTGGACGTGCGCTCGCTCAAGCTGGATTACCGGACGGAATACCGGGGAATGCTGCGGCGGTTGTCAGATGAAATCGCGGGGCTGGTTGCGGATGCCAGATCGTCGGCCAAGGCGGGGTTCCGTTCGACGTTTGAGGAACGAACGGATGCCGGATGGCTGCAAATCCAACTGGAGTTGCTGCGCGAGACGTTGGACAGCGCCGACTTCTCCGCCGCGCTGCAACGCATCCTGAGCTTTCCCCATGAGCGACTGTCTACGGTCAGCGACTCCGTTGCGACCGACCGTCCTATTCGGTGGACACCATCGGCGGTGCGGCAACTGGTGACAGGTAATCCACGCCGCGAAGTTCCGGCATCGCATCCGCTGCGTGCGCAACTTGGCCTGGAGTCGGTCGCCGCACGGGTTCTGGTGCCTCGCAAGTCGCGGGATCTGGACACACTGGAGAACCGGTTCGTGAAGTTCGCGCTGGGTGAGTTCCGGGCTTTCCTTACGCATGCGCGGGGCGTGTTTGAGTCGAAAGACAATTGCAGAACATGGGGCGCATCGGCGGCGTTGTCACGGCGGCTCGCGGCCACAGTGGAGGATTGGCTGGGGCGCAGCTTGTTTCGTGAAGTGGGCGAGATGCGTTTTGCGCCGCTGGGCAGTCCGGTGTTGCAGCGCAAGGCCGGCTATCGTGAGGTACTGCACTGGTGGTTGCGGTTTCGCACGGCGGCGGAGCTTTCGTGGGACGGCGGTGAGGAGTTGTTTCATGCGGGCCAGCGCGATGTGGCGAGCCTCTACGAGTATTGGCTGTTCTTTGAGTTGCTGGCATGGTTCTGCCAGAAGTGCCGGGGAGGAAGTCGTCCGGCGGTGGAGGAGTTGATTGAAGGTCTGGATGAAGGTTCGCCGAATCTTCTGCTGCGGAAGCGGATGGAGCTGGGGCCGTTTGTCGGCACATTCGCAAAGCAGAGTCGCCGACTGAATACGCGCTTCGCCTACAACCGGCGATTCGAAGTGACCCAGGACCGCCACGCGGGTGGAAGCTGGACACGGCGATTGCATCCCGATTACACGCTGACGTTCTGGCCGGAGCATTTGAGCGAGGCAGAGGCGGAACGGCAGGAGTTGCTCGTACATGTGCATTTCGACGCGAAGTATCGTGTGGAAAATATTGAAGGCTTGTTTGGCACGGAAGGGGCGGACGACGCCGACGACGAAGTGGATGGAAACTACAAGCGGCAGGATTTGCTGAAGATGCACGCCTACCGGGACGCCATCAAACGCTCGCAAGGCGCGTATGTGCTTTATCCGGGAGGGGGGAACAATCAACCGCCATTCATAGGATTCCACGAAATCCTTCCAGGGCTGGGTGCGTTTGGAATTGCTCCGGACGAGAGCGGAAAGGCACAGGGCTTGGAATCGCTGGAGAAATTCCTGGATGCCGTGCTTGCTCACTTGGGTAATCGCACCACGGCGCAGGAGCGCCTGAGCTATCACGTCGCCGAAAGCTACACCCAGAAGGAAGATCCGGTGCAGTATGGCACGCTGGTGCTGGCAGAGCAGGATGAGATGAGCGACACAACGCGGGCACTGCCACCGTCCGAGCATCATGTGGTGGTGGCATGGTATAACACGCCCGAGCAACTGGCGTGGACGCTGGAAAATGGCATTGCAAACGTGCGTCTGGGAGACCGCCCGGGCACATGGCATATCCCGCCAGAGATGGCGTCAGCGCGGCACGTTCTCCTGCGAACCCACGGCGGAATGGTGGCGGACGGTTTGTTCCGTCTCATGAAGCCTGGCTACAAGGTCTATTCGGCTAGTGACCTCACGGCAAGGGGATACCCCGGTGCGGCAGGTGGTGAGATCTACGCGGTCTTTGAGGTGGAGCCGGATGCCGCCTACGTTGGGCGAAAGTGGGATGAGTCAGAAGTGACAAAGCAGATTAAAGAGTTCGAGTCGCGCAGGTTGTATCGGCAAGTAAACACCTTGCACAGGCGTTCACCTGATCCACGAGTGCTGAGTTTGAAAGAGCTTTTGAAAGCGATGCGATGATGCGCACCATGCCTGCCGTCTTCAGTCTGTATTTCGATTTTCCCGATTTCGACTTTCGACTTTACCCGAAAGTCTTCAGTCTTCTGTTGCCCACTTCAAGTGCGGCAGGATATTCGTGACGGTCAGCGCCGTTATGCGCGGCACCCGCAGCAGGTCTTCCGGCTTGCTGAAAGGCCGATGCGCCACAATATTCCGGGCCGTGACCGGACCGACCCCCGGCAGCATTTCCAGTTCGCGCAGCCCGGCCGTGTTGATATCGATCAGTCCCGCCGGAAAACGTGTCGAGGTATCGATATCGCGCAATTCCGCCAGCTCCTGGCGCGACTCCGCCCGGGCGGCGATCAGCCGCTTGGAATTCGATGCCGACCAGAGACCCGCCCGATCCAGCATGGCCGCGCTTTCCAGATCCGAAAATCCTGCCGCGGCATCCACCGCCGAGGTCCCGTCCGGCAAGGCCCGGCGCACGCCATACGCCCGCGCCAACCCGCGCGCGACCAGCAGCGCGGCCAGATCCTCGCTGCCGGACGTCTCCACAAACGCGTAGATCCGACGCGAGACCGAGCGCCCCGGGGCCGTGGCGCGCGCCGTGTAGACCGTGAACGGCCGTGCCAGCATCGTGCGCGTGAACTCCGCCGCTGCCTGACCGAAATGCACGGTGTCGCGATGACTTTCCAGACCGAAATAGCGCGACTGTTCACGTACGCGCCGCGCATCCGTCTCGGAGCTGGCGCTCGTCTCGGGCGCATCCACATAATACAAGCGCAGCAGGTACTCTGCCCCGTCATACCGCACACTGAAGCTGTCGCCATCATTCGAGGGATCAGCCACCCACTCGACCTGCTCCCAGTGCTCCAGCCCGCCGGGCGTGGCATCCTCATCCGCCCGCACGCCCGCCGCCAGACATAAGCAGACAAGCACTACGATTGGCCAAAAGCGCTTCATCATCATACCCACTCTGTTACATGATTCCCTCATCCCACGCGGCGGATCGCGGCGGGCAGTTTGCGCAGCAGCACCTGCGGATGCTTGTCGCAGAAGAACTTCAGCACCCATTCGGTATCGAACAGCAACACCTTGCGGCCGGAGGTGTCGAGCATCAGCTTGCCGCCGGGAGGCAGCATCTCCTCGGCGACGGGCGGCCCCTCCGGATCCACCCAGCGGATGACGGTTGACGTGGCGGGCTCCATGCGCACGACGGCACCGTACTCGTTCTCCAGGCGGTATTTGAACACCTCGAACTGCAGCGAGCCGACAGCCCCCAGCATGGGTATGTTGCGGGCCGGGTCCAGGTACTGGAACGCCTGCAGGGCACCCTCCTGCAGCAGATGATGCACGCCGGCCTGGAAGCGTTTGTACTGCGCGGGGACGGGATTGTAGACCTGCGCGAAACACTCCGGCGCGAACTGCGGCATCTCGTCGTAGACGATCGCCGGATCCTCGGTCAGCGTATCGCCGATGCCGAAGCCGCTATGCCCGACCAGCCCGATCACATCCCCCGCGTAGGCCTCGTCCACGGTCTCGCGATCGCGTGCGAACACGCGGTGCGAGCTGGAAAGCCGAACGGACTCGCCGTCGCGCGTGTTGGTGACTTTCATATCGCGCGTGAAACGGCCGCTGCAGATGCGCAGGAAGGCGATCTGGTCGCGGTGCTTCGGGTCCATGTTCGACTGGATCTTGAAGACAAAGCCGGAGAAAACCGGGTGATCCGGGCCGATCCGGTTGCCGGCGACGAAGCGCGCCTGCGGCGCCGGGGCGTAGTCCACGATCGCGTCGAGCAGGATCTGGATGCCGAAGTTGTTGATGGCACTGCCGAAATAGACCGGGCTCAGGTTGCCGGCATGCACCGCCTCCAGGTCGAACGGCTCGCCGACGCTGTCGAGCATCTCCAGGTCGTTGATCACGGCCTCGTACACATCCGGGGGCAGCCGCTGGCGCACCGGTTCCGAATCCACCGAATGCAGCGCCTCGGGTGCCCGGTAGGCACCGTGCGCGGTACGCTCGAAGAAGTGCGCCACGCGCTCCTGACGGCAGTAGACGCCTTGGAAGCGGTCGCCGTCGCCCAGCGGCCAGTTCATCGCGCAGACGGGAAGCTGCAGGCGCGACTCCAGCTCGTCCATCAGTGCCAGCGGGCTCAGGGACGGCCGGTCGAGCTTGTTCATGAAGGTGAAGATCGGGATGCCTCGCATGCGGCAGATCTCGAAGAGTTTGAGCGTCTGGCTCTCGATGCCCTTGGCCGCGTCGATCACCATCACCACCGTATCCACGGCCATCAGCACGCGGTAGGTGTCTTCCGAGAAATCGCGGTGGCCGGGGGTATCGAGCAGGTTGATGACCATGCCGCGGTACTCGAACTGCAGCACGGTGGAGGTCACGGAGATGCCGCGCTGGCGCTCCAGCTCCATCCAGTCGGACGTCGTGGAGCGCTGGTTCTTGCGGGCCGTAACCGACCCGGCAAGCTGCAGTGCCCCGCCGTAGAGCAGCAGTTTCTCGGTCAGCGTGGTCTTGCCGGCATCCGGGTGCGAGATGATCGCGAGGGTCCGCCGCCGCTTGATTTCGTCTTCCATGCGCATGGTGTATGCATCCTGTCTATTGAACGTGGCCCGAAAGGCTACTATGAAACGGTTGCAAAACGCCAGCGTTTTCGGTAGTCTAATTCCAATTCCTGTGTATGCGCGGATTATTTGTTTTCAAAACGTTTGAAGTGATGAACAAAAAAAGGATATCCATGAAGACAGTGACCGGAAACATGCTGATCGCCCAGAGCGGCGGTCCCACCATGGTGATCAACCAGAGCCTCGCAGGGGCCGTGCTGGAAGCCCGCAGGCATACATGCATCAAGACCGTCTATGGGGCCTTGCACGGCATCCAGGGGATTCTCGACGAGAATTTCATCGACCTCGGAAAGGAGACGCGCCAGACGATCGAGGCCGTCGCCATAACCCCGTCATCAGCGCTGGGCACCGTGCGCAAGAAGCCGACGGCGGATGACTGCCAGGCGATCTTCCAGGTGCTCAGCCGCAACGACATCGCCTACTTCTTCTACATCGGCGGCAACGATTCGGCCGAGACGGTACACATCATCAACGAGGCGGCCCGCCAGGCGGCCTATCCGCTGCGCTGCTTCCACATCCCCAAGACGATCGACAACGACCTGCGCGAGAACGACCATACCCCCGGCTTCGGCAGTGCCGCCCGGTTCGTGGCCTCCGCATTCATGGGCGACGATCTTGACAACCGCGCCCTGGGCGGGGTCAAGATCAACATCGTGATGGGGCGCAACGCCGGTTTCCTGACGGCCGCCGCCGCCCTCGCTCGCACGGCGGCCGACGACGGCCCGCACCTGGTCTACCTGCCCGAGCGGCCCTTCAGCCTCGACCGGTTCGCTGCGGATGTGAAGGCGGTCTATGACAAGCTGGGGCGCTGCGTCGTCGCGGTCTCGGAGGGCATCGCGGACGAGAGCGGCAAGGCGATCGCGGCCTCGTTCAGCAAGGAAGTGGACTCGCACGGCAACGCGCAGCTCAGCGGCAGCGGTGCGCTCGGCGACTTCCTGGCGTCCGCGCTGAAGGCGCGCACGGCGATCAAGCGCGTCCGTGCCGATACCTTCGGCTATCTGCAGCGCTCGTTCCCCGGCATCGCCTCCAAGACCGATGCCGCCGAGGCGCGCGCCGTCGGCGCGGAAGCGGTCAAGGCTGCCGTCAGCGGCATCACCAGCGGGACGATCGCCATCCGGCGCGCCAAGGGTGACGCCTACGCGATCAGCTACCAATGCGTGCCGCTGAAAAAGGTCGCCCGCGAGACGCGCGAGATGCCTGCCGCCTTCATCAACAAGGCCGGCAACAACGTCACCCAGGCGTTCATCCGCTATGCCACGCCGATTGTCGGACCGCTGCCGAAGATGACGCGCTTCCGGGCGCTGGGTGCGTAGGGCCCCGCTTCAGGGCGCGGGCGGTGCGAGCGCCAGCACGAGGAAGCGGTCATTCGCGAACCGCGTCGGGTAGCGCGCCTGCAGGTGCTGCTGGACGTCAACGGGAACCCGTCCGCGCAGCAGGCAGACATACTCGGCGCCAATTTCGGCGGCATAGGCGATCTGCCCGTCGGAGGCCCTGCCATGCTGGCGCTCCAGCGCCAGCAGGCGGTCGAACACCTCCGTCGAGCGGGCGGAGTAGCCGTTGAGCAGATACAGATCCGGAAAGGCCACCCAGCGGAGCTGGTGGTACGGGTTGTGGTGGAAAGGGGCCGCCGGGATGGCCAGCATGGAGCCCTGCAGCCCGCTGAAGAAGGCCGTCTCATCCGCCTCGAGGGCCACCTGCCCCGGCTCGATGCGCGTCTCAGGCACACGGGCACCGACCGTCTCCGAAAGCTGGAGCCCCGCCAGCAGCACAACCAGCCCGCCCAGAGCCACCCTGGCCACCAGCCGATCGCGCGTGGCGGCCCAGGCGTGAAGCCCCCCCCCCCACAGCAGCGCCAGCAGCAGCAGTTGTCCCAGCGAGCTGAAACGCAGCACCTCGCGTATGTTCAGGTAGCCGGGCACGAGCCAGGAGAAGACCGACCAGACACTGATGTCCGTGAACAGCGGCTTGAAATGCGTGCCTGGACCGAAGGCCGTGCCGTAGACCGCCACCAGTGCCGCCACCAGCATCGCCAACTGGCGCGACGCCGGCGTGTGCGTGCCCCGGCGCCAGGTCCACGCCAGCAGGAAGAGTCCGGCCGGAACCAGCGCGAGCCGCAACCCCCAGGTAAACGGACGGAAATCGCGATCCCCGATCAACGTCACCGCCCAGAGCAGCAGGAACGCACGGACCGGGAGCGGACGGCACCAATCGCGCAGGCGGCGGCGCCCGGCAACCAGCGCCAGACCGCCCGCCAGCACGGTTGCCGCCAGCAACCCCGCACCGGGATAGCCGCCCGCCCGGACAGCAGGCAACCCGTCCGGCAGTGCACATGCCAGAACCCTCAGAACTCCTTACCTCGATAATTTGATTTGTATGTTGGTGATCGTCTGATTA
>CAZSRU010000101.1:0-8583 GCA_964609395.1 uncultured Victivallales bacterium
TTATAACTTGGCCATTTTGGAACAGTTTCGGAATACGACTACGGCTGACGATTTCCCTCTCCTCGTAATCCGTAGTCGTCGCGGATAAACTTCAGGCAGAAGTCGAACCAGATCAGATCCGGGGAATACCGGTCGACGACCTCGGCGATCTGGTCGCGCCAGCGGTCGCGACAGGACTGATCCGGCATCTTCTTCGCGTTATGGGCGCGGATGTGGAGTCCTCGAAAGCCGGGTCATCAAGGTCAAGCCCCTGTCCGCGAAAACCCTGGAGCAAGGCCGGGGGGGAACTGCGGCTCGCCGAAGCAGCGGCGGGCGTTCGCGGTTGTCAGGGTTGCGGCTTGCAGCGTCGTCATACCCGTCGCGGCGGCAAGCTGCACGGCCACGCGCTCCAGTCGATGCTGCTGCACGGCGGCGTCCGCCCCGTCTTTTGCCAGATACAGGTCGGACTCCAGCAGCAGCCGCTCGGGCGGGACCGCCTGCATACGCGCCGCCGTCTTCGGACTTGGCGTATCGCCACCGGCCTTGAAGGAGAAGAACGCGCCCAGGCGGGCCAGCGGCACGACCATTTCCGCACTGCCACCATAGGCATGCAGCACGAGGCCGCGCGGCAGCGGGCCGACGGCCGCCAGCGTGTCGACAAGCGCCCCCCAGGCGCGTACGCAGTGGATGATGGCGACACGCCCGAGCCACTGTGCCAGGCGAAGCTGCGCCTCCAGCAGTGCCTGCTGCCGCGCGGCCGACGCCCCGTCGCGCCGGGCGAAATCAAGCCCGATCTCACCCACCGCCGCCTGCGGGTCAGCCGCCAGCAGCGCCGCCAGCGTATCCAGCGCCTCCGCCTCTACGCCTTCCTCGCCCGGCACGAACCAGGGATGCAGGCCGTAGGCCGGAATCACGCCGGGCACGCCTGTCGCCGCCCGATGCAGCGACACCCAGTCGTCCGGCGAGGTCCCGCAGCAGATCATCCCCCCGAGCCCCTCCCCGCACCCCAGGAAACCGGTGCCGCCGCCGGCCGCCGCATGCCAATGGCAATGCGCATCGAAAAAATCCGTTGAATTCATAAGTTGACACCTTAAACCCATTTGCTAGATTAAGCAACATTCAGGCCGACTTGTCGATTTGCATGGAGTCCATAAAAAAGGGAGTGCAGGCGTGGATACGGAATTATTGAATGAACAGGTTCAGGTGGAACGGAAATGTTTTTCGTTCAGCCTACGGGAAAACCCGAGGGGGCGTTTTCTCCGCATTACCGAGGATGTCGGCGGCCGTCGCGATACGATTATCGTGCCGTCCACCGGACTGACCCAGGTGCGCGACATCCTGAACCTTGCGATTGCCGCAGACGAGAAGGCGGGCCCCTGCAATGTCGAGATAAACTAGTGCCCGCATCCATCCATTTCCAGAGACGAGTTTCGATGGCAATCTGTGCAGCCGTACTGGTCGCCGCCCCGGCCGCGCGCCTGTCCGCGGCCGATCCTTCGCGTTCCGCCCTGCCGGCCACCGAGGCGGCGGACGACGACGAGGTCCCCATAGCCGCGGCGCTCCTCGCGGGCGTCGTCCAGCAGCTCCCCCCGGACCCGATCCGCGTTACCGGGGAACTGCTGGTGCGTCGGCGGCGCGGCGTCCCGATCACCACCTACGGTTTCGAGCTGGTCGCCCGCTGGGGCGACGACACCCCGCAGACGCAATACACGATCCGCGACGCCTTCGGCGACCCGATCGAGCAGCTTACGCTCACGCACGGTCTCAACCCGGTCGTCGCGTACGCGGCAGGCAACCCGCTGGAGCCGAGCCCGATGGTCACGCTTGCCCGTCCGATACAGGCCAGCGACATCACCTGGATGGACCTGACGCTCTCGTTCCTGTGGTGGACGGACGCCCGGATTGAAGGCGAGGACTCCGTCAAGGGGTTCGATTGCCACGTCATCCGCGTCAACGCCCCGGCCGACCAGCAGGGTCCCTACAAGAGCGTGCGGCTCTGGATCAGCAAGAAGGCCGGCATGATGCTGCGGGCGGAGGGGCTCGATGACGACGGCAAGCCCGTGCGGCGGCTCTGGATCAACAGCGTCCAGAAAATCGACGACGCCTACATGATCAAGGATATGGAAATCCAGAAATACCCGGCTGTACAGCGCACCAAGCTCAGCATTGCCGAAGTGGAACGCCTGCAGCCATGAGCACGACCGTCCTGATAATCCAAATCGCCTGCCTTGCCGTCCTGCTGCTGCTTTCCGCCTTCTTCTCAAGCTCGGAAACGGCACTGTTCACCATCAACGCGCTGCACATCGCCCGCATCCGCCAGAAGCAGCCGCCGGTCGCCGACCGGATCGAGGCGCTGCTCGCCAGCCCCACACGGCTGCTCTCGACGATCCTGATCGGCAACACCGTCGTCAACGCCAGCAGCGCCGCGCTCGGCTTCGCGATCCTCAGCGGGCGTGGCATCCCCCACGCCGAGATGATCGCGATCCCCTGCATGACCATCCTGCTGCTGCTCGTCGGCGAGGTGGTCCCGAAGCGCTTCGCCATGAAGCAGGCCGAGAGAACCGCCGCCCTTTACGCGCGCCCCCTTACCTCCTGCATCTGGCTTTTCACCCCCGCCCGCGTGCTGCTCGAACGCATTGCCATGATTTTCGAGCACCAATTGAGCGAGGACGGGAAGACCCTCTCCGAGGACGAGTTCCTGACCGTCGTCGAGGTCGGCGAGGAGGAAGGCGTCCTCAACGAGGAGGAACGCACGATGGTGGACGGTATCATCCGCCTGGAGGAGACGCAGGCCAGCGATATCATGACCCCGCGGGTCGACCTGGTCGGGATCGACCTCGACGACCCGACCACGGCCCAGATGGAGGCCGTGCGCCGCTGCCGCTTCCGCTTCCTGCCGCTCTACCGCGAGACCATGGACCATATCGAGGGCTTCCTGGACGTGCCCGCCTTCCTGCTGGCCGGTGCCGGCGATATCGCCGGAGCCACCCTCAAGCCCCATTTCGTGCCCGAGAACGCGCCGCTCGACTCCCTGCTGGCCGACTTCCAGCGCGAGCACCGCCGAGTCGCCATCGTCTCCGACGAGTTCGGCGGCACCGCCGGGCTGATCACCCGCGGTGACATCATCGGGGAGATCGCCGATGACGTGGACAACGAGTTCAGCGAGCAGAGCGAGGATATCCAGCAGATCGGCGAGAACCAGTGGATGCTCGCCGGCAGCGTCAGCATCGAGGACGTCAACTACGAGCTGGACCTGGAACTCGAAGCCGAGGGGGCCGACCGGATCGCCGGCTGGGTGACCGCCCAGATGGCGAGGATCCCGCGTACCGGCGAGACGACCGAGGCACAGGGCTGCCGCGTGACCGTCCAGCGTGTCCGCCGCCAGCGCATCCTGCTGGTCATGCTGGAGAAACTGCCACCGGCGGAGACAGAAGCGGAGGTGGACGCATGATCACCAACCACGTACTGTTGCTCCTGGCCTGCATGGCAGCCAGCGCGTTCTTCTCGGGTATCGAGACGGGAATCATCTCGATCCACCGCTTCCGCCTGCGGCATTTCGTACGCCAGGGCTCACGCAATGCCCGGATCCTGGAGTATTTCGTCGAGCACGGCGATCGCTTGCTGGGCACCACGCTGGTGGGCAACAACATCTGCCTGGTGGTCATGTCGGTCGCCGCCGCCAGTCTGGCCCTGAATAGCGGTATTCCCGGTGCCCAGGCACTGTCCACCCCGGTGCTGGCGGTCCTGATCATCGTGTTCGGCGAGTACATCCCGAAAGCCTGGTTCCAGGCGCGTCCGATCGAGCGCTGCCTGCGCTTCTCGGCATTACTGCGGGCGGCCGAATGGCTGCTGCGTCCGTTTGCCGTCATTATCATCGCCCTCGCCCGGCTACTCTCGCCCGGCGAACGCAGCAAGACATTCTCGCGCCCGGCACCGTTCGTTACCCGTGACGATCTCAAGGTCCTGGCGCGCGAGGGCGAGAAGGACGGCGTGCTCTCCGCCAAGGAGCGCTACATGATCCATCGCGTGATCGAGCTTTCCAGCCGCAAACCGGACGATATCATGGTGCCAAGGGAGAAGATCGTCTCCGTCCACGACGACATGCCCGTCCCGGAACTATTCGCCTTCGCCCGCCAGGCCGGCCTGACACGCCTGCCGGTCATCAACCGTGACAGCGGCCGTTTTTCGGGCATCGTGAATGTCTTCTACGTGCTTTCAGCCGGCGAGAAGGCCCTCGAGAAGACCGTTGCCGCTTACGCGCGACCGGCCCTGTTCGTCCCGGTCACCATGCCGGCGGACCGCCTCCTGCCGCAGATGCGGCGCGGCCGGCAGCCGATGTGCCTGGTGCGCGGCGCGGATGGCGAGGTGATCGGGCTGGTCACCACCGAGGACATCCTGCGCATCATTGTGGGGAAACTGTGAGACTGCCGGCGGCGGCGGCCTCCGTTGACTGCCCGGCCTGCCGGCGCTATATCGGCCGAGCGACGGTCTGCCCCTACTGCGATGTGGATATCCCGGTACCGCTGCGCGTACGCCTGATCCGGATCGGCGCGTGGGTGCTGGCGTGCGGCGGACTGCTGCTGACCTGGCTGGCAGCGACCGCCATGCCTGTCGACGCCAGCCGACGTGCAGCCAGCCTCCTTCCCGGCCTGCCGTTCCCAGTCTACACAGTTCTTAAACCGCATCTCCACTGGATGCTGTGGGGTGGAATCGCGTTCATGCTGCTGGCGGAGCCTTCGCAGCCGGTATCCGCGGGCAAGGCCGGGTGGCGACGGTGCCTGGCCGCCAACCGCCCGACCGGCATGGCCGCACTGGTCTTCGGGCTGTCCGGACTGCTCGGCGTTATCCTGTTCAACGCCGCGATGTTCACCCCCGGCCTTGCCTGCCTGGGCCTGATACCGGCCGCCGGCATCGGCGCCCTGCCCCTGCTGCATGACGTGCGCCGCATCAACACGCTCGGCATCATCCTGCTGCCGCTGGCCTGCGAGCTTGCCAGCCTCTCCCCCGCCCTCGCCGCCGTCCTCCGTCTGCACTAAAAAGCCGCACTTGCGGCGCAAGTGGGCTACAGTAGCCCGCTCGCGCCGCGAGCGTGGCGGATCGCCACTCGGTCAGGGATTGCATTCCGCCTGCCAATCCGCTACTTTGGCGGCATGAAAGCTGAAGAAACCCTGATCGCCGCCATCCCCATGCAAATGATAGGCCCCCTGCGGCTCGTCTATGACGGGGCCGAGGAGACGCTCCGCGTACCGATGGCCACGTTCGAGTCGCCGCTCTGGCCATCCACCGCGCGCGGGGCCCGCGTGTCGATGCAGACCGCCGGCATCGCGGTCTCCATCGCCGCCGACGTCATGGCACGCTCGATCCTGCTCGAGGCCCCCAGCGCCGCCGAGGCGGTCGCCGCGGTCGCCAGCCTCTGCCGCGATAAGCCGCGCATCGCCGAGGCGGTCAACGCCACGAGCCGTTTCGGCACCTTCAGCGATCTGCACTGGCAGATCGTCGGCAACCTGGTCTACCTGCGCATCGAGATGCAGACCGGCGACGCCTCAGGCCACAACATGGTCACCGCCGGTGCCGAGGCGGCGATGAACGCGATCCTCGCGTGGCATCCGAACCTGCGCTACAGCTCGCTCTCGGCCAACTACTGCACCGACAAGAAAACCTCCGCTGTCAACGGCATCCTCGGGCGCGGCAAGTATGCGATCGCCGAGCTCCGGATTCCCGAGGCGCTCTGCCGCAAGCTGCTGCGCACCACCCCGCAGGCCATCGCCACGCTCAACACCCGCAAGAACCTGCTGGGGACAGCGCTGGCCGGCGGCACGCGCTCGGCCAATGCCCACGCGGCCAACATGCTGCTGGCGGTCTACCTGGCCACCGGCCAGGACGCCGCCAATATCATCGAGGGCTCGCAGGCCTTCACCCTGGCCGAGACCGACGAGGCCACCGGCGACCTGCGCTTTTCCGTCACGCTCCCCAACCTGATCGTCGGCACCGTCGGCAACGGCAAGACGCTGCCTTTCGTCGAGGCGAACCTCGACGCCCTCGGCTGCCGCCAGCCGCGCACGACCGGTGAAAACGCACGCCGCCTAGCGGCGATCACCGCCGCCGCCGTGCTCTGCGGCGAGCTCTCTCTGATGGCCGCGCTGACCAACCCCGGCGAGCTGATGAACGCCCACCGCAAACTGGAGCGTGCCAGCCGTGAGTAGTCCCGTCAACGACCGCAAGCTCGACCACATCCGCATCCTGCGGCACGACAAGGATACCGATCGGCGCAAATACTATTTCGACGAGATCCGGCTCACGCACCGGGCCCTGCCGGAGATCGATCTCGACGAGGTCGACACCCGCATCGACTTCATGGGCAAGACGCTCTCCTTCCCGCTGCTGATCTCCTGCATGACCGGCGGCAGCGGCGACGAACTGCTGCGGATCAACCGCAACCTGGCAACAGCCGCCGAAGCCACCGGCGTGGCGATGGGCACCGGCTCGCAGCGCGTCATGCTCGGGGACGCCACCGCCCGCGGGAGCTTCATGCTGCGCGACCAGGCGCCGAACACTCTGCTGCTGGGCAATCTCGGTGCCGTGCAGCTTAACTACGGCATCACCCCCGCCGATTGCAGCCAACTGGTGCGCGACACCGGCGTGGATGGCCTCTGCCTGCATCTCAACCCGCTGCAGGAGGCCGTGCAACCGGAGGGCGACACCTGCTTCCGCGGCATCACCGAAAAGATCCGCGCGCTGGTCGCCAGCCTGGAGGTGCCGGTCATCGTCAAGGAAGTCGGCTGCGGCATCAGCATCGAGGCTGCCTTGATCCTGCTGGACAACGGCGTCCGTTTCATTGACATCGCCGGAGCCGGCGGCACCTCCTGGAGCCGCATCGAGCACGGCCGGGCACCCGACGGGGACAATCCCGGCCTCTGTTTCCAGGACTGGGGCATTCCCACCCCCGACGCCATCCGCCGGCTCGCCCCCCTGCGTGACCGCCTGACGCTGATCGCCTCCGGCGGCATCCGCACCGGCCTCGACATGGCCAAGGCCATGATCCTCGGGGCCTCACTCTGCGGCATCGCCCGCCCGTTCCTGGAGCCCGCCGCCGAATCCGCCGAGGCCGTGACCGCCCATATCCGCCGCCTCAAACGCGAATTCCAGACCGCCCTGTTCCTGCTCGGCGTCTCGCGCGCCACCGACCTGATCGGTCGAACCGATCTCATCCAGGATCGGATACGATGAACGCAGGCATTGAACGGATCAGTTTCTATACCTCGCGCTATGCGCTTGACCTGAAGACACTGGCCGAGGCGCGTGGGGTGGACTGGGACAAGTACCGCGTCGGCATCGGGCAGGAGGTCATGTCCGTACCGCCGCCCGATGAGGATATCGTCACCATGGCCGCCTCGGCCGCCAAGCCCATCCTCGACGAATGCGGGACCGGCGGGATCAACCTCGTGCTCTTCGCCACCGAAAGCAGCATCGACCAGTCCAAGTCGGCGGGGCTTTTCGTGCACGGGCTGCTCGGGTTGCCCGCGCGCTGCCGCGTGGTTGAGCTCAAGCAGGCCTGCTACAGCGCCACCCTCGCCCTGCGCATGGCGGCCCTCTCCGTCAGCGCCAATCCCGGCACAAAGGCACTGGTGCTGGCGGCGGATGTCGCCCGCTACGAGATCGGCAGCGCCGCCGAACCGACACAAGGCTGCGGGGCCGTCGCCATGCTGGTCTCCACCAACCCCGCGATCCTCGCGCTCGACGACGCCAGCGGCATCCATGCCGAGGATGTCATGGACTTCTGGCGGCCGAACTACCGCGACGAGGCGGTCGTCGAGGGCAAGGCCTCGACGCGCGCCTACCTCCACGCGCTGCAGCAAGCCTGGCAGCACTACAAGGAGCAGACCGGTTTCTCGCTAACCGACTTCGCCCGCTGCTGCTATCACTCGCCCTTCACCAACATGGCGGTCAAGGCCCACAAGACGCTGCTCAAGGATGATGCGGTCGAGGGCGACGAGGCCGGGTATATCCAGCGGCAGGTCGACGAGTCGCTACGCTACAACCGGATTATCGGCAACACCTACACCGCCTCGCTCTACATCTGCCTCGCCAGCCTGCTTGATCATGCGACCGAACCGCTCGACAGCAAGCCCGTCAGCCTCTTCAGCTACGGCTCCGGCTGCATGGGTGAGTTTTTCAGCGGGCGCATCACGAAGGGGTATCGCGACGTGCTGTACACCCGGCGGCACCGCGAGCAGCTCGCCGACCGCACGCTGCTCGAGGTGCAGCAGTACGAGGATATCTTCAATCTGACCATCCCGCGCGACGGCTGGGACTACACCTTCAGCCAGTACCGCACCGGCCCCTTCCGGCTGGCGGGCATCAGCGCCCACAAGCGCCGCTACGAGCTGGCCGACTGAAGTTTCCAGGTCGTTTTCGCCCACCCGCTGGCTTACCTATTCATTTCAACGCCCAACATCCAACGCCCAACATCCAAGTAAAGACTCACCAACTTGGGCGTTGGATGTTGGGCGTTGGGTGTTGGGCGTTCGATTCAATTTTTCTCCAGTTACCCACTCGTTTTCGCCCTCCGCCGTGGGTGGCTGGCTTACCTATAACTTGGCCATT
>CAZSRU010000102.1:0-3357 GCA_964609395.1 uncultured Victivallales bacterium
ACCAAATTTAGTGGACGTTTCATCTGCTATGTGCGGATTGGTGCATAGCTGCCGTATAAGCAACTTGAATTCGGTCGGGCTTTACGGCGTGCCGGAACGTCGGTCACGACGGCAACGAGAATAGCCTCCGGAGCCCTATCAGACGCAGTCCGCACGCCGGAATCGCGAAGGACAGGTCTTTGGCTTGTTTGAGTGACTCGTAATCCGTTATCGTCGCCGTTCTCGTCAACCCAATTCCCCTATACTCGACACCCGTCACCGAAAAACGCACACCCGTGGACGACAGCGGTGGTGAAGATATGAAGTCTTGACAGAGCGGGGGTTGGCAAAGACACTAGGTGCCATGAAAATAACGACCTTCAACGCCAACTCGATCCGTTCGCGTCTCGGCATCGTGATCGACTGGCTGCAAGTTAATTGGCCCGACGTGCTCTGCATCCAGGAGACCAAGGTTCAGGATGCCGAATTCCCGCAGGCGGCCTTCTCCGATGCCGGCTACCACATCGCCTTCCGTGGCGAGAAATCCTACAACGGCGTGGCGATCGCTTCGCTCATCGCGCCCGATGAGGTCAGCTTCGGGTTCGATGACGACGGCCCCGCCGATGCCACCCGGTTCGTCGTCGCCCGTTTCGGCGATCTGCGCGTGGTCAACACCTACGTCCCGCAAGGGCGTGAGATCGACAATCCCATGTACGCCTACAAGCTGGAATGGTTACGGCGCCTGCGCCGCTGGCTCGAGCGCCACGCCAGCCCTGATGACCTGCTGCTGTGGACCGGCGACCTCAACGTGGCCCCCGAGGCCATGGATATCCACAATGCCGAGAAACAAGCTGATCACGTCTGCTACCATGTGGATGTGCGCCAGGCCTTTGCCGAGACGCTGGACTGGGGGTTTGTCGATGTCTTCCGCAAGTACCATCCCGAACCCGGGCAGTTCACCTTTTTCGACTACCGCACCCCCAACGCGGCGAAGCGCAAGATGGGCTGGCGCATCGACCACATGCTGGCCACCGCTCCGCTTGCCGCCCGGTCCGTCGACGCCGCGATCGACATCGCCCCGCGCCTGCTGGAAAAGCCCTCGGACCACACCTTCCTGACCGCTGAGTTCACCCTGTAAGAAAACTAATTTGAACGTCCAGCATCGAACATTCAACATCGAACATCCAAGGAAGAGAGACTCCACACTTCGATGTTCAGCGTTCGATGTTCGATGTTCAATTCCCTAAGTTGTAACCTGAAACCTTGAACCATCAACCATCAACCTGGAACATTATGAACACCATCGAATTCGATATGATCGGCTTCGGCTGCGGCTCCTGTGTCTACACGATCGAGAAGCTCGGGCGCAAGATCGCCGGTGTGGTCGATATCCACGCAAGCCTGGCCGAGAAGCGCGTCCGCGTCCAATACGACGGCAACCGTGACGCCATCGCCCGACAGCTCACCGATATCGTCAGCCGCATCGGCCACGAGATCCGCGAACGCCCCGCTGATTAACCGGGGTGGGGAGGTTCACGGGGCCGCGAGGACGTAGAGGACAATGAAGGCGTAGTGGATGGCGGCGGCGAGCATGACAAAAAGATGCCAGATCTCGTGGAAGCCGAAGCGTCCCGGCACGGGGTTGGGCTTCTCGATCGCGAAGACGACCGCGCCGGCGGAATAGACAACGCCGCCCAGCACCAGCAGCGCCAGCCCCACCAACCCGGCCGCCCGGTACACCGGCACCGCCGTCGCGGCCGTGATCTAGCCCGCCGTGAGATAGAGCGTATTCGAGATCCCCTTACCGGCGACCCCGGCGCTGACCACCAGGTGCGCCAGGCCGAGCACAGCCAGCACCGCCGCCGCCAGATGCGTGTAGACGTTGATATGCTCATCGGTCACATGACGGCTGCCGTCATGACTCAGTCGTGTATTTTCACTCACTCAAACACCCCGCCCCTTTGTGGCGTCAATATGGCATGCATGTCTATTATCCGCAACAGAATTACCGATGATCTGTGATTGTTGTTGAACACGGCAATAGCTTTGCCTGATCATTTGGGCTGGAATTCTGATCGCCTTCATGTACACGTTCGGTAAAACAGGGAGGCTGGAATAAAGTCTGTCCCTACGCATCCCTGAACTTGTTCTTCTGCGCCAGGGAAATGGCTATTTCTATTTTAGCGGCCCCTTTTGCAGCAGTTCCTCAAGGAGAAACTGCGTCTTGGCGGGAATCACCTTGCGCGGGTAATACTGTTCGATGATGCGGCAGGCTTCGTCCACACTCCGTATCCCAAGATGCTTGAGGAGAAATTCTGTATCGTCGAGATCATGGGAGTCAAAACGTGCCGATACGCACTTCATGGCGAGCATGTAATCCGCCTGCGGAGCCCAGACCCTCAAGTTGGATAGTTCCACAACATCACGCACCGGCGACTGGGAGAGGAAGTATCCCTTGGCGGCATCGTTCAGCCAGTCCTCCGGCATTCCGAGTCTGTCTGCCACGGCCTTGCTGGCATCGCGAATCTCCCGAGTCGGCTGGAAGATCGCATCCACATCCTTGGTTGATTCACGTGCATTGAACACGAGACACATGACCGCGCCGCCACAAATCCCGATTTCACCACGCACCCCCATCCCGCGCAACTCATCATTCAAAGCGCTGAACAGCCGAAGAATGGTTTTTGAATCCAACATGATCTATGCCCTTTCCAGAAAGTTACCCAGGACAAAGATTCCCCTGGCGCGAAACCATGCGGGCGACTCCACCAATGCCATCGCTTTCAAATTCTCAATGCCAGCCACAAACCAGGGCGAGCGCAGGGCCGGGATCCCGGTGCACCATGCAGGTGCAGGCATGCCCGTCTCATGACAGAGGGCTTCCGTCACCGATGCACACAATGCACGCAGCCGTGGATCCAGCTCGGTGACGGGGCACTCCTGCACTAATACGACGTTGCGAGTGGATCGGAATGCATCAACGAAATTGAAAAGGTGCGTCTTCCAAGAGGCGAATCCATCCAGCACCATACGAAGCGAAATATCGCGTATCGCGTCAACGGGCGTGAGCAGGAAATGCTCAACGGTCGCCTCGACACCGCGGCGGGGCAAGCCGAGGGCCTCGGCAATCTGTTCTGCCGACGATACTCGCCAGTTGTGCCCCGGCTGTTCCAGGAGTTGAATGCCTCGAAAAGAGATCGAAGCCCGTACCGCCAGCTCACGCTGCGACAAGCCCCGTTCCCGCCTGACCACTTCAACCGCTTTCATGATGCCAGCCTATGATGACTAACTATAATACGTCAAGCAAAACCTGCCAGCCACCTCCGGATTCCGGCACCGCCCCCGACGTCCTCCCCATGAAAATTGACTGAATCAACG
>CAZSRU010000102.1:3457-8287 GCA_964609395.1 uncultured Victivallales bacterium
CGGCGTATTCCGCCTGAAGGCGGGACTACGAACGGGGGAGCTTGCACGGCGTATTCCGCCTGAAGGCGGGACTACGAACACGCACACACAGGTACATACGGTCGATCACAGGAACCCCCCGTTTGTAGTACCGGCTTCAGCCGGAATCCTCGCGGGTAGGTGCCCATAATGAGAATTACTGGATTGACTGGGGGGCTTGCATTCAGGGGCTACTACAGCTAAAGTCCTGTTTTCAACAACCCCGTCACACAAGGAGAATCATCATGCTGATTGTCGCGATCAATGGCAGCCCGGACCCCGATGGCAATACCGCTTCCCTGCTCAAGCGCATACTCGCCGCCACCGAAGCCCGCGGCGCGGAAACGCTGCTGATCCATGCCGCCGCCAAGATGGCAAGCACGAGCGGTACGCCGTTCTGCACGGTTTGCAGCAACCCCTGTACGGGGGGCTGCTTCAAGGGGTCGCCATTGGCGCACGCCTACGAGACCATGGCCAAGGCGGATGCGATCATTCTCGGCAGCCCGGTCTATTTCGGTACGCTCACCGCCCAGCTCAAGGCGTTCTTCGACAAGACCCGCCAGCTCCGCAACCGCAAGGGGCTCTATAACAAGATCGGGGCGGGGGTGACGGTGGCAGCCTCGAAGTACGGCGGCCAGGAAACCACGATGCGGGCCCTGCACGACATCATGCTGGTGCATGGGATGATCATTGTCGGCGACGGCTTCGGCGAGGCGGATTGCGGACACCATGGCGTCTGCGCCCAGCGTCCGGCGTCTGCGGACAACGATGCCCACAAACGCGCGGATCTGCTGGCGGCCCGTCTCGTGGAAGTCTGTCGCGCCACGGCCGCGCTGCGGCAGACCGTCTGAAAGCCCATGACCCAACACCAACCCGCTGCGAGGAGCGAATGAGCACAGCCGACACAATCCGATCATCGCCGGTTCACGCCCGCCCCGCCGTGTTCCTGGATCGTGACGGCACCCTGATCGAGGATCGCGGCTGGTTGCGCGATCCGGCGGATGCGGTGTTCTTCGCGGACACGTTCGACGCCCTGCGCGACCTCCAGCAGGTGGCGGAACTGTTCATCGTCACCAACCAGAGCGGGATCGCCCGCGGGCTGCTGACGGCTGGCGAGGCCGAACGGGTCAACCGCCACACGGTCGAGAGGCTGGCGGGGGAGGGGATCCATATCCGCGCCGTCTATACCTGCCCGCACCAGCGGGAGGACCGCTGCGGCTGCATCAAGCCGGAACCGGCCTTCGCCTTGCAGGCGGCGGCGGATTTCAACATCTCCCCCGAGTATTCGTTCATGATCGGCGACCACCCGCACGATGTTGTCTTCGCGCACCGCTTTGGCGGAAAAGGCATCTATGTGCTGACCGGTCACGGACAGAAGCACCTCGACCAACTGGGGGCGAACGATGGCGTGGCCCCGACGCTGCAAGCGGCGGTGGCGCAGATCCGCCGGCTTATCAGCACGCCGCCCCAAAACTACATCGGGGCCTCATCCGCCGCGGCCCTGATCCGGGATGGCAAGGTGGTTGCCATCCCGACCGAGACGGTCTACGGCATGGCGGCCAATGCGCTGGATGAGCAGGCTGTGCAACAGGTCTTCGCGATCAAGCAGCGCCCCTCGCTCGATCCGCTGATCGTGCACCTGGCCGACCCCGAAGGGCTGGACCGCGTGGCTGCCGAGGTGCCGGCAGCGGCAAAGAAGCTCGCGGCTGCATTCTGGCCGGGCCCCTTGACGCTGGTCCTGCCAAAGAAACGCTGCATACCGGACCTGGTGACCTCCGGGCTCGATACTGTTGCCGTGCGCGTGCCGGTGCATCCGCTAGCCCGCCGGATCATCCGCGAGGCGGGCTGCCCGGTGGCCGCTCCCAGCGCCAACCGGTTCAGCACCATAAGTCCGACCTGTGCGCGTCACGTCCATGCCCAGTTCGGCGATACGCTCGCGGGGATTGTCGATGGAGGGCCTTGCGCGGTCGGCGTGGAGTCGACGATCCTTGGATTCTGGGAGGACCGGGTCTGGCTGCTGCGACCGGGCGGCATCCCGCTGGAAGCGATTGAAGCGTGCATCGGTCCGGTTGAGCACTACCGCACGACCGGGCCGTCCGACATCCGCGCCCCCGGTTCACTGCCTCGCCATTATGCACCGTCCACCCCGCTGGTCCTGCTGGAGGTGGCCGCTGACCCGCAGGCCCCGGCACCGGGCACCGGCCGGATCGTCTTCGGGCCGGACGCCCCCGCCAGCGGCGAACACATCGAGAACCTCTCGCCCTCGGGTGACCTTGAGGAAGCCGCGGCCCGGCTCTACGCCGCCTTGCGGCGGCTAGATGCCGCCGACCTGGACCGCATCACGGCCTGCCGCCTGCCGGACACCGGCCTGGGCCGCACCATCAACGACCGCCTACAGCGCGCCGCGACCCGCACAGAAGAGAAATAGTATAAACAACCGAAAGGGACATCATGCGAACCGTGAATTTCGAACGCAACTATATCATCCATCCCGAGGGCTCCTGCCTGGCGAGTTTCGGCGACACCAAGGTGATCTGCACGGCCACGGTATCCACCGACCTGCCTCCCTTCCTGCGCAACACCGGCAAGGGCTGGCTGACGGCGGAGTATGCCATGCTGCCGGGCAGCACGGGCGGCGGCCGCAAACGCCGCGACGACGCCAAGAAGGATGGGCGCAGCACGGAGATCCAGCGCCTGATCGGACGAGCCCTGCGTTCGTCGGTCAACCTGGCGGCGCTGGGGGAAGTGGCGATCACGATCGACTGCGATGTCCTGCAGGCCGACGGCGGCACCCGGACGGCCGCCATCAGCGGAGGCTGGGTGGCGCTATATGACGCCCTGCGCGTCCTGGCTCAGCGACAGGAGAAGTCAGGCCCGGAAGCGTATCTGCTCGGTCAGGTGGCAGCGGTCAGTGTCGGCATGGTGAAGGGGCAAATCGTGTGCGATCTGGATTATGCCCACGACTCCATCGCCGATGTGGATATGAATGTGGTGATGCGCGATGACGCCCTGGTGGAAGTGCAGGGCACCGGGGAAGAAGGCATCTTCTCCCGCGCCCAATTGAACGCCCTGCTGGACGCCGCCGAGACCGGGATTGCCTCGGTCCAGCAAAGCCAGCGCGCGGCGCTCGGTATCTGAAGGGCGGACAGGGACGTTCTAGGCAAGGCCAAAGAAACGGCGGATGCGGCATCCCAGCGCCCTTGCGGAATCCGCCTCGGACCCGTTGGCCTCACCCCGTCCGCCTGCCGCCTGCGCCATGGATTGGGTCGTGCTCTGCTGCCGATTGGCCAGCACGGCGGCAAACTCATCCGCCAGGGTGCTGTTGCCAAACAGTATCCCCTTCAGCTCGGCATGGCGCAGCGACAGCACCGTGCAATCGCCGCTGGCCGTGATCGTCGCATTGGTCTTCTCGCCGGTCAGGAATGACATCTCGCCGAACACATCACCCTTCGCCAGTGTGGCGACGCTGGTCCGCCGTCCGCCCTGCGTGACCGACACCTCCACCTGGCCATCGACAATGATGAAGAACTGGCTGCCGGCACTGCCCTGCTCCACGATCACCTCGCCGTGCCCATAGATGCGCTCGGTGAGCGCGTAGGCAAGCTGCTGGCGTTCGTCCGGCGAGAGCGGACTGAACAGGGCGATGGTATCGAGCAGCACCGCCTTTCGCACGCGCTCGGCCTCCGCCTGTGCGCTCTCATCCTCGACCGTGATCTGGCGCATCTTTACGTCGCGTATCGGGAACGGAATCGAAATACCGTGGCGTTTGAAGCTGTACCAGATCCGCTCCATGATCCGGCTGCTGATTGCCTCTTGCTGTTCGTAATCGTTGATGTAGAACTTGATCTTGTAATCGATCGAGAAGTCGCCATAGCGGATCAGCCGTATCCTCGGCTCCGGGGAGGGCAGCACATCAGAAACCGAACAGACCGCCTCCATCAGCGCCGCATTGGCCTTGGCTGGTGACACCCCGTAGTTCACGCCCACTTCCAGATAGTGCGCGTGCACCGTTGTCGGCTGGGAGTAATTCGTGATGGTTTCCCGCGCGATGGCGGCATTGGGGATCGTGATGTAATCCCCGGCCTTGGTTCGCAGGCTGGTCGCGCGCCAGGTCATGTCCACGATCCGCCCGGTATTGCCCGCGATCGTCACCCAGTCGCCGATCACGAACGGCGACTCGGTATTCAGCGCCAACCCCGAGACCAGGTTGCCGAGTGTATCCTGCGTGGCGTTGCCGATGATGTAGCCGACGACGATCGACGAGACCGCCAGCACGTTGAGGTTCACATCCGGAAACAGTGCGCGTATGATCACCAGCAGCGCCACTGCGGAAAGCAGCCAGCGGCAGATGTCGCGGACCACGACTGGGACGCCGACGGCCTTGCGCCGTGCCAGGATGAAATCGAACAGCCACGCATCCGCCAGCCGCACGGCCAGATGCACGCATATGTACAGCAGAGCCGCCAGCAGCATCAGCGGCACCCGTGGATGGACACGGGTCAGCATTGGCGACAGGAACAGGTTCAGCGGCAGAAGCACGATCAGCAACTGGATGGCGATCGGCGAGCTGTGCAGCAGGCGGATCCGCCGCCGAAGCACACTGAACAAGATGAACAGCAGCGCATAGGACACCATTGCCAGTCCGGCATTGAGAACATCTGTAGGAACAGTAGGCATAATCATGCCGACTATCATTATGCCCGGCGTTTTCTTTTGCAATCGAAAAACAAACGGGTTGACACCGTCCTCCGTAAAATCTATGGGTCTTCCGCAGAAACTGTGGGTAGATGAAATCACTGATGAACGATAATA
>CAZSRU010000103.1:0-8014 GCA_964609395.1 uncultured Victivallales bacterium
TCGGGGGCGGTGCAGGGGGTGGATGCGTATGCCGTGGAGATCGAGGTCAATGCCGGGCATGGCGATCCGCAGGTGGTGACGGTCGGTCTGCCTGATGCCGCCGTGAAGGAGAGCAAGGACCGCGTCTATACCGCGATGGTCAATTCCGGCTTCGACACCCACATGGGCCGCACGACAATCAACCTCGCCCCGGCGGATATCAAGAAGGAAGGCCCGATTTACGACCTGCCGATCGCCATCGGCCTGCTGGCCGCCCAGGGCGAGATCAAGCCGGAACTGCTGCGCGATTTCGTGATGCTCGGCGAGCTGGCATTGAGTGGCGAGGTGCGCCGCGTGAAGGGCGTGCTGCCCATCGCCCTGAAAGCGCGCGCCATGGGCAAGCGCGGCATCCTCGTGCCGGCGGACAATGCCGAGGAGGCCGCCGTGGTCGAGGGCCTGGAGGTATATCCCATCCGCACCCTGCGCCAGGCGGCCGACTTCCTCTGCGGCACCGTGGCGCTGCGCCCCTGCGAGGTGGATCTCACCCGCGTCTTCGGCGAGCTGCAGGCGCACGAGGCCGACTTTGCCGACGTCAAGGGCCAGGAACAGGCCAAGCGCGCGCTGGAAGTGGCCGTGGCGGGCGGGCACAACATTCTGATGGTGGGACCTCCAGGGACCGGCAAGACCATGCTGGCCAAGCGCATTCCCTCGATCCTGCCAGCCCTGAGCCTGGAGGAGGCGCTGGAGGCAACCAAGATCCACAGCATTGCGGGGACTTTACCCGCCCATGCGGCGCTGATCGAGCACCGTCCCTTCCGGTCGCCGCACCACACGATTTCCGATGCCGGACTGCTTGGCGGCGGGGCGCACCCGATGCCGGGCGAGGTCAGCCTCGCACATCGCGGCGTGCTGTTCCTTGACGAGCTGCCCGAGTTCCACCGCAACGTGCTCGAAGTGCTGCGCCAGCCGCTCGAGGACGGTAATGTCACGATCTCGCGGGCGGCAGCGAGCGTGAGCTTCCCCTGCGAGTTCATGCTGGTGGCGGCGATGAACCCTTGTCCCTGCGGATTCTATTCCGACCCGAAACGCGAATGCCGCTGCACCGCCCGCAACATCCTGAAGTACCGCGGAAAAATTTCCGGTCCGCTGCTCGACCGCATCGACATCCATATCGAAGTGCCCTCCATGGCCTACGAGGAGCTGTCGGCACTACAGCCGGGCGAGCCGTCCGCCGTCATCCGCGAGCGGGCCACGCGGGCCCGCCATCTGCAACGCGAACGCTTCCGTGGAAAAACCGGCAAGACGCGCATCCATTGCAATGCCGACATGGGGGCCAAGCAGGTGCAGACCCATTGCCAGCCGACCCGCGACGCGGCCGACCTGCTCAAGATGGCGATCTCGCAGTTCAATTTCAGCGGCCGTGCCTACGACCGCATCCTGAAAGTGGCCCGTACGATTGCCGATCTGGAAAGCGCGGAGCAGATCCAGGCCCATCACATCAGCGAGGCCATCCAGTACCGGACCATGGACCGTCCGTTGTAGGGAATGCGTGTTTGTATGTGTGATGTTTATGTAGCCCAGTTGCGCCGCAACTGAGGCAACGTGGATGCGCGTATGATTACGAATATCGAGAATATGACAAGCAACCGTTCGCTTACAACACGAAAGCCGCACTCGCGGCGCGAGTGGGCTACAGTTGGGGCAATGTGTGGATGGAATGGCCAATGATGATCGTAGATACGCATGTGCATCTTTACCCCGTTTATGACCGCGAGGCGGCGTTGCGGGGTTGTGCACAGCGGTTGGCGACACTGGCTCCGGCGACGGTTGCGTTTGCCTGCCTGACGGAACGGCACGACTGCCACGCCTACAAGGCGCTGCTCGAGACGGCGGCAGCGGAGTCCGGCATGACCGCCAATCCCCGTTATCAAGTGCTCGAGGGCGGGCATTGCATCGTCTTCCGCCCCGGCGGCGGAATTTCCCCGCTATTCGTGCTGCCAGGAAGGCAGATTGCCACCCGCGAGCGGCTGGAGGTGCTCTGTATCGGCAGCGATGCCGCGATTCCCGACGGCGAACCAGCGGAACTGACCATACGCCGGATCGGCGAGCTTGATGCGCTACCGGTGCTGGCCTGGGCGGTCGGGAAATGGCTTTTTCAGCGCAAACGGGTCGTTGAGAAGCTGCTGGAGACCTTCGGGCCGGATCAACTGCTGATCGGGGATTCGGCCATGCGTCCGGTATTCTGGCCGGAACCCGCGCCGATGCGGGCGGCACGACGGCGGCAGTACCGCCTGCTGGCGGGCAGCGATCCGCTGCCCAGGGCGGGTGATGAACGCCAGGCGGGGCGCTATGCGACGCGGGTTGACGCCACGTTCGATCCGCAGGAGCCCGCACGCTCGCTACTGTCCGCGCTGACCGCCCCGGCGGCCGCGATACGGCGCACCGGCTCGCGCTGCGGCCTGTTTGAGTTCCCGGGCCGGATGTACTAGCGCTTCCCGGCACCCGAGTTTTGCTTGGCGGCGTTTTTCTCGTTCAGGTAGATTTCCCAGAGCTTGGCATACTTCGCAAACACCGCGAACGAGGTGAACGAGGCGACAATCAGACCGGGCACGCCATCGAGAAAGCCCCGTTTCAGGATGTAGCAGCGGAAGAACCTGAGCACGGGACGGAAGACAAGGTCACTGAGCCAGAATCGCCGTCCGGCCCGATGCTTGCCGACCGCGGAGATCGTGGTGAAACGGTTGAGCGTCGCCATCTGGTTGTTTATATCGGTATAGGTGTAGTGGTACAGCGGGTTGCGCAGGCGCTTGACCCGGCCATGCACGATGGTGCGGTCATGGGGCTCCTGCCCGCCGCACTCGCCCTTGTCCTTGCGGAACAGGCGCAGCTTGGTGTCCGGATACCAGTCGCCATGCGTGATCCAGCGTCCGAGATAGCGAACCAGGCGCGGGAACTCGTAGCCGGCGAAATCGGCAGCGGTCGCGCTCTGGAATTCCCGCTGGATCTCCTCGCGCAGGCCTGGGGATACTTCCTCGTCCGCGTCCACGAAGAGGATCCACGGGCCGGTGGCCAGGTCCTTGATCAGGTTCTTCTGCCCGATGTACCCCATCCATTCGTGCTGGTAGACCCGGTCGGTATATTCACGGCATATCTCGACCGTGCGATCAGTACTGAAGCTGTCGACCACCACGATCTCATTGGCCCACTTGGCGCTTTCCAGACACCTGCGGATATTGTGTTCCTCGTTGCCGGCGGTGATGCAGACGGATATTTTCTCGGGCATGATTCCAGACTCGTGATGGGGTGCGTTCAAAAAAAGGCAGGCCAGCATAGCCGTTGGCGTGCGGATGGACAAGAACTTTCACAAAACGCAATTTTTTCGGGGCGCGGCGGGATTGGGGTTGCTATGCGGATGCCGTTTTGTATATGCTCTGAAAATGAAGCATTTTACACACCTTGATCATATAGGCTGCCGTATCGGCGCGCTTGCCGCCTGGCTGGTGATTGCGTTTTTCCCTGTCAGTGCACAGGACCTCCGGATTATCGGGACCGGAGCCGACTCCAAGATACCGCTCTCGTTGCGCGAATTGACCGGCGGGGTGACGGCGGCGGAAAAACAGTTTCTCGACGTGCTGCGTTCGGATCTCGCCCGCTCGGGCTGGTTCACGATGAGCGACACCGCGCCGGTGGTTGTGCTGCGCGGAACCGCCAAGACCGCCGGCTCCACGCTGGAGGTGCGGTGCGAGGTGCTCAACCAAGCCACGGGCAAGTCCTATTTCGCGCGCGTCTACCGCGAGGAGGCCGCCCGCGCACCGGTGGCGGCGCATGCCCTGGCGGATGCCGTGGTCGAGGCGGTCAAGGGCGTCAAGGGCATCGCGTCCACGCGCATCGCCATGATCGGCTCGCGCGATGGCAAGAAGGAGCTTTACGTGGTCGGTGTCGACGGCCAGGATCTGGTGCAGCTTACCCGCGACGGCGTGCCCTGCCTTTCGCCCGCCTGGACGCCGGATGCCGCCAGCCTGTTCTATACCTCGTTCGTCCGCGGCTTCCCCGACATCTACCGCGTCGATCTCGGCAGCAGGGTCCGCACGCGGGCCGTTGCCTTCCCCGGCATGAACACCGGGGCTCAGGTTTCCCCGGACGGTCGGTTCCTGGCGCTGGTGCTCTCGAAGGACGGCAATCCGGAGATCTACACGCAGGAGCTGGCAGGCGGGAAGCTCACACGGATCACGCGTACGGCGCAGGCGGCGGAAGCCAGCCCGGTCTGGTCGCCGGACGGGCGGCAGCTCGCGTTCGTGTCGGATTCGACGGGTGCCCCGCAGATCTACATCGCTGGTCGCGAAGGCGGCAAACCACAGCGGATCACCTTCCAAGGCAACGAGAATGTCTCACCCTCCTGGGGTCCGGACGGGCGGCTGGCCTACAGCAGCCGGCGTCTTGGGCGCTATCAGATTTGCATCTATGATCCGAGGACGAAGCAGGTCCAGCAGGTCACCGCCGACGCCGTTGATCATGAGAACCCCTCATGGGCACCGAACGCCCGGCACATCGTGTATTCGCGAACGGAAGGTTACGCGGCCAGCGTCTATATTCTTGACACGATGGGAGACCCGCAGCTAAAGTTGTCGGCATTGAAGGGCGATTGGTATTTTCCCGTCTGGTCTCCGCGCTGATGCGCGATAGACAGGGCGGGTTTTTTGTAAAGACAGGGGAGGAAAGATCATGAGAAGCGGAACGATGCGGACGGTGTTCAGTGTGGTGACGGTGGCGGCGCTGGTGTTGGGGTCGGCAGGCTGCAAGAAGAAGAACGGCGCAACCGGCGAGGGACTCGGCGGCGGTGAGATCCTGGACCCCATGAACCAGCTTGGTGGCTATTCCCTGGCCGAACGCGGTGAGTTCGGGGTTCCCATCACCGACGTCAAGTTAGAGAATGTCTCGTTCGCCTATGACAGCTTCACCATTGCCCAGAGCGAACGCAGCAAGATCGAGGCGGCTGCCAATTACATGGTGGCCAATCCGGAAACCACCGTCGTGGTGGACGGGCATTGCGACGAGCGCGGCAGCCGTGAATACAACCTCTCGCTCGGCGAGCATCGCTCCCTGGCGATCCGTGCCTACCTGATCTCGCTGGGCGTGGCAGGCGAGCGCATCCATACACGCAGCTTCGGCCAGGAGCAGCCGCTTGACCCCGGTCACAACGAGGCGGCCTGGCTGGCCAACCGGCGCGGCGAATTCTCGCTGTTCCGCAAATAGTCCGGGATTGAACATGAGCACGATGACCCCGCTGCTGTTCCTGGCCGGTACCCCCGGCCCGTTGGAGCTGCTGGTCATCTTTGCCGTCATACTCGTGCTGTTCGGCCCCCGCAAGCTGCCGGAAATCGCCCGTTCGATCGGACGCATGCTCCACGAGCTGCGCAAGGCGTCGGATGATTTCCGGTCGCAGGTCATGTCGATCGAGGACTCCGTTGAAAAGACGGCGCACGAGGTCATCACACCACCTGACGGGCTGGCGCAATCATCCCCCACCCCGGATGCGGATCCCCCCGGCGAGGTGCAAACGGATACCACCGACGCCGGGAGCCCCTTGTGAAATCGCCCGACGAGATGGAGTCCTCGGCGAAGCCGTTCATCGAGCATCTGGATGACCTGCGCAAGGCGCTAGTCTGGGCGGGTGCGTCACTGCTGGTCGGCGTGCTCGTCGCCATACCACTGGCTCCTGTCATTTTTTCCTTGCTCATCATCCCGTTTGAACGGGCGGAACTGACGGTTCCCCTGCAGGTCAATGCCCTTGGCAGCGGGCTATCCATCGCGCTGAGGGTCATCTGGTGGTCCGGGTTGATCATCAGCCTGCCTTTCACTCTGGCGGCAGTGGGTGGTTTTGTGTTTCCGGGGCTGACCCGTCGCGAGAAGACAGCCATCTACAGCGGCGGGGCGGCCTCGCTCGGGCTGTTCGCGCTGGGTATATGGATGGCGTATCGCTGGACGGTGCCCGTGGCGCTACAGATGATGGCGGCCATCGAAGGCTGGATGGGAACACCGGCGGCCTTCTGGGAAACAGCCGGCTATGTCTCCTTTGCACTCAAGCTGCTACTGGCCTTCGGCGCGGCTTTCCAGCTTCCGCTGCTCGTGTATATTCTCGGGGTGATGGGCATCATCACCTCGCGCCAGATGCGGGACAAGCGGCGGCATGTCACGGTCGCCATGCTGGTGGTCGGCATGATCATGACCCCGCCCGACCCCTTCACCCAGATTTTGATGGCCGCCCCGCTGATCGCGCTCTACGAGATCTGCATCTGGCTCGTGTACGCACGGGAACGGCAAACCCATATTCGACAAGACACATGACAACCGGAGGGTGATCCATGGCTATTCGTGTTCTGAACCGGTTCCCAGGCTCCAATGTCCGCGTGCTGGCGCTACCGCAGACCCCGGACAAGGAATTGGTTTTCACCCCCGATCCGCATGGCGGCCCCGAGGCGCTATGGTTCGATTTCCGGATCGAGGATCCCGATCCGCCGGTGCCCGTTCCCGAAACGCTGGCGCTGGCCCTGCGGTTTTTCGATGTTCACCCAGGGAAAATAAATCCCGAGCATTGCCGTCCCGTGATCCGCGAGACAGGCAAGAGCTGGAACCGCCTGCGCGCACCAGCCGTGACCACGCTTGACGATGGGCAAGCCCTGCTGCACTGGACCATTCCCTATCCGGCAGCACGGGTCGAGCTCGCCCTTTGCCATCCGTATGGACGGGATGAGCTGGACGTGATGCTACAGCGCGCCAAGGGATACTGGCGCGAGGAATCCATCGGGCTGACCCAGGGCGGGCGCCTGCTGACGCGCCTCGACAACCGGGTCGATGGCAAAGGCAAGGGATCCGCCACGCCACGCGGCCTTTACCTGCTGGCCCGGCAGCATCCTGGCGAAACGCCGGGATCCTGGATTCTCGATGGCATGCTTGAGACCCTCTCGCGGGCGCGCCCCGCGAACTGGTGTATCTGGAGCACCCCCTTTGCCGACCTCGACGGCGTGATCGCCGGCGACCACGCCGGGGGTTTCACGGCAGGACGCGCGTGGGCGAAGCCGCCGATGCGATACGAAGGCGCTGTCCTGCAAGCGGACATGAGCCGCTGGGCGGAGCGTTGCCGCCCGGAACTGATCGTTGACCTGCAGGCGTCCGGGATCCGCGAGAACGACGGACTCCATGTTTCCGTCGCCCCGACAGCACCGGACGCCGAACGGAATCGTCTGGCATGGACCAATATCATGCAGCAGGCACTGGGACCCGAGTTTGCCGCCGATCCCTTCACCCGCCCGGTGGAGACCACGCCGGGAACAGACGCGGCGAGCCTGTCGGAATACGCGCATAAAGCCTGCGGCTGTTGCGCCCTGACCATCAAGACACCCTACACCGCCTGCCGGGAAACCCTGATGACCCCGAAACAGTACCGGGAAGCCGGCCGCCGCCTCGCCCAGGCAATCCTGACCCGCTGGTAGAACCGACAGGAAGGATCCAAACAAACCAATTGACCAAACATAGGCTGTAAGATAAATTATTACAGACATTGGAAGGGGGGCTTAGCATGAGAAGCACGATGACAATCAGTGTGCCTGAGCAGATGCGCATGGAGCTTGACGAGATTTCGCAATCCGAGGGGGTTTCGCGTAGCGATCTCGTTCGGGAATCACTGCGCGATTATTTGTTTATAAGGCGATTCCGCCGTTTGCGCAAGGTGATGGTTTCAAAGGCGGCAAAACGCGGAATTCATACCGATCAGGATGTGTTCGATAAAGTATCATGAAACTGGTCCTTGATACGAACGTCCTTATCGCCGCCTTCATCTCGCATGGAACATGCAACGAGCTTTATGAGCATTGCGGCATCCATCATGAGATCATCCTTTCTGCATTCATCCTCGATGAGCTCGCAGAAAAACTGACAGGGAAATTCAAGTACACCCGGCAGGAGACCGTATCGGTCGTGGCTCTGGTAACGTCACGCAGCAGGATTATCAAGACGCTGCCATCGATCCCTCCAACCT
>CAZSRU010000104.1:0-7876 GCA_964609395.1 uncultured Victivallales bacterium
CCCCCCTCCCGCCATCGCTCGGCCTTTTTCGGTGAGCCGGTATTTCTGGAGGCGGCTGTTGGGTTTGTCGGGGAGGGTGCGCTCGATGAGGCCTGCGGCGAGGGCGGGGTCGATGTAAGTATCTCTGACACGACGGCGGCTTTGCAGGGAAAATGCATTCCGGATCTTCTCGTTACCTAGTGGCCCTTCTTGTCCAAGCAGGCGGAGCAGCTTGGCGACATAGTTTCCGACTGGTGCCGTGACTGGGGCCTCGACTGGTGCCGTGACTGGTGCCGTGACTGGGGCCTCGACTGGTGCCGTGACTGGTGCCGTGACTAGGGCCTCGACTGGTGCCGTGACTTGTACTGGCTTTGCCTCTGTAGTGGGCGCTCCTGGCAAAGGGAGGATGAGTTCAAAGCCGTGGTGGGTTTCGCGAAAGATGGGTTCAGCGCCCGTGGCGTAAATGGGCCAGTATTTGTGGATGTTGAGGACGCCGGAGCCGAGCTGGTCAAACCGCTCGATCTGTTCCGGTTCAAGCCCCAGCACCTCGCCTTTGTCGCCGACGCCGAGATACAGCGTTCCGCCATCCGTATTCAGGAACGCGCAGAGGGTATCGCAAAGATTTCCCGGCAGCCCGGAACGGGCCTCCTTGAACTCGGTGTGGAGATCTTCGCGGGCGGGAAGGACGGAATATGCGGACGGGGGCTCGAAGACGAGCATATGTTCGGGCTCCCCCATTATCCGGTCGTCAGGAGAATGGTTCGCACGAAGACACGAAGGCACGAAGGGCGTATTCATCCGTTGCCTCCGTTCTTATCTTCGTGGTTTCGTGGCTTCGTGTGCGTTTCCATGCCGTGGTTCTGATTCACACGAAGACACGAATTCACGAAGGATTGGGGGCCGTTGACGATGCGCTTGCAGCCGTCCTTGAACGTCGGCAAGCCGAAATTGATCAGAAGTCCGAGTGGAAGATTGAGGAGGCGCAGGTAGGTGAGGACTTGCTTGAAATGGACCGGGGCGAGGTTCTCCACCGACTTCAATTCCACCAGCAGTCGATCCTCCACCAGCAGATCGGCACGGAAACCTTCATCGAAAGTCATCCCCATCAGCCGAATGGGCACAGGCACCTGGCGTTTCACCTCAAGTCCCTGCCCGAGCAGCATTTTGGCCAGAACAATTTCATAAACGGACTCCAGCAGCCCGGGCCCTGCCTCCACATGCAGCTTATAGCCACAATCCACCACGATACTGGAAAGCTCTTCCACATCCCTTCGTGGCTTCGTGCCTTCGTGTGAGATTTCATTATTCATACGCGTTCAATCCTGAAATGTCGCGGCCGGCAGCGCGTTTCTTTAACAGGGGCACGAGGTCGGCCATAAGGGCGAGTTCGGCGTCGCGGCGGGCTTTCCACGCCAGCCCCAGGGGTTCGAGCAGTTCGGTGAGCTGCTCGCCGTCGAAGACCATGCGCTGGAGGATGGCATCCACGAAGGTTTCGAGGGTTTTCGGGGCGAGTTTATGCTTCTGCGCGACGGCGGCCAATTCGGCGGCGTGGCGTTCGTCGCGGAAGCGGCGGTAGCCGGCTTCGATTTCCTTCTGGTCGAGTCCCTGGCCGGCTTTGAGGGTGCGGACGTAGTCGGTGATGGTGTCGCGCTCGTCCATGAACTTGGCGTCGGCCTGGATAACGCCGATGAGCTGTTCGCGGTTCATTTTCAGCTTTTCCGGTGTCTCGTTGGAGAACCGGGCAAGCAGGGCCATGATGTAGTCGTAGTCAATGTCGGCAGAGGCGAAGAGGACGAACTCGAAGTCGAGCTGATCCACGGCAGGATCGGGCGCGGCGCCTCCCCTGCCCTGCTCGGCACGGAGCCGCTGGGCGGTTTCGAGGTAGACGCCGCGGAAGGCGTTGAGCTGATTCACGGGGAGAAGCTTTTCGACGGTGGCCGCGGTCGCGGGCGGCAGGTCGGTGTATTGGTCGAGCTGGGTCTTGAGGCGCTGGACCTCGCGGAAGCGCTCGATGAAGGCAGCGCGGGCGTCGTCGCCTTTCAAGGCGGGGACGGCTTCGGGTACGGGCTCGAGCCCCTGCGATTGCATGAAGTCACCGAGTTTACCGAGGGCGTCCTTGAGTTTCACAACGACCTTGTCAGCGGATTCCACGAGCCAGATCTCGCGGGCCTTGGTGCCGTTATCGACGCCGGAAAAGAGGATGACGGCGGCGTCCACGGCGGTCTGCTGCTGGCGGAAGTCGAGGATCTGTCCGTGGGGCTTGGTGGCGTTGAGGACGCGGTTGGTGCGGGAGAATGCCTGGATGAGGCCGTGGTGCTTGAGGGTCTTGTCAACATAGAGGGTGTTGAGGTACTGCGAGTCGAAGCCGGTGAGGAGCATGTCCACGACGATGGTGACATCGATCTTTTCGCCCCCTCTCTTAGGGAGGTCGGCGTTGGGGAACTTCTGCTCCTTGATGCGCTTCTGGACATCCTGGTAATAGAGATCGAACTCGCCGACAGAGTGGTTGGCGCCGTAGCGGGTGTTGTAGGCCTCGATGATGGCGCGGAGGGCAGCCTTCTTGCGGTCGGGGTCCTTCTCGTTGTCGGCCTTCTCCTGCGGCAGATCCTCCTGGAGCTGCTGCACGTCCTTGTTGCCTTCGGCGGGAGGGGAGAAGACGCAGGCGACCTTGAGCGGGATGAAGTCGGGGTCGGCAGCCTGCCGCTTGGTCTGGATGTCGAGGAAAAGGTCGTGGTACTCGATGGCGTCGTCAATCGAGGCGGTGGCGAAGAGGGCGTTGAAGCGGCGGTTGTGGGTAGCGGTGTCGTGCTTGGCGAGGATGGCCGCGACGATTTTCTCCTTGGTCAGTGAATCGCCCCGCGCCGGGGTATTCTCGCCGTCCGGGCGGAAGTAGTCCACATGGAAGCGCAGGACGTTCTTGTCCTCGATGGCGTGGGTGATGGTGTACCTGTGCAGCTCGCGCTGGAAGGTATCTACGGTGGTGCGGAAGGATGCCTGGTCATCCGCGATCTGAACGCGGGAGGCGTTATCCTCGAAGATGGGCGTGCCGGTAAAGCCGAAGAGCTGGGCGCGGGGAAAGAAGTCCTTGATGGCCTGGTGGTTGTCGCCGAACTGGGAGCGGTGGCATTCGTCGAAGATGAAGACAAAACGCTTCTCGCGCAGGGATTCGAGGCGCTGGGTGAAAGTCTCGTGTCCATTGGCGGCCCGCTGCTGGTTGCGCTTGCTGTTCTCGTCCAGGGCGAGGCCGAGCTTCTGGATGGTGGTGACGATGACCTTGTCGGCCTTGTCGTCGGAGAGCATGCGGTTGACGAGGGTCGCGGTATTGGTGTTCGCCTCGACGCAATTTTCCTGGAAGCGGTTGAACTCCTCGCGCGTCTGCCGGTCGAGGTCCTTGCGGTCCACGACGAATAGGCATTTGTCGATGGCGGGGTTGTCCTTGAGGAGGGTGGCGGCCTTGAAGGATGTGAGGGTCTTGCCGCTGCCGGTGGTGTGCCAGATGTAGCCGTTGCCGTTGTCCTGCTCGATGCATTCGACGATGGCCTCGACGGCGTAGATCTGGTAGGGCCGCATCATGAGTAGCTTCTGCTCGCTCTGGATGAGGACCATGTAGCGGCTGATCATGCGGCCAAGGGTACACTTCGGGAGAAAGCGGTCGGCGAAGTCGTCGAGGTGGGCGACGGGGCTGTTGTCACGGTTGGCGAAGCGATAGACGGGGAGGAACTGCTCGGCGGCATTGAAGGCGAAGTGCCGGGCGTTGTTGTTGGCGAAATAGAACGTCTCGGTCCGGTTGCTGACGATAAAGAGCTGGATGAAACAGAGGAGCGTGCGGGTGTAGCCATTGCCGGGATCGTTCTTGTACTCGACAACCTGCTCCATGGCGCGGCGCGGGCTGACGCCGAGGGTCTTGAGTTCGACCTGGACGACAGGGACGCCATTAATGAGAAGGATGACGTCGAAGCGGTGGTGGCTGTAGTCGGTGTTGATGCGGAGCTGGTGGACGACCTCGAAGTCGTTCTTGCACCAGTCCTTGATGTTGACGAGGGTATAGGAAAGAGGGGTGCCGTCGTCGCGGGTGAAGTCGTTCTTCTCTCGCAGGACACGCGCGGCGGTAAAGACGTCCGGGGTGATCAGCTCGTCGAGCAGGCGTTGGAACTCACCGTCGGTAAGGCGAACGCGGTTGAGGGTCTCGAACTTCTGGCGGAAGTTCTGCTCGAGGGCGGCCCGGTCGCGGATGTCGTCGCGAAGGGTGTATTTAAGATCGCGCAACTTCTCGATAAACGCATCCTCGATATCGCGTTCCCTGAGAACGAGAGGCTTGGAAGACGCCCTTTGCGGATATGTTATGTCGGAGGATGTGGTCATCGCCCTGCTTTATTGCACAAACATGCGAATATCGCAAGGTGAAAACGGTATATCACCGACCGCAATAAATTGAGTTTTTGCTGTTTTTTGCTTGCATTCGCGGGGGTACACCGCTAGAAAACTGACGGCAAATGCCCGCGCTTGGGCGTAAAGGAGTTTGACGATGCAAGAGAACACCTACGTTGCCGATTTCATGAAGCAGTTCATCTTCGAGGGCCTGACTTTCGACGATGTGTCGCTGATCACCCAGTACGCGGATTTCCTGCCGGACCAGACCAGCATCAAAACCCGGCTGACATCCCGTATCGACATCAACATGCCGTTCGTGAGCGCCGCCATGGATACCGTCACGGAAAGCCGCATGGCCGCCGCGATGGCCCTGCTCGGCGGTATCGGGATCATCCACAAGAACCTCTCTGCCCAGGAACAGGCAAAGAAGGTCGGCGTGGTCAAGCATTACCTGCACGGGCTGATCCGCGACCCGATCACCTTCCGCGACACCGACACGCTCGAAACCGTCCGGCAACGCCGCGAGGAACGCGGTTTCTCCTTCAACGGCTTCCCGATTCTGGACGAGAACGGCCATGTCGTCGGCATCCTGACCTCGACCGACATACGCTACGCCGAGAACCGCAACGACAGCGTCCGCAAGGTGATGACCCGCAATGTGATTACCGCCCCGCCGGATACCGACCTGCAGACGGCCTACGACATCATGATGCGCAACAAGATCGGCAAGCTCCCGCTGGTCGACAACAACAAGCTGGTCGGGCTGTACAGCTTCACCGACGTCAGCACGCTGGTGCGCAACGTAGAGCCGATGTACAACCGCGATTCGAAATACCGGCTACGCGTCGGGGCCGCCGTCAGTCCCAACAATGAACCCCGCGTGGAAGCCCTGGCCGAGGAAGGGGTGGACGTGATCGTGGTCGACAGCGCGCATGGACACTCCGAAGGGGTGATCAGCATGACACGGTGGATCGCCAAGCATTATCCGGGAATTGACATCATCGCCGGCAACATTGCCACCGGGGAAGCGGCCATCGCCCTGCGTGATGCGGGAGCC
Source organism: uncultured Victivallales bacterium (assembly GCA_964609395.1). Taxonomy (GTDB): domain Bacteria; phylum Verrucomicrobiota; class Kiritimatiellia; order UBA8416; family UBA8416; genus UBA8416. The sequence goes on from CAZSRU010000104.1 coordinate 5,408, forward strand.
CATGCTGTGAAGGTCGGCATCGGCCCCGGTTCGATCTGCACGACCCGCGTGGTCTGCGGTGTCGGCGTACCGCAGATCTCGGCCATCCATGCCGCCTTCTCGGCACTCAAAGGATCGCTGCCCATCGTGGCCGACGGCGGTATCCGGCATTCCGGCGATGTGCCGAAGGCTATAGTGGCTGGGGCTGACAGTGTCATGCTCGGTTCCATCCTGGCGGGCACGGAAGAGAGCCCCGGCGAGAAAATCATCCACCAAGGCCGGCAGTACGTCACCTATCGCGGCATGGGCAGCCTTGCCGCCATGCAGCAGGGTGCTGGCAGCCGCGAGCGCTATGGACAGGCCAATGTCGATGCCGCCAACCTGGTTCCACAGGGGATCGAGGGAATCGTGCCCTACGCCGGTACCGTCAAGAGCGTCATGACCCAGTTCTGCGGCGGACTCCGCTCCGCGCTCGGCTACTGCGGCAGCCGTGACATCGCGGCGCTCCAGCGGAACGGGAAATTCGTGCGTGTCTCGTCGGCAGGCGTCCGTGAATCGCACCCGCACGACATCAAGATCATGAAGGACGCACCGAATTACCGCTCGTGAGGTCGGCTTACCTATTTCGACGGCAACCAGACCTTGACCTTAAGCGTTTTTCGTCCCCACTCCAGCCCCTGCTGGTGAGTGCGGAAGAAGAGGTCTATATGCTGGCCCTTGATGTCGCCGCCACGATCCTCCACCCTGCCGTAGCCATAGCCTTCGACATACATGATCGTCCCGAAGGGATAAAGGCGGGTATCGGCGGCAATCGTGCCACGCCCGGCCTGGACGCCGCTGGCGGTCTGCCCTATCTTTTTGGGTTTGCCCTTCATCGGACCGTAGCCGTAGACCGGACGCAGGAGCCAGTTACGACTCCAACCGCAGCATTCCCCGCACTTGCAGTAGCCGGTCGTCAGAATCGTCACGGTCTGTGGTTTCACGCCTGCCGGAGGACGGAAACGGGAGCACCCACCCAGCAGGACCGCGCAGACGCACAACAGCACCGCACCAGCACCGGACACGCGGAAACGCCGCCAGCGACCCGCCAGATGTGTGCAGAACGTCAGCAAACTGACGTAACCATAGCTGTTTTGCCTCAATTGCATACAGGACCTACTCTCTGAAAGCATTTACCCCATGCGACTACATTGGATTGTACATGCCCTTCCTTGGCCAGGAAAGGAAAAACACATGCCTGTCTTCATATAATCTGTCATGACAGCAATAAAATGCTAGAATCCGCGTTATATGGAATAGGACACGGGAGAATCGGGGATGTGGATGCGATGCAGACGGTAACCGACACGGAACAGATCGAACGCTATCGCCAAGGCGACACGGAAGCACTCAGCGAACTGGTCGAGCGTTATCGCCGGCCTCTTTTCGGATTCATCCTGCGTATGACAAACCATAACGAGGATGCGGAGGAGATTTTCCAGGAGGTTTGGTTCAAGGCTATCAACAACTTGTCGCGCTACCGGGACCACCGTTTCCTTAGCTGGCTGTTCCGGATCGCGCATAATCTGGTGATTGACCGATCCAGGCGGCGCAAACCGGAGGTGTTCATGGATGACGAGAATACAACGGACCGACTCGCCTACCAGAGCGGGACGGAGTCCCCGTCACCGGCAGATACCCTGCAGGAACAGGACATGCACCACCGCATCCGCAAGGCGGTCGGACAACTACCGCCGGAACAGCGCGAGGTATTCCTGATGCGCATGGAGGCCGACCTGCCGTTCAAGGACATCGCCCGCATCCAGAAGACATCGATCAACACGGCGCTGGCCCGTATGAGCTATGCCCTCGACAAACTCAGGAAAACACTGGCCGATGATTACGCGCAGTTATAGACAGGAGAAGTTAAGCATGAAAACGCCAAATGAAATCGAGAAAATGCTGTACCTAAGCCAAAGCGGAGAACTGTCCGCCAATGGCCAGGAGCGTCTGTCGGTACTGCTGGCAACCGATCCGTCGGTCCGTGAACAGGCGGAAGATCAGGAAAACCTGCGCAAGACCTGGCAACAGGCCACGGCCGGCACACCACCCCCCTCCCCGTACGTCCTGGAGCGCATCAGGCGAGCGGCAGACGATCAGGCGCACAAGAGTGACATCCCGGCGTTGATCTGGTTCCGACTGCCCGCGCTCGGGATTGCCGCCGCGGCTGCCGCCATGATTGCCCTAGGTGCCAGCCTCTACCTGCCCCGATGGTCACCGAAGTCCACGCCATCTGCCCGGATGGCGGAAATGGATCCGGTGGATTTGCAGATTGAAGCCGCCCTCGAAGCGATCGACAACGTCATGATGGCCCTGCTTAAGGACCCGACTGACGACGACCTGCCCGGCAATGATTCGTGAAAGGCAGATGGGGCATCCCTATTCTTCAAACTGAAGGGTCTTCCGCAGAATCTGTGGGTATGTATGTTCGCGGGGTTCTGTCAAACTGGC
>CAZSRU010000105.1:0-7569 GCA_964609395.1 uncultured Victivallales bacterium
TTAATTTCTAACCGATTTATAAATAAACAATTAGATCACACGTGAATCAGCCCTATGATTCGGCGGGTCGCCAGAGGTGCACCAGGTAGACGTGTAAAGCGGCCTGGAGGAGACAAACGCTCATTCCCCGTTTGGCCCCCATGGGCGGTTACGACTGCGGTGTCGCGCGGTCGAGGCGGCGTTGCACGGCGTTCAGCAATTCCTCGGCCCGCAGGGTCCAGAGGCTGGCCGGATGGCGGGTGATGAAATCCTCGTAGATGGCCCGTGCCTGGGGGAGTTCACCGAGTTGTTCCAGGCAGCGCGCCTGGCCGAAGAGTGCCTGGGGGGCAAGGGAGTCGTCCGGGTTGGCGGAGGCAAAGGTGGTATACGCGGCGGTGGCTTCCTTCAGGGCGTCGTTGTGGCCGCGCGCCTCGATGCAGAAGACCCGCCCCAGTTCGGCGGTCTTGTTCATCGCGTGATCGGGCCACTGCGCCAGGAATTGCTCGTACTGCAAGAGTGCGACTTCGTAGTTGGCATTGTCGAAATTGAGCTTGGCCAGTGCCAGTTTGGCCAGCGGGGCGACATCCGACTTCGCGAAGTCTGCCAGGACGCCCTCGAAATCGCTGGCCGATTGGGCGGTTGACAGTCGCCGGTTCGCCTCGACCTCGCGCTGGCTGGCGCGTGTATGGAGCAGGTGCAGGGCGGCCAGCACGATCAGTGCGGCCAGCACGGCGGTCACGGCATGGCTGCCGTGTCTGCCAACCCAGGCTTTCAGGGCTTCGACATCGTTCTGGTGCTGGACGTTGGGGAGGGGCTTCTTATCCGTTTGCATGGTATCCTCATCTGGAAGGGTTGACGTTACGGGTGCATGTTATGGGTGTAGCGGCGGCAAAAAGCAAGGCAGAAGTTGCAGGGTTGGCGTTTTTTGGGGTGTCGGGAACCGGAGGCCGATCACGGGCGGCGGTATGCCGGTGTCTCGTAGATCTTGTAGGTGAAGCCGCAGACATTGACCGATTCGCGGTAGACGGCATTGGTCATCGCCTCGGGATAGAGCCGGAAGTAGCGCGAGGCCTCGCCCGCATAGTCGGAAATGAAGGTGTGGGTGATGCCGAACCGCTCGAAGGGGTTGTCCCAGTTGCACCATTCGGGCCGGGTTACGCGGATGGCTTTGCCGTCATTCTCGATCACGGCGGTACAGGCGGACGTGCCGGCGATGATCATGCCGGGGTATTTCTCGCCCAGCATCCGGCTGACCTGCACGATGGTATGCTGCCGCTGGCGAGAGCGCTGCCGCAGTGCCTCCTTGTTCTGCTCGGCAAAATGAACCGCCACGGTCAGGGCCACGACCGCTTTCAGCCAGAATGGTAACGGCTGGGTGGATCGCCGTGCCAGCCAGAAGACGGTGCGGAAGAGTCCCCAGCCGAGCGCGGCAAGCAGCAGGCAGGCCAGCATCAGTTCCCAGATTCGAGGGAGGGCGCCCGGCAGCAGGGGCATCAATGAGAACCCCGGACGGTAGTGGACGAAGTAGCGGATGAAGAGCGTGCAGGCCAGGATGGCGGGAAGGTCGACAGCTGCGTTCTTCCATCCCTCGCGTATAGTCAGCGACCGGCTGCCCATCAGGAGGGCGAACCCGTAGACGATGATGCCGTACACCGCCGGCAGCAGGGGGAAGGCGTAACGGAGCGGATTGGCGCGCAGCAGGGCGACAAACAGGCTGCCGCCGACCAGCCAGGCGGCCAGGGCCACGCCGGAGGCGGTGAGCCGCCTCGGACGCAGGACCAGCAGGGCTGCAATGGCGGCCAGCGCCGGCAAGGCCAGTATCCAGAGATTCTGTATCTTGCCGATATTGAAGAAGAGCGAGGTTGTCGTCATCCCGGCGAGAGCCTGTCCCATCGAATGCGGCATCGTGCTTTTGACCCACTCGCCGCCGAAGTCACGGATTGCCTCCGCGTTCGGCAGGCGGTAGAACAGCAGCCAGGGCAGGAATGCGCAGAGGATGCCGAGCAGGTATAGCCCCGTGCGGGCAAGCAGGCAGCGGGTGATGCGCCCCTCGCGCCGTCCGTCCTGCCAGGCGCGGAAGAGGACCCCTGTCATCGCGGCCAGCGGGAAGTACGGGACGATGGCCTTGGTGATGACCGCCGCCATCGCGAACAGTCCGGCCAGGAACATGCCGGTAGCGGCGTGGCGGCGGATCTCCAGGCAGCAGAGCGAGGCCAGCATGCAGACGATGACAAGATTCTCCACGAGTCCGACACGCCCGAGCTGGATGCCGAGGAATTCAAAGGCAAAGAACAGCGAGGCCGCCAGCATGACCAGCGGCCCCTGATGCCGGAAAAGCAGCACGGCCAGCAGCATGGCGATCGTGGACCACATGGCGGCGAAGGCGTTGGTGCTGCACAGGCCGGTGCCGAACACCTTGAACCACGGGATCTGCAGCAGGGTATAGGTCGGGCTGTAAAGGAACGTGTCCCATTCGTCCGGGCGCAGGGTGCCGAAGCGGACATAGCTGCGCGCCCCGTGCGCGTTGGACTGGCCGTCAAAGGTGCATCCGGCGGACGAGCTGAATTGGAGTGGCGGATCCGCCTCGAGATCGGTGAAGCGCAGCACGACGCCGCCGGCGAGGCAAAGGCCGATGGCGAGTGTATACAGCAGCGGTTTGAGGATCGGCGTGCGGATCATGACGGTGATTTCCCTTCGGCCTCGGTATGTTCAAGTTTTTTACCACCGGCGCATGGCCAGCGGGATTGAGACAATACAGCCTCTCAATCGCGTTTGTCAACTGCAAGGAACCACACCCTGCCCGATTGCCCGATCGGGTGTTGCAAATGCGGGTTGCTAATGGGGGGGGTGACGTGGTAGACTTTGCCCCCGTTGTTTGAAACCGTAGTCGAAAAAGGAGATGACAGGATGCAGATGAGGAACATGGTGGTCATGTGCGCGGCCGTGGTGGCCGTCGGTGTTGTGGCAGGTTGCAAGGAAACCAAGACGGATTGCGCCGTCGGTTGCGCGAGCGGGCACGACGCTCCCGTTTCCGCGCCAGTGGCGATTCCCGGTGTGTCAGCCCAGGCGCCTGCGTCCGATGTGGTGACGGTCAATGGCGAGACGCTGACGCGCGCCGAACTCGACAAGGAACTGGACATGATCACCGCCTCGCCGCAGTTCGCCTCGATGCCGCCTGAGCAGGCCGGCATGATCCGCCAGCAGATGGAATCGCGCGTGGTAGACCGTTTTGTCAGCCAGCAGTTGCTCTCGTCGGCTGCCGTTGCCGAGAAGATCGAGGCGAGCGACGCCGAGGTCGATGAGTTCATCACGGGTATCCGCAGCACCCTGCCCGAGGACGTGACCCTCGAGGGGATCATGCAGGAGCGCGGTATCGCGATGGACAAGCTGCGTGGCGATGTCGCGGCCGACATCCGGATCCGCAAGCTGCTGGAAGCCAAGACCGCCGCCGTGCCGGCGGTTTCGGATGAGCAGATTGCGGCCTACTACGAGGGGAACAAGGAGACGTTCACGTTGCCGGCATCCGTGCGGGCCCGCCATATCCTGGTAAAGCTCGACGAAGGTGCGGACGAGGCGGCGAAGACCGCAGCCAAGACCAAGATCGATGGCATCCGCAAGCAGGTCGAGGAGGGTACCGTGACCTTCGAGGCGGCGGCGACCGAGCATTCCGACTGCCCGAGCGGCAAGCGCGGCGGCGATCTGGGAACTTTTTCGCACGGGCAGATGGTCCCGGCGTTCGAGGAAGCGGCATTCTCGCAGGAAATCAATGCGGTCGGGCCGGTGATCGAGACGCCGTTCGGGTATCACATTGTCCAGGTGACCGAGAAGGCCGAGGCTGGAGAGCGCAAGCTGGAAGAGGTCAAGGCCGATATCAGCGAGCAGCTTGCCATGCAGGAAAAGCAGACCGTGGTGCAGGATTACATCGAGAGCCTGCGCACGGCTGCCGAGATCAAGTACGGCGACAAGTAGGCAGGTCGCCAGCGGGGCTCCGTGTGAGGGCACGTTCGCAACTGTTTTGGTGGAACGTGCCCGCCGGGTGTGCTGGTCGTGCCGCCCGGGCATTTGCATAGTCAAGACATGGAATGGATGCCCCGCCCTACCTTAACTTACATGTAGCCCAGTTGCGCTGCAACTGAGGCAACGGGATGCGCGTACGATTTCGCAAATCCCCGCAGGCATGGCAAACAAGCGTCCGCTTACAAAGCAGGATGCCGCACGGCGGCGCCGGGGCACAAAAAAACGGCGGCCGGATTTCTCCGGCCGCCGTTGCTGTTCCGCGTTAACGGTTACCAGCGGCTGCCGCCGCCGCCACCGCTGCGGGGCTTGCCGCCGCCGAATCCGCCACCGCCGCCGCCGCCGAATCCGCCACCACCGCGGCTATCGCGCGGCTTGGGCTGGGACTCGTTGACGCGAAGCGCACGGCCGTTCATATCCATTTCGTTCGTCGCGGCAATGGCCTTCTCGGCCTCAGCGCGATCGTTCATCGTCACGAAGCCGAAGCCTTTGGCCCGGCCAGTGTCGCGATCCATCACCACGCGTGCGGATTCAACCTGCCCATACTGTTCGAACAGTTTCTGCAGATCGTTGTCGGTTACGTCGTACGGCAGGTTGCCTACGTAGATGTCCATGTGTCCCTCGCTTGTCTTGTGTCATGAGTTGATTTAGTCGGAGTCCATTCCATAACACGAGAAAGGTGCACCGGATTTGCAACTGCTATCGTGCAATTGCTGGCAGTAATGTGAGGCTTGGCCGGGAAAAGGTCAACAACCAAATAAAAATAATTCCACGGCTATTCCGGTTCGGCATTACCCTCGAGGATCAGACCCCGTGTTTCGGGATAGCGACCGTACCACAGGTTCAGCGCATCCTTGTAGTGCCGGGCATACCGGAAATGGGCTCCCAGGCCGGTCCGCAGTTCCGCCTCGTAGATGAATTTGTCGGCAGGGGTCACCCGTTCAAATGCGAATTGCGTCCCCAGTAGGGTGGTGTAGATGGCGGTGGGGTCGCCGGTGGCGAGCAGTTCAAGGGCCTGCGCGGTAAGCCGGCGCCCGGTAGTCGTCAGGGTCCGTATCTTCTCGGCCAGGCTGTTGACCGGGTCGCCCGCCACCTTCGGGAGCTGCTCGATGGCGGCATAGAAACCGACCGGCATCAGGGGACAGTATTTGCTGCCGGTGCGGTGCCGGTTCATGTCGCGGATCTCGGCCATGGCGATGGCGCGCCAATTGCAACGCACGACGGTCCGCTGCAACTGGCTGCCGATCCAGCCGTAGCGGTTGTCGTGTGTCTGGAGATCGCCGGCAAAGCGTCCGGTTTCCCAGTCCGGTGGCAGCTGCACGTCCAGGGCCACGTCCGCCGGGCAAGCGGTACTCGGGTTGTCGGGCATGAGGGAGGCTGGCAGGCCGCAGGCGTCCGCATGGCGGTAGAGACGGTTGAATTCGGACGCGATACCGGAGGCGATGCCCTCGCAGCGGCAGGCGTGCTTGATCAGCCGGGGGGCGGAGAGGGCGAGCTCGCCGCGCAGGGCGTCGCCGAGTTCGCGGGCTTCCGCCAGCAGGTGGGAGCAAAGGTGCTGGCAGAGGCGGGTCCAGCCGCGGGCGGACATGACGAGCATCATGTTGGTGGAGGCCGCGGCGGGAATGTAGTAGCGGGCACGGTCGAAGCGGAAGTTGCGTTGCATCCGGTCAACGGTCTTGCGCGCCTTGTCGCTGCTGTCGGCCAGCAGCTCTGCCGGGATGGCGGTCAGTGCCGGGCACTGCTCGCCGATGGCCTGCCAGAGGTCCAGGGCCTGGCTGTAGGCATCGAACGCCTCCCGCATCTGCGCCCGCCACTCGGGCTGGCGCTCGGCGGGAATCCCGAGTCGCTCGGGGGCGATCACGGCCTCGGGGTCGAGCTTGATATAGCGCGTGGAGGATTCCTGGCCGCCGGCGGTCGGGCAGAGCGACCAGACGTGGTAGGCCAGCCAGATGGAAATGTCGTCGATGAAGATCGCGACCGGCACCATGTCGGCGATGGACTGGTGCCCGTAGTCGATCAGGCGGAAGATGGCGTCCACCGAGCGGTCCATGCTGCCGGGATCGATTTTGGCCAGGATGGCTTCCAGCCCCTCGTTGTTGCGCGAGTAGCGTGCCCCGCTGGCGGCCAGCAGTTCCGGGGTCAGGGCGGGGCGTCCGGCGGCAGTGGCCTGTTCGGAGGGGATCAGCGAGACTTGGGTGACCTTCATGTTCTTCTCCAGGTTCGTTTACGCGTTTGCCGTGTGGCGGATGATGGTGATGACCCGCTGCAGGTCGGCCTCGGTCATGGCCGTGCCGGAGGGCAGGCAGACGCCGCGGTTGAACAGATCCTCGGCGACGCCGTTGATTGCCGCGAAGGCGGGGTAGGGCGGGGCGTCGGCTGTTGACGGCAGCGGGGCGTTGCCGTCCAGCGGCGTGATCCGAAAAACCGGTTGCAGGTGCATCGGCTTCCAGACCGGGCGGGCTTCGATGTTGTCCGCCTCCAGGGCGCGGATCAGACCGGCGGGGGAGAAGGCGGCATCGGGGCGGATGGTGACCACGGTCAGCCAGTAGTTCGGATCGCCGTTCGCGGACACCGGCATGAATGCAATCGCGGGGATGTCGCGCAGGGCGTCCCGGTAGGAGCCGAAGATTTCCTTCTTGCGCCTCACGCGTTCGCGCAGCACCTGGATCTGCCCACGCCCGATCCCGGCCACGATGTTTGACATGCGGTAATTGTAGCCAAGCTGGCTGTGCTGGTAGTGCGGGGCGCTGTCGCGCGCCTGCGTCGCCAGGAAGCGAGCCTGCTGGAGGAGTGCCTCGTCGTCGGCCACCAGCATGCCGCCGCCGGAGGTGGTGATGATCTTGTTGCCGTTGAAGGAGATGATGCCCATGCGGCCGAATGCCCCGCAGGGGCGGCCGCGGTAGCGGGCACCGAGGGCCTCGGCGGCGTCCTCGATCAGGCAGATCCCTTCCCGCTCCAGCAGGGGGATGATGCGGTCGTAGTCGGCGCTCTGCCCGTAGAGGTCGACGACGATCGCGGCCTTGCAGCGGATGCCGCGTGCCTTGAGGCGGGTGATAGCCTGCTCGAGCAGGTCGGGGCATAGATTCCAGGTGCCGGGTTCGGCATCGACAAAAACGGGGATGGCTCCCTCGTAGAGGATCGGGTTGCAGGTGCCCGAGAACGTGAGCGAGGAGCAGAGCACTACGTCGCCCCGGCGCACGCCCGCTGCCTTGATGGCGAGGTGGATCGCGGCGGTGCCCGAGGAGAGCGCGGCCCCGCCCTTGCGCCCGGTGGCGGCGGCGATGTCGCGCTCGAAACCGTCCACGTTCGGCCCGAGCGGTGCGATCCAGTTGCTGCTGAACGCGTCGTGGATGAAATCCAGTTCCGCCCCGCCCATGTGCGGTGGGGACAGGTAGATGCGAGTATTCATGCGATCCTGCTTGTTCTTGTCCTGGTCAACGGGTGTCTCGTAGGCCGATTAGGGTTGTAACCATAATGAATCTGGCGGTAGACTTCAATCACGGATTAATCGGAGGTTTCTAATGGGGTGTGATTTTGTTTCGTTGCGCCGTTTCGGGGGAATAATACAAAAACAAA
>CAZSRU010000106.1:0-7434 GCA_964609395.1 uncultured Victivallales bacterium
AATGGTAGAGGTGGAGGGGCTCGAACCCACGACCCGCTGATTAAGAGTCAGCTGCTCTTCCAACTGAGCTACACCTCCAGCAGTCTGGAAAATGGAGCGAGCGAAGGGATTCGAACCCTCGACGTCCACCTTGGCAAGGTGGAGCTCTACCACTGAGCTACGCTCGCGTCGATATTCTCAAAACGTCCGCATAATGTAGCGGATCCTGGGGGAATTGCAACCCCTTTTTTCAGAAATGAAACTTTTGCCCCAACATTTCATCAGGCGCTTAGCTGGGTGCTGCGCCTTGCCGCCGCGTCGAGCGTGGCCTGCAGGACATTCCGAAGATCGCTGCTTTCGAGCACGGCCAGGCCGGCGGCCGTTGTCCCACCCTTGGACGCCACGCTGGCCATGAAATCGACGGGGGCTATCCCGCCCTGCATCATGACCGTGGCCGAACCGCGCATGGTCTGTAGCGCCAGTTCCAGCGCCGTTGCCGCCGCCATGCCTTGCGCGATGGCCGCCTCAACCAGCACCTGCACCACAAACGCGAAGAACGCGGGCCCCGATCCGCTCAGGGCAGTGACGGTGTCGAAGAAGGATTCATCCAGGTCCACCACGCGGCCGCAGCTCTCGAACATCCGCCGCACCAGCGCGGTATCCGCCGCCGTCGCCCCCGTTCCCCCGCAGCAGGCGCTCATACCCTCGCCCGCCTGGCAGGCCAGGTTCGGCATCACCCGCACCACGCGCGCCCCGCTCAGGCGCGACTCGAAATACGCCAGTCGCCGCCCGGCGGCAATCGACACGAACAGCCGCCCGGACGCGGACGGGGCCAGTTCGTCGAGCACCGCATCCAGATCCTGCGGCTTGACCGCCAGGATCACCGCCTCGCTGCGCTCCACCACCGCGAGGTTCTGCTCCAGCGTCTCCACCCCGTAGCGATCGCGCAGCCACTGGCGGCGCCCCGCGTCACGGTCGCTGACCAGCACCTCGCATGCCGTGCAGACCTTCTGCGCCAGCATGCCCGAAAGCAGCGCTTCCGCCATCTTCCCGCCACCTACGAATCCCGTTCTCATATCATTCCAATCCTAATCCTAATCCAATCGTGATCCCCGTCTCAAACTACAACGACAGAATCTGCATCACCCGCTCCACCAGCCCCGCCACCACCGTGAACGGTTTCATGACCTGACTGGAAAAGGGAACTACCCCGAAGCTGGCGAACACCACCAGTACCGTGTACCCCGCCAGCACCCCCAGCCATAATGCCATCCGCGGCGATTGCGCGTGCTGGTGCCGCCCCGGATGATTCATCCGCCGTCCCATCGATTTCGGGTTCTTCTGCTGCTTGTTTGGGGTCCACCATGTCGGCAGTTCGCTGTTGACATTATCATCCAGCCAGGCGTCGAGCACCTCGATCACCCCGTCCAGCCCGCGGGATTGCGCCACATGCCCGCCGTTGCGGCTTACCGTTTCCATCACATCGACTTCGGCATTGACCGGACACCCCGTCGCGCCCGCCGCCTCACCGTCGAGCATGCTGATGTCATTATGCCCATTGCCGATCGCCAGGATCTCGGCATTCCGGATGCCAAGCCGCTGCGCCAGCTCGCTCAACGCCATCCCCTTGGTGTAGGGAACCGTGCGGACATCCACTTCGAGCATGTAATGGAATACACGCAAAAGCTTGAAAACGGCGGCTTTCTCGCGCAGCAGTGCTGCCGCGGCCTCGGCGGCCTCCTCGGTGCGGAACCGCAGGCAAAGCCGGTTGCGCCGATGGAACACGGTCGTGACGTGATCGCTTATCCCCCGTACCATGCGATGCCACTCGTTAAGCGCCCCGCGCAGGTACAGCGAGCTGGACCAGATCTGGAAGCAGATACCCGCATTCCAAAGCAGATGCGGCCAGTAGCCAAAGCGCCCCCGGCGGTAGATGTACGCATGGTGCACGATCACGTATTTGGGCTCTATCCCGAACGTCTTCAGGGGTTTCAGGACCGATTCAAAGCTGTGCAGCGAACGCCCTGTGCAGACCGCCCACTCCGCGCCGTAGCGTTGCTTGTACCGATCCAGCCGCTCGGCAAAATCCTGGTAGCGCGAGATCGCGCAACCGTTGCCGTCGAGCGTCCCGTCCAGATCCGTCGCGATCAGCCTGATCGGCCTGGGCATGAGCTAGTACCCCTTCTTCATCATCTCTTGCTGCAGTGCCCGCTGGAAGCCCTGGATATCCTCGGGGCCCGGACGATAGCCGGGCTGCGCGGGGTCCAGCGCAAGCCGCCCGGACTGGTCCAGCATCCAGATGGCCGTCATGCCGTCGCTGAAGACCACGGTCCCGCTGATCAGCGCACCTGGCTTGATCAGCCGGTCGACCTCGACCGTGACGCCGCCACTGCCACTCGCAGCCTCTTCCGGCATGACGTCCTCATCGGCGTCATCATCGGCGTCATCCGTCCCGTCCATGGGCTCGTCGTCCTCGACCGCCTTTTTCGAGCAACTGGCGGAGGCGTCCTTGATCTCAAGCCCGAGATCCAGGATCAGGAAGCGCACATCCATGAAGGTGGGCCGCAGCCCGAATTCGCTGGTGATCCGGCGCTGGATCTCCGAAAGCCCGCATCCTTCCCCCACCCAGGCGGTGACCGTTGCCTTTTGTTGTTCTGTCAATTCCATTGCCATGCCTTTCGTTGCGCGTTTATCCCTTATCATCGCATGCAAACACCACCGAGCCGTAGCCTACCACCCACTGCCCGCGACCTGATGGATCGATATCCCCGCTGTTGCAGTAGAATAGCCGCCGGCCACGCCAGCACCCAGCCAGACGCGCCGATTCCAGCGAGGCCAGTACCGGCCCGATGCCGCAGCAGATCTGCGTCCCGTATGACCATGCCTTATTCAACCCCTCCGAATCAAGCCTTTCCATCATGCCCAGGGTGCGTGCATCGCTGGCCCGCACCCGGTCATAATCGGCATCGTGCAGCAGATCCGTGCTGGCCAGCACGAACAGCCGCCGCCCGGCAGACGCCGCATGCAACGCGCCCGCCAGCGCCTCGGGCTGACCGGCGGCGTGTCCGCCAATCAGGCCGACCGCCACGGGCACCCCCGGCACAGCGACCTGCACGAAGGGAAGCTGGTTTTCCGCCGAATGTTCGCCGTCATGCAGATCGATATCGAAGAAGACGCCCGGCAGCCGGTCCCGTACCTGCTCCATGAATGCGAGGTCGGACGCGAGATCCCCCAGCGGGGTCCGGATGGCATCGGCATCCAGCCAGGCCACCCCCTCGAACGGCACGCGGTGCGAGAAACCGAGCACGACCACGAGATCCGGCCCGTTCCCTTGCCGGGCCGATTCCTGCAACGCACGGTAGGTGTGCCCGGCCACCCCGCCGGAGTACACATAGCCAGCGTGCGGGGCGATACCGGACGCCAGGGCGGCCCCACCACCGGCTGGGCTTTCCGCCGCCGCGACAAACCCCTCGACCGCCGCCCGCAACCGGCCCGCATCCGACGGGAACCAGCGTCCGTCGCCCCGCGTACGGAAAACACTCATGATGCCGCCTCCGCCTTGACGCGGTCCCATTCCCGGTCCATTTCCTCCAGCGTACAGTCCTCCAGCCGCCGTCCCGCCGCCAGCAGGCGACGCTCGACCTCATGGAACCGACTGGTGAATTTCGTGATCGCCCGCCGCAAGGCCCCCTCCGCATGCACACCGCGGAACCGGCAGAGGTTGACCGTCGCGAAAAGCAGATCGCCCAGCTCCCCCTCCACCGCGTCGGGATCGCCTGACTCCAAGGCCTCGCGCACTTCCGCAAGTTCCTCCTCGACCTTGGCGATGACATCGTCGATGCGATCCCAGTCGAACCCCTTCTTGCCTGCCCGTTCCTGGATGCGCTGCGCGCGGTGCAGGGCCGGAAGCTGCAAGGGGATGCCGTCGAGTGTCGCCTGCGGCGGCGCATCCGCCCCGCCCCGCTCCTGCTGCTTGATCCGCGTCCAGTGCTGCACGACATCCTCAGGCGTATCCGCATGGGCATCGCCGAACACGTGCGGATGACGGCGGATCAGCTTGTCGGCCAGATGGCCGGCCACCGCCTCGAAATCAAAATCGCCGTTCTCCTCGCGGATCCGCGACTGTAGCAGCACCTGCAGCAGCACATCGCCAAGCTCGTCGCGATGCGCCGCCACGCCGCCCTGCTCGATGGCTTCGAGCAGCTCGCAGCATTCCTCCATGAGAAAGGGCTTCAGCGATTCGAGCGTCTGCTTGCGGTCCCACGGGCAACCGTCCTCGCCACGCAACCTCGCCACGACATCAATCACTCGCAGGATGGCCGAGCCGCGTGGTTGTGTTTTCTCGCTCATTGCCTCTCGCCTTTTCTATTGCGATTTTTCCAATACCCCGACACCCCATACGGATTACCTTACCCGACCCGCTTCATCGACTCCAGTTACCAACTCATTTTCGCACGGGCCCCGGGTGGCCGCCTTACCCCTATCCTTCCTCGCGCAGCAGCGCCAGACCGCCGCCTGGGTCGTCCTGCCGGACCAAGGCCTCGCCGATCAGGAAACCGTCATAACCGGCAGCCTCAAGGTCCAAGATCTGATCACGCCGGGAAATACCGCTTTCGGCAATCGAGATCCGGTCCGGCGGAATCGATGCCGCCAGCCGGTGCGCGACCGCCAGATCGGTCTTCAGCGTCTTGAGATCGCGGCTGTTGACACCGATCACCGCCTCGCCCAGCGGCAGCACCCGCTGCAGTTCCGCCTCGGTATGCACCTCGGCCAGAACCTCGAGCCCCAGTGCCAGCGCCCGCTGGTAAAGCGCGAGCATCAGCGCATCCGGCAACGCGGCGGCAATCAGCAGCACCACATCCGCCCCCCAGGCCGCCGCCTCGGTAACCTGGTACGGGTCGCACATGAAATCCTTGCGCAGCACCGGCAGCGCGGTCACCGCCCGCACCGCCCGCAGATGCGACTCGTCGCCCAGGAAGTGCAGGGGTTCGGTCAGCACGGAAAGCCCGACCGCCCCATGACGCGTATAGGCCCGTGCAATCGCCGCCGGATCGTAATCCGGACGCAGCACCCCCGCCGAGGGACTGGCTTTCTTCATCTCCGCAATGATGCAGGTGCCGCCACCCACCCGCAGCCGGGCCTTGAGGCTGTGATGCACCCGTCGCGCCGCCGCTGTTTCCAGCACCGCCTCGCTGACCGCCGCCCGGACCGCCACCACGGCCGACCGGCGCTCCGCCATGATCAGCCCCAGCACCCCGGAGATCACACCCTCGCTATTGTCTATAGCTCCCATCATAACGTGACGGTCCTGCCGTAATCAAAGAACCACTTGAGCGTGTCATGGTCAACGCCCGGCGGGATGGAGTGGTCGGTATGCAGCAGATAGCCGGAGCCGGCCTTGAGCACCGGCAGGATCTTGGCATGCAGTTCCGCCTTGATGGCATCCCGGTCGTTGGCTTCCAGCTTGCGGATATCGATATTGCCGCAGAAGGCGATTTTTCCGGCATACGCCTCGGCAATCCGCGGCATGTGCATCCCGGCCTTGACCTCCATGGCCTGGAGGCAGTCCATGCCGGCCGCGACGAGGCCGGGAACCAGCGGTTCCACGAACCCGCAGGAATGCACCATGACCTTGCAGCCCTTGCTGTGCGCATAGTCGAAGAGTCTCGCATGTCCCGGCTGGACGATATCCTCGTACATGGCCGGCGACATGAACGGCTTGTCCTTGAATCCCATGTCCTCGTAGAAAAAAATGAAATCGGGCACACCCTCCTCGGCGAAGAGCAATTCGAGGTGCATGATGGTGAAATCGGCAAACGTGTTGACCATGTCCTTGACCCAGTCGGGATCGAGCGCCATGCCCATGAGCATGTACTCATGACCGCACACGGGATGCATCTGCTCGAAGGGGGCCACCCCCGACCAGCAGAACGCCCGCTGCTCGACCTGCGCCAGGGCCTTGCTGGACCGGTAGCCAGCGAACGGGATACGACGGCGGTCAACCTTCAGGAGGTGCGGCTTGATCAGCGCTTCCCACTCCGGACGCTCCTTGACCGAGAAATCGACATGCTCCGGGGTTCCGGCCTTGTTCTTCCACCAGCGCAACTTGGCACCGTTGCCGTTGAGCTTGAGCACGGTCTCCTCGGTCTCCTCCAGCACCTGGTCCTTGAAGTCCAGATCGCCCGTCGAGTTCAGCCAGCCGCCTGCGCGCCAGCTCATGTTGAAATGACGGCAGACATCCTCGCCAAGCAATAGCGAGCCTTCCTTCTCGTAGCGCGCCTGGGTTTCCGCCCACAGGCCGTCCTCGCAGGGCAACTGGTCCACCGGTTGATTGTTCAGGGATGCAAGCACCCGTTCCTTATGTGTCATTGATTTGCCTCCATTTTCTATAACGTGGTCATTTTGAAGCACCTGTCGCCATCTGCACGTCGTCAATCTCTGTAGCCCGCTCGCGCCGCTAGCGCGGCTTCTGCGTTGTAAGCGAACGGTTGCTTGCGATAGTCGCGAGGATTTCCAGAATTGTAAGCTCATCCCCCTGCCTCAGTTGCAGCGCAACTGGGCTCAACATTAAAGTTACCCGTTCGTTTTCGACCGCCCCGCGGGCAGGCGGCTTGTTGGCCACCTACCTCACGCTGGCGAAACGGTATTTCAGGATGCACCAGAGGGCCTTGACACCGTCTTTCCAGGTGATCTTCTTGCCCTCGGCGTAACTGCGCCCATAGTACGAGATCGGAACCTCGTAGATGCGCCAGCGCTTACCGCGGGCGATCTTCGCCGTCACCTCCACCTCGAATCCGAAACGGTCCTCGAGCAGGCTGATGCTGGCCAGCACCTCGCGACGGAAGACCTTGTAGCAGACTTCCATATCCGTCAGGTTCAGGTCCGTCATCATGTTCGAGACCAGCGTCAGGAAGCGGTTCCCGAGCGAATGCCAGAAGTAGACCACCCGGTGAGGGCCGCCGCCGATGAAGCGCGAGCCGTAGACCACATCGGCATGACCATCGAGGATCGGTCCCAGCAGCCGCGGGTAATCCTTCGGGTCGTATTCGAGATCGGCATCCTGGATCAGGATCACGTCCCCGGTGGCGGCGGCGAAACCGGTGCGCAGCGCCGCGCCCTTGCCGCGGTTATACTCGTGGAAGAGCACCTTCCATTCCGGATGCGCCGCCTGGATCTGGCGCAGCTTGTCGGACGACCCGTCGCGCGAGCAATCATCCACCAGCACCAGTTCGGTCTCCAGGCCCGTATCCACGGCCGTCACCTGCCGGACAATCTCGTCCAGCGTTGCCGCTTCGTTGTAGACGGGAATCACAATTGATAGTTTCATGGCGGGAACCATACCCGAACGCAGCGGGAAATGTAAAGCCTGTTTAAGTCGGGAACAAGGGAATATCCCGATATTCGGGTCTTCCGCAGAATCTGTGGGTATGTATGTTCGCGGGGTTCTGTCAAACT
>CAZSRU010000107.1:0-7357 GCA_964609395.1 uncultured Victivallales bacterium
AGTTTGACAGAACCCCGCGAACATACATACCCACAGATTCTGCGGAAGACCCAATACGGGTCTTCCGCAGAATCTGTGGGTAGATAAAAGTTTCAACATGCATCATCTGGGCACCCCCAGGGCCGCGGCTGACCAGTAACTTCCCTGTTTTCCATACTCGTATTCCGTTCTCGTCGCCCGCTCTCGTACACCGGCCGACGAGAACGGCGACGAGAACGGATGACGATTCAAATGCCCACTCGTTTTCCGTCTTTGTTCTTGGTGGTGAATAGTCCAAAAAAAACGCCGCCGCCCGAAGGCGACGGCGTTTTCCAGATTCCAGCGTCCTTGCTTAGAACTGGCTCAGATCATCATCATCCAGCGGGATCACTTCTTCCGGCTTGGCCGATTTCGCCGTATGCGTAATCTGCCTGGCTGGCGCTTTCGGCGCGGCCTTGCGTGCGGGAGCCGCCGGCTTGTGCGCCGGGATTTGCCGATGCACAGGCTGCGCGGTCGGACGGCGCACCGCGCCATATCCCTTCGCCACCGAACTACCCGCACCTCCGACGATCGACTGCAGTTCCTCGACCATCGCGTTCAGTTCCTGCGCCTGGCTCGAGAGTTCCTCGGAGGCGCTGGCGCTTTCCTCGGCATTGGCCGCGTTCTGCTGCACCACCTTGTCCATCTCCGCCACGCCAGTGTTGACCTGCTCGATCCCCTGCGCCTGCTCCTTGGAGGCCGCCGCGATCTCGCTGACCAGTACCGCCACCTTGCCCGAGGTCTCCTCGATCCCGACAAAGGTCTTCTTCAGGTTCTCGGCAACGATCACGCTGCTATCGGCCTGCTTCTGCGACCCCTCGATCAGTTCGGAGGTGTTGCGCGCCGCATCGGCCGCACGACGGGCCAGATTGCGAACTTCCTCGGCCACCACCGCAAACCCCTTGCCCGCCTCACCGGCACGCGCCGCTTCCACGGCTGCGTTCAGCGCCAGCAGATTGGTCTGGAAGGCGATCTCGTCGATCGTCTTGATGATCTTGGCCGTCTCGCCCGCCGACTGCTTGATCTGGTCAATCGCCTTGGACATCTGCGCAACCGCCAGAGAGCCTTCCGTCACCACCTTCTTCGACTCGCCCATCATGCTGTCGGCCTTGCCCGCATTGTCCGCATTCTGACGCGTCATCGAGGCCATCTCCTCCAGTGCCGCACTGCTCTCCTCCAGGCTGGAGGCCTGCTCGCTCGCGCCTTCCGCCAACTGCTGGCTCGCGCTCGACACCTGCCCCGAGGCCGACGTCACCTGCTCGGCACCCGACGAAAGCCCCTCGATCACCTTGCTGATCGGGCCGACGATCGAGCGGGTAATGACAATTGAAAGGGCGATACCAACCGCAAATGCGATCAGGAGCCCCACAATCATGACGTTGGATGCAAGCCCCAGCGAGGAAGCCGCATTACCTGCGCCACCCTCAACCGTCTTCATCCCGAATTCAGCAGTCTTCTTCGCGACATCGAGCACTTCGCCCCCGACAATCATGCGTTTGGCTCCGATCTCATTCTGCTCTTTCCATAGCCGGATCATCTCCTGCAAGGATGACTTGTACGCATGCGCCCCGGTCGCAATCGCCTGCATCTGTTGCTTGTTCACGGGCTGCCTGACGGTCGGTTCGATTTGCTTGAGAATGGCATCCATCTTTTCGAAGTTCGGCATGGCATCATCGATGATTTTCGGATTCCGTTCCGACTGCGCCTGGAAATTCAGGCGTCGAAGGATGTTTGCCAAGTCGATCAAATTGTTAATCTGGGTGATCTTATCCGCCCGCTCAACCAACTTCGCGGCTTCCGCACCTTCCGCGATTTCCTTCCTGAGCGATTCCTCCTGGCTACGCAGAAACTTATCTGCCTCATCAATCACACTCGCACCAGCCGTGCCCAGTTTGACCCGCTCCGCCTGGAGCAAATGGATGAGGCGATCCGTCTCATCGGCTAGATCCCCGTACTCCTTGGCTTTCTTCAGCGCGTCGGTCGCCGCCGTCACCAATTCCGGAATGTGCTTTTCATTCCCGAGCTTGATCGCCGCATTCGCATAGGCATAGACCTCTTCAATATTCTTATCACCGCGTTCCTTGTAGACAGCCTGTTCCGTGAACTGATAACCACGGAACTCATACATCGTGCTCAGCGAGAAGCGCTCAACATTGTTGGCCACCGCCACCGTCGGCACCTCCGCCTCCACCATATGCCGCGCAATACTGCTCACTTTGAGCATATTAAAGACAGCGATCCCGCCCAACAGGACGGCAATCAGAATCAGGGATCCAAATCCAACACCTATTTTCGCAGATAATTTCATATTCCATCTTTCCTTTTTGTGATTTTTGACCGGCCTGATCGGTCGGATCAGACGGATCGACCTAAAACCCGTTCTCAGCCGACATTTGCCACAGCGGCTACCTCATCCCCCGACAACACCTTGTCCACATCCATCAGCGTGACCACCCGGTCGCCGACTTTGCCCATGCCCAGGATAAACGCGGTATCCACCGAGCTACCGAACTGCGGCGGCGGCTCGATGCTACCCCCGGCCACATCCAGCACCTCGGAGACTTCGTCCACGATGATCCCCATCACGACCGAGCCACTGCTGCGCTTGACCGTCACCACGATGATACAGGTCTTGTCCGTGCCCGCCTTCGTCTCCATCTCGAACTTCAGACGCAGATCAATGACCGGGATGACTTTGCCGCGCAGGTTCAGGACCCCGCGCACGAATGATGGCGTCCGCGGCACCCGCGTGATATCCATCATCTTGATGATCTCCTGCACCTTCAGGATCTCAAGGCCGAACTCCTCGACATCGAGCTTGAAGGTCAGATACTTGCCAGCCAATGCGCTCATCGCACTTAGCTGGGCTGTGTTTTCCTCTCTCACGGACATACGCCCCCTTTCGCTGTTTTTACTGCCTCTCCATCTATACACGCTGTCTTGAATTCGGTGTAGGTCTTCTCCACCATGCCGACTAGTGCTTCCGGTCTAAACGGCTTGCTCAGCAAGCTGACCGCCCCGCGTGCCGCAAACTCGCCTTCCAGCGCTGTCGTGCCATAGGCCGTGATCACGACAACCGGCAGGAAGAGACCTCGCGTATCCAGTGCGCGGATCAGTTGCCCGCCTTTGGTGCCGGGCATATTGATATCCGTCACCAGCAGGTCAATCCGCTTTCGCTGCGCTATCGGCATGCGGTCGATCATGTTCAACAACGCATCCGCACTGACAGCGAGCAGGGTCTGGTGGCCGGCGCGGCGCAGCGTGACATCCAGCGAAAGCTGGGTCTGCGTATCATCCTCGGCCACCAGGATAAAAAGCGGTTTGGTTGTCTCGATCAAGGGCTATATCTTCTGTTTCACGGTTACACGACAAATGGGTCCGCCACTGATCTAGCAAGAAGCGGGCCAACTGCGGAACCAAATGCAGAACATCTTGCTATTGTGAGTGGGGAGGTGCATTTAAAGTGGGACAGGCACCTTGCCTGTCCAGCCGAGCAAAGGTCCGTTGGCAGCCAAGCGACTTATGCTCGGCGGTCGGGCAAGGTGCCACGACCTACCTAGCACGACAAAATCGCCAAGCCGCGCCATAACAAAAGTTATAACCTATAGCCCGTTATATAACTTTAGTCATACCCTTGAGGCGCTTCGAGAGTGCTGGCTGCGAGATACCGAGCAGTCTGGCGGCCTGGCTCTGATTCCCGTTTGCCTGGCGCATGGCGCGGTGTACTAACGCTTCGATCGCCTCGCGAATAGTGAGAACACCGTCGGCATCGTCGCCACCGCCAGCCTGCGCCGGGCGATCTGCAAGTTGTCCAAGCCGTAATTTCGCATGCAATCCGTCGATCACCAGCGTTTTTCCTGCCCAACTGACCGCGTCCGTCATGACCGCCTTGAGCTCGCGGATATTACCGGGCCAGTCATGCTGCTGCAGCAAGCGGATGACCTCCGGCGGCACGTCCGGCACGGGACGCTGTAGCGCGGCAGCAGCCGCTTCGGCAAAAACGGCTGCAAGCAGGCCGATATCCCCGCCGCGCTCGCGCAGGGGCGGCAGGTGAATATGATGCACATCCAGCCGGTAGAATAGATCCCGCCGCATCCGTCCGCTCGTGCAAAGCTCTTGAACATCGCGATTGGTGGCCACCACCACACGCGCATCCGATCGGAGCAACCGGTCCGAACCGCCGGCATAATACTCGCCGCTTTCGATCACACGCAACAGGCGGCTCTGCAGCGGCAGCGCCACATCGCCGATCTCATCTAGGAAAATGGTACCCCCGGCGGCTTTCTGCAACAACCCATCGCGTGAACCGGCGGCACCGGTATAAGCCCCTTTGGCGTGACCGAACAAGACATCACTGAACATCTGCTCATCAAGCCCTGCCGCGTTCAAGGCCACAAAACGGCCGGCCCGTCCACTCAACGTATGAATCGCCTTGGCCATCAGATCCTTGCCGACCCCGGTCTCGCCGGTAATCAACACTGGCTCCACACTGGGCGCGATGGTACTGGCATATCGGAAGATCGCGTGCATACCTTCATCCTGCGTCACCATGGAACGGAACGCCTGTGCATCGAAATCACCATTCCCGAGCAACTGGTCTCTCAATCGCAGATTCTCAACCATTAACGCCCGTACATCCAGCGCCCGCCGAACGGTGGTCAGCAACCGGTCCTTATCCAGGGGCTTGGTCAGGTAATCAAATGCACCGGCACGCATACAGCGCATCGCGGTTTCGGCATCGTTGTAGGCCGTAATCATAATCACCGGCAGTGCCGGAAAATCCTGCCGTAGACGTTCAAGCACGACTTCCCCAGAGATGCCGGGCATCGAAAGATCAAGCAACACCAACGCGAAGGCCCGCTCCTGCACCAGCCGCAACGCCTCATGCGGATCATCGCAGACGCTGACCGGCCCCAGCCCCCCCGACCGCAAGGCGAGATCACAAGCCCGCAACGTAGCGGGCTCGTCATCAACCACCAGAATACCATGTGCTGTAATCATCGCTTCGGATCCTATAATTTCAATTCATTTCAAGTTACCACACTCATTTTCGCCCGGAGCCCCGGGTGGTCGGCTTCTGTCTTCTGTCTTCCGTCCTCCTGACGTCACACCGGCAAGCGAAGGCAGGCCACCGTCCCTTTGCCTTCCGTACTTTCGAAAGACAAGCGACCGCCCATCTCCTCGACAATGCCATTCGAAATGAAAATGCCCAGTCCGGTACCGCCTTGATCGCGCCGGGTGGTGAAAAAAGGGTCCTTGATCCGCTCCAACACATCGGGCGGCATTCCAGGGCCCTCGTCGCGCACTCTTATCACCACCTTTTCATCCTCAACCTCAAAGCCGGTCTCCACAAAAATCCGAGACAGTGGCTCCCGCAAGGCCTGCCAGGCATTCTGCAGCAGGTTAATCAGCACTTGCTCCAGACGGCGCGAGCTGCAGGCGACATCTGGAAGCCCCGTTGCCAGCGACAGTTCAATCCGCTCCCGGAAACGCTTATCCATATGACCGCACATGCGCACCGCGTGGTTGACGGCATCATTCGCCTGGATCGACTCGTGAACCTTCTCGTAATCCACCGGTGAGGCATCCTTCAGATCGCCCGTAATGGACCGGATACGCTCACAGCTTTCAAGCATGTCATCAAGCATCTGCGGCAACAGCGACTTCATCTCATCATAAGGCAAACCACCGACATCCCCGCCGCCAACCCGTTTGAAATGCGACTCCAGTACGGGCATCACATCGACAAGCGCATCGCGCAACAGACTGGTGTTGAGCATGATATTATTAACCGGGTTATTGATCTCGTGCGCCACACCGGCCACCATCACACCCAGCGATGCCAGCTTATCGGCCTGCAACAACTGCTGCTGCCTTTCCCTGGCCACCCGCATCGAATCGAGCACACTGATATGCGAGGACAGCCGCTCTGCCATCTCGCTCAGCAGGCCGCGTTCATCCGGCGTCAATTGCAACTCGGGATGGGGCAGGAGACGTCCAATGCGTACCTCTCCCCGTTCCTTTCCGCCGGGCTTTATCTTGAATACGGCCTCCGCAATCATATCACTGCCGCCCGCCGCCTCCACAAGATCACCGATCGCGATATGGACACACGGCGGGAAAGGCCGATCTGCCGCCTTGCGGAAAACCGGCAAAAGCGCCTTGGAAATACGCAATTCGTGCCGTTCCAATTGATCAAGAACGCGGGACAGTTCGAACAGGCATTCGAGGTGCTGATTCTTGATCAGCAGTTCACGGGTCCGGCTCAGCAAGGCATCAATCTGCTGGTACCGTTCTGCACGGTTGCTGTCATACTGCGCAACCGCCGCCCCCACGGCCTTACGGATCTCGGCCGGAGAACAGGGCTTCATCAGGTACCGGAAAACCCCTCCCGCATTCACGGCGGCGGCAGCGCTAGCGACATCCTTCGCCCCCGTCAAGAGTATGCAAATGGAGTCAGGCGCATGCTTCCGCACATGCCCGAGAAACGCCCCCCCCCCCATGCCCGGCATATACAAATCGGAAACCACAGCCGCAAACGGTCCCCTGTCCGCAAGCGCGGCAAGTCCATCCTCCCCGCTGGCGACAACCTCCACCTGATAATCATGCCGCAAGCTCAACGCCACTATCTTGCGCACGGAAGGCTCATCATCAACACAGAGAACACGTGCCTTCCCCGCCACCCACGACTCGTCATCAGCAGTCTTTACCGCCCGATTCACTCTCTTCCTCCAGCTCGCGACAGTAATCGTCATACACATCCGGATAATGCTTCTTCATGCATACCGGGCAGAGACCGTGGCTGAACTCGGCCTCGCTATGGTCCCGCACATAAACCTCGACTTGACTCCAGTATCCCTGGTCATCGCGTATGCTTTTGCAACTGGCACAGATGGGAATGATCCCGCGCAGCGTCCGAATCTCGGAAAGGGCCTGCGAGAGTTCCTTGTTCTTGTCCAGCAATTTCTGCTGCACGTCCAGCATGCGCCGCCCCACCGCCACCCGTGTCAGGAGTTCATCCGAATCAAACGGTTTCATCACATAATCATTGGCACCGGAATCAAGCCCGATAATAATTTCCCGTTTATCCGTCTTGCCTGTTACCAAGAGGATATACGGTTGCTGTTCGAGGGGTGCCGCCCGGGTATGCCGCAACACATCGATCCCATCCATCCGGGGCATCACCCAATCCAGAATGACCAGGCGGGGGGCATCCGGCGTTTGCAGAATGTCCCAGGCCCCTGCGCCATCCACGGCCTCCTGGACCGTGTAGCCCGCTTTCGTCAGAACCGCCCCGAGCATGAAACGGGATGTCGGGTCGTCGTCTGCAACCAATATA
>CAZSRU010000108.1:0-6833 GCA_964609395.1 uncultured Victivallales bacterium
ACCGTTAATTTTCGCGGGTGGCGGCTTGACATCGGGTGGCGTTCTGTTCAAGACTTCCCGGAAGCGCGGACAAACCGGGGCCGCGTGCGAAAACGGATCGAGAGCTTTTTGGGGAATCGGAGAACGAGAACGGCGACGAGAGCGGATTACGAGTAAAGGCATTCAATCGTTCACCGTTCTCGTCGCCGTTCTCGTTCACCGAGATAATTGTGTTACAAAATGGCCAAGTTATAGGAAAATCAAATGAATAAAGAAGCTACAGCCGCCTTCAACAACCCGCCCAACCTGTATCGCGGGGCACCGTTCTGGAGCTGGAACAACAAACTGGATGTCGACCAGCTCTGTCGTCAACTCGACGTATTCAAGGAGATGGGGATCGGCGGTGCCCACATTCATCCGCGCACCGGCCTGGATACCGAATACATGGGACCGGAATACCTGAAGGCCGTGCGCTGCTGCGTCGACAAGGCCAAGCAGGAGGGCATGCTGGCCTGGCTCTACGACGAGGATCGCTGGCCATCCGGCGCCGCGGGCGGCCTGGTCACCCGAGACGAGCGCTGGCGCGCCCGCTACCTGGTCTTCACCCCCGATGCCTACGAGGATGTCCCGGCAGGCAGCGGGCCGTCCGTCAATTCCGTGGCTCAGGGCGGCCGCACCGGCAATGGACGGCTGCTGGCCATCTATGATGTAAAGATCGATGCCGCCGGTTGCCTGGCAGGCTACGTGCACCTGGCTGACCGCTCCACGCCGCCAGCCAGTGGCACGACGCGCTGGTATGCCTATCTCGAAGTCTCCACGCCATCCTCATGGTTCAATAACCAGACGTATGTCGATACACTCAATCCGGCGGCCATCCGGCGTTTTATCGAGGTGACGCATGAACGGTATAAGGCCGCTATCGGCGATGAATTCGGCAAGACCGTGCCGGCCATCTTCACGGATGAACCGCAGTTCACCCACAAGAAGCGGCTCGGGAAGGCCACTGACCGGATGAATCTGGTGATTCCCTTTACGGATGACTTGCCGCAAACCTTTCAACAGGCCTATGGCAGCGATCTGCTTGAACACCTGCCGGAAGTTTTCTGGGAATTGCAGGGCAAGGCGGCCTCCCTCTCGCGTTACCGTTATCACGACCATGTCTGCGAGCGCTTCGCGCAGGCATTCGCCGACACGGTCGGCAACTGGTGCCGCGCGAACGGGATCGCGCTGACCGGTCACATGATGGAGGAGCCGACCCTGCGCAGCCAGACTGCCGCCCTCGGGGAGGCCATGCGGCATTACCGCGGCTTCCAGATTCCGGGCATTGACATGCTGTGCGACGGGATGGAGCTGACCACCGCCAAGCAGGCCCAGAGCGCGGCGCACCAGTACGGCTGCCCGGGCGTGTTGAGCGAGTTGTACGGGGTGACCAACTGGTCGTTCGATTTCGCTGGGCACAAGCGCCAGGGCGATTGGCAGGCGGCGCTGGGTGTGTTGTTCCGCGTGCATCACCTGGCCTGGGTCTCCATGGCCGGCGAGGCCAAGCGCGACTATCCGGCCTCGATCTCGTACCAGTCCCCCTGGTGGCGGGAATACCGCGTGGTCGAGGACCACTTCGCGCGCGTTGGTGCCCTGCTCTCCCGCGGCCGCCCGCATGTGCGTATCGGCGTGATCCATCCGGTGGAGAGCTTCTGGCTTTGCTGGGGTCCCGTCGAACAGACCCAGTCCGAGCAGCAGGCGCGCGATACCGCCTTTGCTGACATCACACGCTGGCTGCTGCATGCGCTGGCCGATTTCGACTTCATCTGCGAATCGCTGCTGCCAACGCAGGACGCGGGCGAGAATGACGCCCGGTTCGGTGTCGGCGAGATGGCCTACGACGTGGTGGTGGTCCCGAACATGCGCACGATCCGTGCCACGACCCTGGCGCGCCTGAAGCGGTTCAGCGAGGCGGGCGGTACCGTGCTGTTCGCCGGCGAGGTGCCGACACTGGTGGACGCCGAACCGTCTGCGGCCCCGGCGGCCCTGGCAGCGGGCTGCGTACGGTTGCCGCTGGCCGAGACCGCCCTGCTGGATGCGCTGTCGCCTTACCAGGAGGTCCGTCTCGTCGACCCGCACGGAGCCCAGGCACCCGGCGTCCTGCACCAGATGCGCGAGGAGGATGGCACACGCTACCTGTTCCTCTGCAACACCGACCGTAACAGGGTCTTTCCGCGTCTGGAACTGAAGGTGCGGGGAACATGGCAGCCCGTATTGTACGATACCTTGACGGGTGCCACCGCTCCGATGCCAGCAACCGCGGTCAACGGCTGGACCTGCATCCCCTGCAGTCTTGAGGCGCATGGCTCGCTGATGCTCGTGCTCGAGCCGGTGCAGTCGGTCGCCGCCGTGCCCGTCACGGCCGTTGCGGCATGCCAAGAGATCGGTCGCCTACAGGGGCCGGTGCCGGTAACACTTTCCGAGCCGAATGTGCTGGTGCTCGATTATGCCGCCGTCCAGGTGGATGACGGAGCGTGGTCGGCTCTGCTGCCGATCCTGGACCTGGACGCCCTTGTCGGCAAGACGTTGGAACTGCCGGCACGCGGCGAACATATGTCACAGCCCTGGTGCGATACCGAACCGCTGGTCACGCGGGCGACCGTGCGGATACGGTTGCGATTCACCAGTCAGGTGAGCGTCGCTCAGCCGCAGCTTGCCCTCGAAGGGCTGTCCAATACCCGTGTGCTGCTCGATGGCAAGGCGCAGGACACCACGCCGACCGGCTTTTTCACCGACGAGTCGATCCAGACCATCCGGCTGGATGCGTTCGGCCCCAGTGAGCACGAGCTCGTGCTGGAGATCGCCTATCACCGCAAGACCTGTATCGAGTGCATTTACCTGCTCGGGGACTTCGGGGTGGAGGTGCGTGGCCGCTACGCGCGGATCACGGAACCGGTGCGTGAACTGGCGTTCGGGAACTGGGTCCATCAGGGATTGCCCTTCTACGCGGGCAATGTGACGTACCACACGGCCTTGACAGCAACCGGCAAGCCGTTGGCTGTCGAGACCGCCCATTTCGGCGGGGCATTGGTGATGGCGCGGCTCGATAACGGCGACAAGGTTCCGCTGGCGTTCGCTCCGTACCGGGCCTCCTTTGACGTGCCGGCTGGCGAGCATCGCCTGGATCTGACCGTGTTCGGCAACCGGGCCAATGCGTTCGGCCAGTTGCACCATGCGAAGGCAGGAGGCAAGGAAAAAGGGAGTTTCTGGTGGGGACCGGACACCTGGCGCTCGAAGGGTGTGAACTGGATGGACGAATACCAGCTCTGGCCGATGGGGCTGCTGAGCGCACCAAGACTGCTGACGGCACAATAGCCGTTTACCGGGGATGGAATTGCTTAAGCCACTGATCCAGAAATTGCCGGAACGGGTGCGACTGCCCGTCCTGACCGCCGTTTACGGCCTGTCCGGCGGCCTGTCCGCGGTCGCCTTCATGCTGTCCATCCATCACCTGCACGCCTTGCTGTGGCCGCGGCTGATGGCGCTCGGGATATGGGGCTTCATGGCTGGCAGTTTCGTTGCCATCACCGTCAGTTCGCTGATTGCCGGCGTGCTCGTGACGCGCGTCTGCCCGGGATCGGCAGGTAGCGGTATTCCGCAGATCAAGGCCACCTACTGGAACGACATGGGCGAAGTTCCGCTCCGCTCGGTGGTGGTACGGTTCCTGGCTGGCGTTATCTCGCTGGCCGGGGGCACCAGCCTGGGTTCCGAAGGGCCGACGGTTTGCATCGGCGGCGGGTTTGCATCGAATGCGGCCGGCTGGCTGGGGATCGACCGGCGCAAACGCCGTCGGGCGACGGCGGCCGGTGCGGCGGCAGGCCTCGCGGCGGCGTTCAATACCCCGCTCGCGGCCATCTGCTATGTGCTGGAGGAAATCCTGGGCGATTTCAACAGCCGACTGCTGGGCGGCGTTATGCTGGCGTCGGTCGCCGGTGCTTTTGTGGTCACTGCGCTGATCGGTGCCCAGCCGGCATTCATGATGCCCAAAACCGGAGACCCCGCCTGGAGCGTCTATCTGGCGGTTCCCGTCGTGGCGGCGATCGCCACGCTGGCCGCCGTGCTCTTCCAGCGCTACGCGCTAGGGCTGCGTCTGCGCCTGCGCGAATCCAGCCGGCTGCCACCCTGGGCCCTGCCCGCCGCCGGATCCATCGGCGTCTGGATCGTCGGCTGCGCGGTCTATTTCGCCTGCGGCCGGATCGGTATTTTCGGGGTCGGGTACAGCGACCTCTCGGAGGCCCTGGCGGATGGCATGGGCTGGCGCGTGGCAGGCCTGCTGGCGGTTGGTAAACTGGCGGCGGCAATCATCAGTTACGGTTCCGGTGGTTGCGGCGGCGTCTTTTCACCGACTCTCTTTATCGGCGGCATGTGCGGGTTCTTCACGGCTGGCGTGCTTGGTATCTGGATTCCGCTGACCGCCTCCGACCGCCTCATCCTGGCGGCGACCGGCATGAGCTGCTGTTTCGGGGCGGTCGTGCGCGCGCCGGTGACGTCCGTGCTGATGGTGTTTGAAATGACCCACCAGTTCGCGATGGTGCCGGCCCTGCTGCTCGGCACCCTGGTCAGCCAGGGGATAGCGCGGCTGGCCCTGCGGGAAAGCTTCGATGACGGCGTCCTGCGCCAGGATGGACGGGAACCGCATCGCGTAACTGCCCCGCGCAATCTGGCCGTGTGGCGCGGTATCCAGGTGGCGGTGCTTGGCAGCGGCACGCCGGTCGTCATTCGCGACCTGAGTCCTGAAACGCTGCGCCAGCTCCTGCGCCTGCACCACTACCGCTGTTTCCCGGTCCTGATCGAGGGGCAGCCGCCGGGGGTGGTCACAAGGCTGCACATCACTCAGGCTCTGGCCGCCGGGACGACGCCAGTCATCGAGAAAGCGGTCACGTGCCTGACCAGCCAGACGCTTGAGGAGATCGAACCCATGTTGATTCAATCCGACACCGGTCTCTTCCTCGTGCAGGAGCGCGAGGGTGGCCCCATCGTCCGCCTCTTCACGCTGCACGACCTGATCCGTGCCCAGGCCGATATCTTCGAGTAAGCCGAACCATCACAGGGTGTCTTCGTCGACATCGTCGACTTGAATAAGCTCTGCGACCTGCTCCTCGACCTGGTCAAACGTGATCTTGCCCTTGGCGATCAACAGCTTGACCAGGGTCGGTACGGGAATGGTGGTCAGGATAGAAAGACAGACAATCGCATTGAAGAACGTGGCGTTGATCATATCAAGCTGCAAGGCCACGGCGGCGGCGGCCAGGGTGGCCGACAATTGGGGCACCGTCATCAGGCCTGCACAGAGCCCTTTCTTGTTGCTGAATCCGGAAAGCCGCAGCGCCAGCCAGCCGGAGGAAATCTTGCTGATCGTCAAGCCGAGGAATGTCGTCCCGACAATCGCGGCACTTGACCATGCCGAAGCCAGGACGCGCAGATCGGTTTTCATGCCGATGGTGAGAAACAGGAACGGGATGACAAAGCCGTAGCCAATCCCCTCGATCTTGCGGTGAAGGACACGCCCCTGCTCCTGGAAGGCGGGGACGCCTACCATGGCCATGCCCGCGATGAAGGCGCTGACAATCGCGCTGATGCCGATCAGCTCGCCGACGAATACGACGGCCAGCAATCCGGCCAGGAAGATAGACAGGCGTGCGTCGTCATGGGGATGGAAGAGCACCAGGATCCGCCGCGTGACCTTTGGAAGCAGCCAGAGCGATAGCGCGATGAACGCGATAATCACCAGCAGGAAGACAACAGGGAACCATTTCCCCAGCACTTCGGGGCCGATATGGTCGAAAATCGAGATGCTGCCGGCAATGCGGTCGGGGATCTCATGGCGCTTGAACTGGATGCAGATCGCCAGCAGCACCAGGCTGGCGATATCCGTGATGACCGTCGAGGCCAGGACCGCCACGCCAAAACGCGTGTGGGTCACCTTGAGTTCGCGGATGACCGGGAAGACAATACCGACCGAATGCGACGCGAACAGCGAGGCGTAGACCCATTTGCCGATGATATCGGACGGCTCGAAGAATGAGTATACCGCGAAACCGGCGGCGGCAGGGATGGTGAAGGTGAGGAAACTCAGCCAGCTCACCGCCCGTTTCTCGGCTTTGATGATCCGTATATTGACTTCCATGCCAGCCAGGGCCATCAGGAAGATCAGCCCGAGCAGGCCGAGCGCATCCAGCACGACGTAAATCTGCTCGGTCGGGTAGCCGCGGCCAAGGAAGCGGTTCAGGTGCTTGATCAAATTCAGGGCATTCGGGCCGATCACAATGCCGGTGATCATGATGGCGACAACAGATGGAATATGCCACCGGCGCAGCAACGGCGGCACAATCGCAACCAATGTCATCAAAACGAGGAACACGATCAAGAATGTCAATCCTGCCACGATTCAATTATCCTTTCACTCATTCGCAAAAATGTGATCAGGGGGCAAGCTACCATCCGTGTACATGGATTGCAAGGGTGCTCTGAAAGGGTAAAGTCGAAAGCCGAAATCGAGGTCGCACAAAACCCTTGCCCGGTATCGATCCTGTGCGCTACTGTTCCCCGCATAGCCTCCGTAGCAGGATGTTCCTTGACGCATAGCATGACCCCGATTTCCACCGGTATGCGTCAGTAAGTTTGCACAAACTTGAACTACCTCAGCCGGGACGACAGTCCGATACCGGCACTCGAAGGGCCGGAGGGAAACTGGATTTCCGGCGGTGACCTTATCTCCAGCCTCCCCAACCTCATGCAGGTTGTGGATGGCGTGTTTGAGCTTCGATTCCGAATCACATATTTTTCGGACTGAAAGTTTGCGATAGCCCCCTTTA
>CAZSRU010000109.1:0-6552 GCA_964609395.1 uncultured Victivallales bacterium
TCGCACGCTTGAGCTCACGCTTACTTGGTTACGCTTAAACCACCTGCTTAGTCGGTATTGCGTACGAAAGAAGACCACAATTTACCCACAGATTCTGCGGAAGACCCATAGGTTTGTAGTTCCGCCTTTAGGCGGCTGCGGAGCATAAGTGTCCATGGTGAGCCCTTTGGCCTTCTATTGGCTTGCCGTGCGCAATCCACGGACACGGACGGGGTGGAACCCGTCCCTCCAGGGGAATCGGTGGACGAAGGCGCATGCGAGAGCGGATTACGAGAACGGAGCAGGGACATTCCTGTCCCCGATTCGCTGGGCGGCTTATGCGCGACAGGCAGGCAAGGATGCAGCCCGGTGCCCCGTGCGAAAGAATGGTCGGGGTGACTGGATTTGAACCAGCGGCTTCTACGTCCCGAACGTAGCGCTCTACCAGGCTGAGCTACACCCCGATGTGACAGGGAAACGATTGTTTCCTGAATGGAATGCGTGATACTAATGATTTTTCTACGGAATGCAACCCCAATTCACAAATCAAAATCATTTTTTGGGTTTTCCGCAGAATCTGTGGGTGAGAAGAGACTTGCGGATTGCATGATGTGTTGTATTCTGCGGCAAATGCTGGAAAATAGTGAATCGAAGGGGCGGAAATATCTCATAGCGAGATTTTCTGGGCATGGATAGGGAGAGATTGGGGTGTACGAGTAGGTGTACGAGTACGGGATTCGATGATGAGATCACAGTTCGACCATGAAGACTACAGACCACAGACTGCAGACCTTGGCGCCCCGCCCGCGTTGCGGGCAGCTTCGATGGTTGCATCTGGAAAACCAAGCTGTTATAGTCCTACGCGTCCCCGAATACTTCAGGTGTTCACATCACCGAGACCCTTAACAGGAAACAGCATTATGGCAGACTGGCAGAAATCGCTCGACAGCTTTTTCACGGAAACGGAAAAGGCGGACAATGAACCGAAGCTTACACCGTTCGAGAAATTCATTTCCGATGCGGCCGTGCCCGCCTTCGAGGAAATTCGACCGGCACTGGAGAAACACGGACGGCGGGTCGTTGTGCGCAGTTCCGCCAGCAGCGCGGTGATAACGGTGTTTGATGGCACGACCGAGGAGATCATGTATCGGCTCCAGGAGCGGACCCTGCCTGATCGGCGCCTGCCCTACGCACAGGTGCGCATGCGAGAACGCGGCGGCTTGCGCCTGGTCACGGTCGAGGCGATGCTGCGCACCGGCAACAACACCGACTACCACATCGAGGACCTCACGCGCCAGGACGTCATCAACAGCGTGCTCCAGCACTACATGTCCCGTGTGAAACTCAGCCGCTGACGACTGCCGTCGCCCGCTTCGGCTCAATGTCCAGGATCTTCATGTGTGCCGATTCCGCGCCTTCGTCGCCGAAGCGGAAGGTGGCGTAGGGAACGGTGCGGTACTCGCTCACATGAGTCAGCTTCCGGAGAATGACCGAAATCGACTCGACGGCATCGAGGCAGGCTCTCAATTCCTTGTCTTCCTCGTCTCCGTCATGCGTATCACGCATCCGGGTCAGGTAAAGCGATAGCACAGTCATCGGCTGGCCGATATGGTGGCAGGCCGCCCCGAGACTCTCCAGCATAACCCGCTGCCGTTCGGCGGCGATAATCTCCGCGGACTGCTTCTCGATGGTTTCCAAAAGCTGCCGCGAACGGGCCAGTTCCGCATCGAGCCTGGTAATATGCGTCTGCAGCCCGCCGATGACCTCGTTGAGGTAGAACTCGATATCGCTGAAATCCTGCTCGACCGGCAACAGTTCCGCCCGATCCGGCAGATCCTCGGAAGCGATCCGCGACAGGTAGTCGCGCACCCGCTCGAGGTTGGCGGGGTAGACCCGCAGCATCAGGTAGCCAGCCACGCCCGCGATGCCGCCCGCACCGGCCACACCTGCACGCAATAGCATTGAATCCGGCAGCAGGTCGGTAAACAGCGAGAGCATGATCACGCAGAAACTGAGCATCGGGATGACGGTCGTCAACGCCAGCGCCGCCTCGAGATAGGCACGGGAACGCTGCGACCGGATCGAGATGACCCGCAGCACATTCCCCACTCTGGTTTCGTACGCCATGACTAGCCGCCCCCTCCCCCGCCGTCCCTATTTGATAGTCTTGCGCGTCAGCTTGACCAAGACCTTCCACATGGCAACGGCATCCTTGCATTCAAGCAGCCCCTTGCGAGCATCCTCCACCATGAAGGTCTCTGTCAGCCCCGCCAGCAGTTTCAGGTAGAAGGAACTCGCCGCCGTCGGTATCACCATGAAGAAGAACAGCCGTGACAAGGCTCCCTTGGCACCATCGAAATGGGTTCCCTTCGGGCTCATGCCGACCGCGAGCGTCAATGCACCACCTTCCACGCCGCGAACGTGCGGGAACGCCAGCCCGTGATCAACCGCCGTCGAGAAGAGAGCCTCACGACTGAGCGCACTCTCCGCCAAGGTCTCGCCGTTGTCGACAAACCCTTCCGCGGCCAGGTGCATGGCCATCTCCCGGATGACACTGTCGCTATCCTTGCCTTTCAGCGCTGGCATCATCAGCGACTCGGCGGAAAAACGCGCGATACCGGGCTTCTGGACCTCGAACCGGCCGGGACGGCGGCGCGTGTTGCGGGCGGCACTGGCGGGCATGTAAAGGTAACGCGCACAGTTCGGACAGGCATGCACGTCCTTGGCCATGCGGACCTGCTGAACCAGGCTGATCGGTAACTGCATGCGGCAGGCGGCGCACAATCCGTCCACCACCGCGACAATGACATTGTGATCCTTGGCGGCAAGCTTCCCGAACATCACTTCCACAGGGCCGGGCAATTTTATGCGCATCGTATTGATCGCCTCGTCGAGCTGCGCAAGGTGCCCCGACCCCACCGCCACCTGCTGTTCCTCCCGGACCAGCGTTAATTCCTGCAACTGTAATAGATGATTGGCAACCGGATGCATGATGATCACTCCTTCTTATGAGCCGCTGGCGAGTGGAATCCGGATTTTCCGAATATCCTATTACGATAATCTCCACCCGCAGGGCGATTATGTCAATCATCAAAAAAAAATACGAGCAGAAGACAAAACCGGCTCGACAACAAGGAGTTTGCCGCCTAGCCTTGCCAGCCATTATGGAAACGAACACCAGACAAACGGTCACCGTGATCGCCTGTGGCGTCCTCGCCGCCGATCTCAAGCACCTGGCACCCCGGCTTGGCCAGGCGATCAACCTGCATTTCCTGCCGGGAGGACTGCACGCCACCCCCGAGCGCCTGCGCATCGAACTGCAGAAGGCAATCGACGAGATCAGCGGCAGCGAGGCCCCTGCACGCATCGTGATCGGCTACGGTGTCTGCGGCCGCGGCACGGTCGGGCTGCATGCGCGTTCCGTACCCCTCGTGATCCCGCGGGTCCACGACTGCATCGCCCTGTTCCTCGGGTCCGACGCCGAATACCGCCGGCAGTTCGCCGCCCACCCCGGCACCTACTACCTTTCCGCCGGCTGGGTCGAGGAGAAGGGCGATGGCGGCCCGCGCCGCAACATGGGCTCGGATGGTGCCGCCCATCCGCTCTACAACACCTACGAGCAGCTCGCCGAGGCCTATGGCACCGAGAACGCGGACTACATCCGCGATTTCATGCAGAGCTGGACCCGCAACTATACCCGTTCCGCCTTCATCGACACCGGCATCGGCCAGCAGAAGGATCACTACGCAAAGCAAGCCAGCGACATGGCCTGCCGTTTCGGCTGGGAGTACGCCCGCCTGGCAGGCACGCACGAGCTGCTGCATGAAGCCCTCACCACCACGGCGACCTCCGACACGATCCTGGTGGTGCCGCCCGGCGGCATCACCCGCTACGACGCGCTTCGCCGCCGTCTCGACGCGACCGTGGCGGAAGCATCCGCGAGCCTGCATCCTCTGCCGGCCACCCCGGCTCCGGCGGCACAACCGGCTGCCGCCATGCACCGCCGCGGCATCGGACTCGGGATCGATGCGGGCGGCACGTATACCGATGCGGTACTTTACGATTTCGAACGCGAGGAAGTCCTGGCCAAGACCAAGGCGCTGACCACCCACTGGGACTACAGCGTCGGAATCCGCCAGGCCCTCGACGGGCTGGATGCCGCCATGCTCGCGCACGTCAGCCTGACCGCCGTCTCCACCACGGTCGCCACCAATGCGATTGTCGAGAACCGCGGCCAGACCGTGGGACTGCTGGTCATGCCCCCCTGCGGCTGGCAGGATCCCGAAGGCTTCCGCCACGCCCCCATGGTCGTTATTCGCGGGCGACTGGAAATCGACGGCACCGAGATCGAGCCGGTCGATGCGGGGCAGGTGCGCGAGACCGCACAAGAGCTGATCGAACGCCGCGGCGTCACCGCCTTCGCCGTCGGCGGCTATGCCGCCCACGCCAATCCCGCCCACGAGCTGCAGGTCAAGGCGATCATCCGTGAAGCCACCGGCCTGAGCGTCACCTGCAGCCACGAGCTTTCCAGCGCCCTGCATTACCGCATCCGTGCCGAAACCGCCGCCCTCAATGCCCGCATCATCCCCTGCCTCGAAGCGCTGCTCAACCGGATCACCGAGGCGCTGGACGGTGCCGGCGTCAAGGCCCCCGTGATGGTGGTGCGCAGCGACGGTTCCTTCATGAGCCTGGCCGCCGCCCTCGAGAAACCGC
This sequence comes from uncultured Victivallales bacterium, assembly GCA_964609395.1. Classification (GTDB taxonomy): domain Bacteria; phylum Verrucomicrobiota; class Kiritimatiellia; order UBA8416; family UBA8416; genus UBA8416. The sequence goes on from CAZSRU010000109.1 coordinate 4,693, forward strand.
TCGAGACCATGCTCTCCGGCCCCGCCGCCAGCGCGGCTGGCGCAGGCTGGCTCGCGCAATGCGCCGATGCGCTCGTCGCCGATATCGGCGGCACCACGACCGATACAGCCATGCTTGTTGGCGGACGTGTCCGCATGAATCCCGAAGGAGCCTGCATCGGCGGCTGGCAGACCCATATCCGCGCACTCGACCTGCAGACCACGGGCCTGGGAGGCGACAGCCACGTCCACTTCCTCGATCAACTGATCCTGCTGGGACCAGAACGCGTTTCCCCGGTATCCTGGCTGGCCGCCACCCACCCCGGTACCGCCCAGGCACTCGACTGGATCGAGGCACGTGCCGAGGCCGGGCACCTTTCGAGCAGCGACATGGTCCTGCTCGTGGCGACCGGCAAGCCACCCTCTGAAGACCTGACCGACACCGAGACCGCGATTCTGGCCTGCCTGCATCAGCGCCCGTACAGCCTGCATGAGCTGACGGCGGCACTGGGCAAGCCCCACCCGGCCATGGTGCCCCTGCGCCGCTTGCTTGGCAACCTGCTGGTGCAGCGCTGCGGGTTCACCCCGACCGACGCACTGCATGTCGCCGGGCGCGTCTCGCTCTGGGATCACGCCGCCGCCCTGCGCCTCGCCACGATCCATGCGGCCCGTTTCCACGCGGATCCCGCCGAGTGGGTGCTGCGCGTGCTGACGCAGTTTGAACGCACACTGGCCGCCGAGATCCTCCGGAAACAGCTTGCCGATGACGCGCCCGTGACCGGCCCCGGCAGCGACCCCCTGTCGGCCGCCATGATCAATCGCATACTCGACCAGGACGAGACCGGCGGCTTGCGCCTACAGGCCTCGCTGCTCCACCCGGTGATCGGGATCGGGGCACCCGCGGCCTGTTTCGTTCCCGACGCCTGCCTCCGGCTCAACGCCAAGGCGGTCATCCCGCCCCACGCCGATGTTGCCAATGCCGTGGGTGCCATCATCGGCTCGATTTCGATTACCCACCAGATCCGCATCACGACCGATGAGAACGGGCTGATGCATCTTGGCGGCGTCCCCGACGCGCCGGTTTACAAGACCATCGAGGAGGCGACCGCCGGAGCCGAGACGTACCTGCGCGGATTCCTCGCGCAAAAGGCCGCCAGGGCTGGCTGCCTCGCACCGGCCATCACCATCACCGCAGCCGACGCCACCGCCCCGTCCACCGACGGCACCACCATCTTCATTTGCCGCACCATCGAAGGCCAGGCCACCGGCGCCCCTGATTGCTGATTTGAAATGAATTGAAGTTACAGGCAGGGCATTATAGAATGCCGCTGTTTATCACGTGCCCGAGGAGAATGACCATGCTGATAACCATGTTGAAATCGAAACTGCACCACGCGCGGGTGACCGAGAGCGAGTTGGAATATAACGGCAGCCTGACGATCGACCGCGACCTGATGGACAGCGTGCGGCTGCACCCCTACGAGAAGATCCTGGTGGCCAACATGGCCAACGGCGAACGCTTCGAGACCTATGCGATTCCCGCCCCGCGCGGCTCCCGTACCATCTGCCTTAACGGGGCCACCGCCCACAAGGGGGCCGTCGGCGACCGTTTAATCATCTTCGCGTTCGCCCAGCTCTCCGAGGAGGAGGTCGCCAGCCACAAACCGCTCGTCACGATCCTCGACGCCGGGAACAACCCCGTGGCCAAAGCTGTCAGCATCGACTGATTACAGGTAGACAAGCAATTCTTGACATTGCCCTGCTGGCGGCGTAGATTACGCCCCCGACCGCACGAGCAGGAGGGTTGGCAGAGTCCGGTTGAATGCGCATGACTCGAAATCATGTTAAGGAGCAATCCTTACGGGGGTTCGAATCCCTCACC
>CAZSRU010000110.1:0-6220 GCA_964609395.1 uncultured Victivallales bacterium
GCCCGTTACCCTCCGGGCAAATGCGCTGCCGGGGATGACTTTCAGCGGGCGCATCATCTCGATCGCCCCGTTGCCGGATGCCATGAGCACCTTCATGAATCCGGACCTGAAGCTCTACGACACCGAGATCCGGATCGAGGGCGGCGGCGAGGTGCTGCGCACCGGCATGAACTGCGAGGCGACGATCCAGATCGCCTCTTATCCGGACGCGGTCCACGTGCCGGTGCAATGCGTGGTCCGGGTCAATCGCCAGCCGATCGTGTTTGTCAAGACCCCCGCCGGTCCCGTCCAGCGAGAGGTCACGATTGGCGAGGACAATAACCGCATGGTGCATATCCTCACCGGACTGGAACCGGGCGAGCCGGTACTGCTGGCACCACCACTGGACACCGTTGGCGAGTCAGCCGAAACCGTCGCCGATGATATCGCCACCGCCCACGAAAAAGGCGACGGAAAGCCAGAAATGCAAGCACCCGCCAACGAGGAAGACCGCGGGGAAAAGCGCGCGAAGCGCATGCCCAAGGACGGAGCTGAACGCCGCCAGCGGCCGCGGCCCAGCCAGGAGCAGCCCTGATGAGTACCGGCACCCTGGCCACGCGGATTGAGAACATCACTCGCACCTATCAAATGGGTGACCAGGCCGTGCATGCGCTCGCCGGCGTGAGTGCCACCTTCGAGCCCGGCAGTTTCTGGGCCATCATGGGCGCCAGCGGCAGCGGCAAGAGCACCCTGCTCAACATCCTCGGCTGCCTGGACCGCCCCACCTCCGGACGCTACATCCTGGGGGGCAACGATACCAGCACACAGACCGACGATGCCCTCAGCGACATCCGCCTCAAGTATCTCGGTTTCATCTTCCAGAGCTTCAACCTCATCGCCCAGCTTACGGTCGAGGAGAACATCCAGCTTCCGCTCTATTACCTCGGCTGGCATCCCGACCGCTCCCGGCAACGCGCCGGCGAACTGGCCCGGCGGGTCGGCCTTGCCGAACGCCTGCACCACCGTCCGTCCGAGCTATCCGGCGGGCAACAGCAGCGCGTGGCGATCGCGCGCGCACTGGCGAACGAGCCGGTCATGCTGCTGGCCGACGAGCCGACGGGCAACCTCGACACAGCCACCGGCAAGGAGATCATGACCATGCTGCGCGAACTGAACGCGCAGGGCAAGACCATCATCATGGTCACCCACGAACCCGATATCGCCAATATCGCCAGGCACTGTATCATCATGCGCGACGGGCGCATCGCCAGTGCCGGGGAGGAACGCCTGTGAAGAACACGCGCTTCTTCCGCGATATCCGCCTCGGCATCAAGACCCTGATGCTGCACAAGCTGCGCTCGCTGCTGACGATGCTCGGCGTGGTGTTCGGCGTCGGCAGCGTCATCGCCATGCTCGCGGTCGGCGAGGGTGCCAGCCGCGAGGCCCTGGCGCAGATCCGCAAGCTCGGCAGCAATAACATCATCATTGACACGGCAAAACCCTCCGACGACAGCGCCAGCGGCACCGAGCAAGCACGCCTCAGCATCTACGGGCTCAAATACGCGGACGATCTGCGGATCGCCGAATGCATCCCGTCGATCAAGCGGACGGTCCCCGTCAAGATCATCCGCAAGGAAGGCCGTGTCGGCAGCAAGACGCTATCCCTGCGACTGGTGGGGACGACCCCTGCCTGGTTCGCACTCGTCAAGCGGCCGCTGCTGGCCGGGCGGGAACTCTCGGATGCCGATCTGGCGAAGCGCGCGAATGTCGCCGTGCTGACCGAGCACGGGGCCCGGCGTCTGCTCGCCACCGAGGAGACCCTCGGCAGCGTGGTCAAGATCGGCGGTAACGCGTTCATAGTCATCGGCATCATCCAGAGCGACAGCGGCAATGCGGGGGGCATGCAGACACCGGACCGCGATACCGACGCCTACATCCCCCTCATCACCGCGCGCGAGCGGTTCGGCGATATCTATGAACAGCGATCCGACGGTGCCAGCATCCGTGAGTCCGTCGAACTGCACCAGATCATCGCCGAGGCAGGCAGCCTCGCCGATGTCGAACCCGCCGCGCAGGCGATCGAGGCCATGCTCGCGCGTTTCAACAAGCAGAAGAGCTATCGGCTGCAGGTGCCGCTGGCACTGCTGCGCCAGGCCGAGGCAACCAAGCGCAACTTCAACATCGTGCTGGGTTCGATCGCGGGCATCAGCCTGCTGGTCGGCGGTATCGGCATCATGAACATCATGCTTGCGTCAGTCACCGAACGGACACGCGAGATCGGCATCCGCCGCGCGATCGGTGCCAAGCGCCGCCAGATCGTCGCGCAGTTCCTGATCGAGACCGTCGTGCTCTCGATGACCGGCGGGGCGATCGGGGTCGGCATCGGGGTGCTGATTCCCTGGATAATCACCCGCACCGCCGGCATGCCCACGCTGGTGACGCCGCTCAGCGTCCTCGTCTCCCTGGGCGTCAGCATGCTCGTCGGTATGATCTTCGGCATCTATCCCGCCGTCCGCGCCGCGCGCCTAGACCCCATCGAGGCCCTGCGGCACGAATAGCCTCACGACAGGAACCGGCAGACCTCCCCCTTTTCCGATCTCGGGCCTTGCACCTTGAAGTCGCCCCGGTACGGGATCTCGCCTTGCGGGGCTCTCATCGCCCAAGGATCACGTTGATTCCATTTATGACGGCAGTCACATGCTGTGGCGTCAGTTTCCCCACTCGTTCTGTGAGTTGACTTCGGTCCAAGGCAACGATCAAGGAAACATTCGCTACGGAATCCCTGGGAAGGCCAGTCGCCGACGACCTTAACAATACGTTTCCGGGGGCTGCGGCCCATTTGGTATTGCTCGTAAGGGGGACGCAGACAACCGTCCCGATAAGGCTTCGGTTGATTGCGTCACACAAACAACAAGGACCGGGCGCCTGAAGCCAGCAGATGACCCCGTTGGCTCGTCCAGATCCGCCCAGCACACATCTCCTTGACTGACTACCATTCGACCCGCCGCAGTGTCTGACTGGCGGCCCTCCGCGTGAATGGGTCTGCTTCAGCCCCTACCTCCCGAACGACCTCGTTCATTGAGGCCGTTATCTGGTCATCTTCGTGCTGTACCACAAAATCAGATAGCGCTCGCGCATACAACTGACTGCGTGAAGTGTGCAGTCGGCGGACAAGGCGTTCGCCGCGCTTGAAACCGGGCACCACGAGGGGTTCTGCAAGTAAAAATGGCGGATTCTGTGCGCGTGACCGTTATTGCGCCCTCTGAGGGGAGGGAATCGCGATTTTCGGGCACACGCCGCCCTTCCCGGCGTTCAAAACCGGGTTATCGGATTGCCTTCCTGCTCTGGCTGTTCTTCTTGAAAACAAAGGGTTGGAAATCACAGGCATCCGAGCTAATATCCCGCGCATCGGGTTTTGCGGCGGCATGGTACGGCCTTTGGAAACAAGGGCCGGGAGCATAGGTTAGACGTTCGGTTAATTCGGAGCTGAAGCATTATACTTTACAAAACCCCTCGCCGTGCCCGGCTTCAAGCGGGCACGGCGAGGGGGTTTGCAAGAGCCTCTTACAGTATTACCGCTTGTTGTTTTGGCTTCAACCCATTTTTCTTCTTCTGCCGGGCGCACACGCTGGCAATCAGGCTAAAATGCGCTAGCATTTTTAGCCTGCATTGCTATGTTCGATCCAATCTTCGATAACGAGTTCTGGCACGCGGTTAAATTCCTTGGTGTTGTTTGTAACCAGTGTTAGGCCCTGATACAGGGCATGTGCAGCAATCAGAAGGTCATAATTCCCTATCGGAGTTCCAGCGCGTTGAAGGCACGTCCGGATCTTCCCGTATATTCGGGAGGCTCCCGAGGGAAAATCCAAGACTTCAAGCGGGCCAAGGAACTCGGTGAGTGCAAGTTGGTTCTTATCTGGCTTTGCACTGTTGGAAACTCCGAACTGGAGTTCACAGAAGGTGATTGCTGAAACACCTACATCACCAACGTGGAGGTGACGAAATCGGTCGTAAACATGAGCCGGTGAACGCTTGATGATGTAGATGCAAGTGTTGGTGTCGAGTAGGTATCGCATCAATCAAAAGCCTTCCCTCGCAGGTTGCGTACCCTGATCTCGATCAGCCATAAAGTCATCAGAAAAGAGGGTGCTCGCCTCAAACATAGATTTCCATGGATCGTGCCTCGGAACGAGTACCACGTAGTTTCCTAAATGGTGGATAAATACTGATTCGCCGTCGAACCGAAACTCCTTTGGCAGTCGCACCGCTTGGCTTTGCCCATTTTTGAATATTTTTGCAGTTTTCATGGATGCAGTATAGACTTCCTAGTATATATGTCAAGAGCGAATCGAGTAGCCGGGTGTGCGCCAGAATAGTTGGCGGGTGGAGGAGTCACGCGTTGAGCCTGCCGGACTTGAAGGCGGCCAGGAGGATGGACATGAGTGTGGCGTTTCGGTGGCGCCAGTGCATGCCGGACTGCTTGCACCTTCGCCCGGCAATCGTGCGGCATGCGGCCTCGACGATGCCTGAACCGATGAAGTACCCGTTTTTGCGCAGCCATCCGTAGCACATGTGAAGGCGGCGCTTGTCGAGGTACTCGAGAGCGGCGGCGGCGGCGGGACCGGCGGCTGCAAGGGCTTGGGCATGGTGCTTGCGGATGCTGTCGATGGCACTTCCCGCGCCGATACGGAACATCAGCCCTTTGAGTCTGCGCGCCTCGCGAAGAGGCAAGGCGAGTGCGTCGGCGGCGGCATGCAGGTAGTGCGCGGCGTGGCAGAAATCGACCGTGAACTCCGCGCCCTTGAAACAGGTCGAGCGCGCAAGGTCGATGCATGAGCAGACGGTGCATGCCCCGATCTTGATCTCGCGAGTACCCGCCCGCTCGTCCGGCCCTTTGCCTTTGACGCCCTCGGTATCCGCGGGGACGACGGGCACGCCGGTCGCGTCGGCCAGGGCGCAGAAGAGTGGGCCGCCGGGGGCATCGCGCAGTCTCCAACGCATTGCAAGCACCTTTTCAAAGAAATCGCACGATTCACCAGCGAGCGCTCTGCGATTCGGCCGCTACCCGTCAACTATTCTGGCGCACACCCACGTCAGCCATTCCGTTATCGTTTCCAAAGTCGTCCAAGTGCAGTATGAAAGGGCCAAGCAAGGGCCAGAAGCAGGATAGACACTGCATGCCGTGAGAAGGCATCGGCTACTCTCTCTACCGAAGCATCGCTAGAGAGAACAGCGAATTCTTGCAATGGCCATTTCATTCATTCTCCTTTGGCCGAACGTGTGCCTCTCCCTTTTCAAATGGTCGTACTCGACTATTTGAAATAGGTGAGCAGGCAATTGTTGTGCCCTTCATGATTTGAACAAATCTGAGTGCGTGCCCATTCTCTCAAAGATTAAAATCATTCCATCTATCCGGTAGATAAGAAGCCAGTCTGATTCAATATGACAGTCACGTCTACCGATGAGATTACCAGAAAGCTTATGATCACGATGAATCGGATCTAATGGTTGCCCAGAAAGTAGCGTGCGGACAAGAATTTTGAACTTTTCCATATTCTTGCCACGGCGTACACACCGCTTGGTGTCCTTCTCGAATTGCTTCGTGTAGGTTGGGGTGTACATCAGATTCCAAGTTTTGCAAACATATCGTCTGCGTCTTCGCAGACGACAAGATCACGCCCAGATTCCGACGCTTCAAATGTCCGCTTCGTGGTCGCTGTAGGAACAACGACGTCGAAAGGAAGACCGTCGCGAAGCTCAACCTGCCGGTAGAACATAGTGATGGCCTGCGTGGCATTCAGGCCCAGACGATGAAATACGCTTTCGGCATGATCCTTCAGGCTGGGCTGTACTCTGGCCCTAACCATGGCAGTTTTATTCATAATTACACCTCCATTCATCTGAACAGTGTGGCACAAATGGGGCACAAATGCAAGTGATATCTTCTGGCCCAATCGAGTAGCCGGGGGAGCCACCTCCCCCAGCTCTCACACCACCGGACTTACGGGTCCGTATCCGGCGGTTCCCAAATCAGGCTCTTGGGGTCACGTGATACCAGCCACCCTCGACATCTATGCGTAAAGGCCTTGCCTTGATCAAAGACAAACCACAACCCAATCCCGCCGTCAACTCATTTGTCGATTAGCCGGGTAGCGCAAGCCACTGTTGAACAGCGACTTGCGCCCCCACAGACCCGGACGTGCGGAACTACCGCATCCGGTTCCTCAAGGAGTGGATTCGC
>CAZSRU010000111.1:0-6175 GCA_964609395.1 uncultured Victivallales bacterium
TTGACAGAACCCCGCGAACATACATACCCACAGATTCTGCGGAAGACCCATTTTTACATTTGCTTTATCAAACAGAATGGATATGGCAGACTGCTTTGCGATGTTGAATAGCCTGAAGGGATTGACGGGATGCGAACGAGTGATTTTGATTATGACCTGCCGCCGGAACTGATCGCGCAGCAGCCCGCGCCAGAACGCACGGATGCGCGCATGCTGGTCGTGCGGCGCGACACGGGCACGCTGGAACACAGCCGGGTCGGGGCCATCGGGGAATATCTGCGCCGGGGGGATCTGCTGGTGGTCAACAACACCAAGGTCATCCCGGCGCGTATCTACGGCACCAAGGAAAAGACTGGCGGGGCGGTGGAACTGCTGCTGCTTGAACCCCTGGGCGACGACGTCTGGCTGGCGCTGTGCCGCGCCTCGCACCGCCCCGCGCCGGGAACAAGACTTCTGCTGGCGAACGGGCGCATCCAGGCGGAGGTGCTAACGCAGGGAGACGCCGGCCGCATCGAGGTACGCCTGCAGTCGGACGGACCTCTCTACGAGGTGCTCGAACAAGAGGGCGACATCCCCCTGCCTCCCTACATCAAACGCACACATGATGACGCCCGGCGGGCCGATGATGCCGAGCGCTACCAGACCGTGTATGCCTCGCAACCCGGTGCCGTCGCGGCACCAACCGCCGGCCTGCATTTCACCCCGGCCCTGCTGGCGCAACTGGCATCGGCTGGCATCGGCAAGGCGGAGGTGACGCTGCACGTCGGGATCGGCACGTTCCGCCCCGTCAGCGTGGAGGACGTGCGCGAGCACCGCATGGACGAGGAGCGCTACACGATCACGCCCGAAGCGGCTGCCGCCATCCGGGCGGCGAGCGCTGACGGCGGAAGGGTGGTGGCGGTAGGCAGCACGTCGGTGCGGACGCTGGAATCCGTGGCGCATCGCGAAGGCTGCATCCGCGCGGCAACGGGACGCAGCGACCTGTTCATCTATCCGCCCTATGACTTCCAGGCGGTCGATGCCATGCTGACGAATTTCCACCTGCCGCGCTCAACGCTGCTCATGATGGTCAGCGCCCTCGCCGGAACGGACCTCATCCGCCACGCCTACGCGGAAGCCGTCCGCGAACGCTACCGCTTCTTCAGCTACGGCGACTGCATGCTGATCCTGTAGCCCGCTCGCGCCAACTGTAGCCCGCTCGCGCCGCGAGCGTGGCTTGGCGGTGTGCAAGCGGCATGCAAGCGGTTGCCGGATTTGCCAACGGTTAACGGCGGCCGGGCGAGCCTCAGTTGCGGCGCAACTGGGCTACATGGCGGCGGCTAACGCAGACTCTTGAGCGTCTTGGTGTCCGCGGGTCCGGTGTTGCGCAGCGGCTTCGGATCCTTCTTCACATCCTTCATCCGCAGATAAGGCTGCTCGCCGGACACAATCCGCGGCGTGAGGAAGACGATCAGCTCGCGGTTCTTATTCTGCCGGACTTGTTGACGGAACAGGACTCCCAACAAGGGAATTCTACCGAGGATCGGTACACGGGCCTCGGACTCCTGCTTCTCGTTCTCGATCATGCCGGCAATGATGATCGTCTCGCCGTTCTTGATCAGGACACTGGTATCGGCATACGACGTTCTCACGACAGGAACACCATCGGTCGTTTGAATGGCCCCTGTATAACGGGCGATCACGGAGCTGATTTCCGGGCGGATCAGCATGCTGATCATATCCTCGTCATTGATCCGGGGGGTCACATCCAGCGAAACGCCGACGTCGATGAACTGGAAGGTCTCGCCGACCACATTCGTCGAGCCGGTTTCCAGCTTGGCCTCCGAATACGGCTCCCGTGTCGTCACCTTGATTTCCGCCTTCTTGCCATCCATGGTGGCGATGTGCGGGTTTGACAGGATCTTGGTCTCGCCGATACCTTCCAGCGCCTGCAACGCCATGTTCAGGTTCTGGCCACCGACAATCGTGCTGTAGCTTAATCCCATACCGCCGGTCGCTTCGACGGTGCTCACTGCCCGACCTGTGTCTGCGGCGGACGCGGCCTGGATGATTGCCGGTTTCACAACCGCCCCCATTCGTGAACGCGGGTTCAGCCCTTCAAAGACGTAATCCCAGTTGACGCCGAGCCGGAACTCGTCGCTAAGCGACACCTGCACGATCTTGGCCTCGATGAAGACCTGCTTGGAGCGACGGTCGAACATGGTGATCAGCTTTTCGATCTCCTCGATCTTGTGTGGTAGGTCGGTGATGATGAGCGAGCGGGTCCGGGTATCGGTGCGCATGGCGCCGATATCAGGCGTGAGGATCGGCGTGATGCCGCCCTGGATGTCGGCAATCTCCGCGTTCTGCAGCACGAACTGCCGGGTCACGGTCGGGAACTGGCGGTCTATGGTCTTGATATCCGCCGCCATGGCCACCCGCTCCATCTCGCGGATCCGTGCGGGGGTGTCGACCAGGATCAGGGTCCCGGTCACCGGATCGGCGACAACCGTTCCGAGAGCCCCCTTGATCGGGGCAAGCAAGGTGGACACACGTGTGGCGTCGGCATATTTGAGTTCAAGGATGCGCACCTGCTTCTGGTCGTAGAAGCTGACGCCGTACTGCGCCAGGTACTCGGCATCGCTCATGATGGTGAGGATGCCGCCCTTGATGGTGTAAGCCAAGTTATTGACCGACAGTACCACCTCCAACGCGTCCCCCACCGATACCTCGTCGAATTTCAGCTTGGTTGTCAGGCCGGAAACTCCCTTACCGATGACCACGTTCTTGAGCCCGCCGCGGTGGGCAAGGAACTCGATCAATTGCACCACGTCCCAGGCATCCAGTGCCTTGAGATTAACCGGTGTGTCGAGCCCCGCGATTCCATACTCGCTTAGCGAGCGTGGTCCTGCAACGACGGGATCCGCGCCGCCAGCGGCAGCATCCATCGTCTGGGCAACCGCACCAGCCGCGAACACAACGAACGCCATCAGCAGAACCGCTAATCGCACGGGTATCGATAAATTCAGCATGGTATCATCCCCTGTCTACTCGATCTTCAAGACTTCTTCGCCTTTTCTCAATTCGATCGTGGAGTCCTCAACACTGGCGACGTCGACTTCCTGTTCAACCAGCACCAAGGTTGCTCCGGCCCTGAGAAAAAGCATCTTCTTTTCCTTGTTGTCCATCACGATCGCCTCGCGCACGGTCTGTTCTGCCCCGTCCTGCATGCGCTTGACGTCGGACGTCCCCAGCAGGGCCAGGTTCTCGCGCGCATAGGCACGCCAGCCGATCAGGTTCACGACATTGGTGGGGCCCGGATTGATGACAGGGCGCTCTACCTGCCCGAAGACTCTCCGCTTGGCAAACATGTCCAGCGTATCGCTGAGCGATGCCGGCTGCACATCCCCGGCATAGTCGCCGATCTCCAGCAGCTCGTCTGGATAGACCGTCGCGTTGGCCGGCATATTCAGATAGGTCTCATAGCCCGCCAGCAGCAGGAAAATCGCGGCCGCAGCCCCCAGGGCACGGTTCAGCACGACCAGCCCCCGCCCTGCCGGCGGTATGCCCGAGGTGATCGCCGTCGCCTCTGGTGCGATAGCGGGACCCGCCCCGGCGGCCCCGCCATCGGCGACCGCCCCGGCAACCGACGGTGCCGGATCGCCCTTCTGGATGACTCGCAGCAGCTTCTCTTCAGGGGTAAGCTCTTTTTCGTCCGCCATCTGCAACTCTCCCTAAAAAACCACCCATCACGTGTTGACTACACGCAGAAGCCCGCCGATCTGCGCCCCGGGACGCAATTCGACCGGATCCTCTTCAAACGAAACTGGCCGGTTCAGCTTCGGTTCAAAAATAACATTCCTGAAATCATCCGACGCCGATTCGCGCTCGATGACCTGCTGTACAATATCCCAGTCAACGCGTTTTTTATCATACATCACCAAATACTCCAAGACATTATGACAAAGAATATTGACCCGGCGTGGCAGCCCCTCGGTATGCGCGTGGATCCGTTCAACCGCTTCCGGCGCGAACAGCGGCTGCGCCCCCTGATAGCCGGCCGCGCGCAGCCGGGCCTGGATCATATCGCGCACATCACCGGCCGCCAGCGGCTTGAGCATGACCTTGGTGGCAATGCGGTCCCAGAAGTTGGGCATCGCGGCGATCCGCGGCAGCAGCTCAAGCTGCCCGGCCAGTACAAGCTGCAGGATCTTGAACTCGTTGGTCTCGTAGTTGAGCAGGATGCGCAGCACCTCGAAGACGAAATCCGGCAGGATCTGGGCCTCGTCGATCAGCAGCACAACCGTCCGGTTCTGCTCCACCCCGGCCGAGAACAGGTACTGCTCGATGGCTTCCATGTAGTCGAGTGCGTTGGCACGCTTCTCATCCGGCACCGGCACATGGAAGATCGCGGCCATGCGCGAAAGGAACTGCTTTTCGGTACGGAAATACGGGTTCAGGATCATGCGGAAGTCGATATTCTCGTCCTCGCAGAGCAGTTGCGCGAGCCGCCGGCCCAGCGTGGTCTTGCCGGTACCGATATCGCCCGCCATGACACTGAGCCCGCGCTTGAGGGCAATCGAGATCTGCAGGCGGCAGAGCGCGGCACGATGCTCGGTCGAGCCATAGAAAAAAGCCGGATCGGGGCTCGTTGAAAACGGCTCCGCCGACAATCCCAATGTCCGATAGTAGCTCATGTTGCAAGGGCTCCGATACGGTCAATGCCTGACAATCGCACTCTAGTAGGGGGACTATAAGGGAAACCCCTAGAACCCGTCAATGCGTATTTTCAGTGCCGCGATCTCACGTTATCCTTCACTTGTCTGTGCAAGGCCGACGAAGCAGGTGGATTACGTGTAACCAAGTAAGTGGGAGTCTAAGTGTATGATCAAGTGTGGGACTAAGTGTTCTGTTCAAACTCTTCATCGCACACTTATTCCCCGACTTAATCCCACTCTTAGTTGGTTACGCTTAAACGAACTGCTTTGTCGATTGCAAAGGTAAAGCGCTCTGGATGGCGCTGATCACCCGCGCATTCTGCGCGGCGGTGCCGAGGGTGATGCGGATCCAGTCGGGCAGGCCGTAGCCGTTCATCGGACGGGTGATGACATGGCGCTGCTGCAGCGCGGCGCACATCTCCCGGCCGTTGCCGGTTTTGATCAGGATGAAATTGGCTGAGGAGGGGACGTAGGGAATATCGAGCGCATCCAGCTCGCGGGCGAAAAAGGCGAGCCCCTCCTCCACCAGGCGGCAGGAACGCACCATGTGCGCCTCATCATCCAAGGCCGCCATCGCGGCGGCCTGCGCCATGGCGTTGGCATTGAAGGGCTGGCGCACATGCTCAAGCATGGCGATCAAGCCGGCATCGGCCACGGCATACCCGAGGCGCAGGCCCGCTAGGCCGTAGGCCTTGGAGAAGGTGCGCAGCACCACCAGGTTCCGGCGACCGTCGCGGATTTCACGGATCAGGTCGGGACGGTCTTTTTCGGGCATCAGTTCGATATAGGCCTCGTCGACAACCGCCAGCACATGTTCCGGCAGCTCATCCAGAAAGCGCACAAGCCGGTCTGGAGCGACGCTGGTGCCGGTGGGATTGTTCGGATTGCAGACAGCCACGAGGCGCGTTTCCGGCGTAACGGCATCGCGCATGGCATCCAGATCGTGCATAAAATCGCGCATCGGCACGGCGGTGACCTCCGCATTGAAAAGCGCGGCGACGAGGCGGTAGACCACGAATGCCATCTCGCTCATGACCAGATGATGTCCCGGCCCGAGATAGACATGACCGAGGAACTCGATCAGCTCGTTGCTGCCGTTACCGAAAAGAAGGTTTTCCGGTTGCACTCCGAGCTTGGCGGCCAGCTTCTGCTTGAGGTAGAAGCAGCCGCCATCGGGATAGCGGTGCATCGTCGCGGCGGCCTTGTGCATGGCCTCGATCGCCAAAGGCGAAGGCCCCAGCTCGTTCTCGTTGGACGCGACCTTCAGGATATCCTCGATATCGTCGAGTCCCAGTTCGCGGGCGACCTCTTCGATCGGCCGTCCCGGCTCGTAGACGGGAATGTTTCGAATCCAGGGATTTGACTGCATGATAAAGACTCCGGGTTAATGATTGCGCTAAATGGCTAAGGCTAGCCGATTCGACCGCCAGTGGAAAGCGGAAAAGCGGTAATTCTCATTATGGGCACCAACCCGCTGG
>CAZSRU010000112.1:0-5331 GCA_964609395.1 uncultured Victivallales bacterium
GGTCATACATGAACAGGAAAAACGGGAAGCCACCCACAGATTCTGCGGAAGACCCTCATTTTCGCCCGCGCCCGGGTTAGTATGATTTGGCGAAGACGACGCGACCGGTGCTCGGCTTGCCGCACACCACGCAGGCACCACCGCCCGTCGCCGACCGGTCGAGCGGGATGCAGCGGATCGTGACTGACAGCGCGTCGTTGACACGCGCCTCGCACTCGGCCCCGTCGCACCAGTGCGCCATCGCAAAGCCGCCGTGCGCCTCTGGCTGCGCCGGGTTGGCTGGCGTGAAGAACGCCGTAAAATCGTCCCAGTTGTCGATCTCGCGCGTGCAGGCGGCACGCTGCTCCAGCGCCCGCCGGAAGAGCGACTTCTGGATATCGTCGAGCAGCGCGGCCACGCCCTCGATAAACGCCGTCGCACCCTCGTTGAACCGATCCTGGCGCGTCTTGTCGCGCCGGTAGACGAACACGGCATCGGCGGCCATGTCGCGCGGCCCGACTTCGAGGATCACGGGTATGCCCTTCTTGATCCAGCTCCAGCCCTTCTCGCCGCCGTTTATGTCGCGCCGGTCGACCACCACATCCAACCGCCGCTCATGGTACGTCACCTGGCGCAGCCGCGCCGCCAACTGGTCGCAATACGCCAGGACCGACGCTTCCTCCTCCGGCTTGCGCACGATCGGCAGGATCGCGATGTGCGAGGGGGCCAGCCGCGGCGGCATGATCATCCCGTTATCGTCGGCATGGGTCATGATCATCCCGCCGATCAGGCGGGTCGAGACGCCCCACGAGGTTGTCCAGGCGTGCTCGATCGTCCCTTCGCGTGACTGGTACTGGATACCGGAGGCCTTGGCGAAGTTCTGCCCGAGAAAGTGGCTGGTACCCGCCTGCAAGGCCTTGCGGTCCTGCATCAGCGCCTCGATGCAGAAGGTGTTCACGGCACCGGGAAAGCGTTCGCCGGCAGTCTTTTCCCCGGTGAGCACGGGCATGGCCATGTAGGTCTCGGCAAAGGTCTTGTAGATCCCGAGCATCTTGAGCGTCTCGTCCCAGGCCTCGTCGCGGGTCTCGTGGGCAGTGTGGCCCTCCTGCCACAGGAATTCGGTCGTGCGCAGGAACATGCGGGTGCGCATCTCCCAGCGCACGACATTGGCCCACTGGTTGATCAGGATGGGCAGGTCGCGGTAGCTCTGCACCCACTTGGCATAGGTCGCGCCGATGATGGTCTCCGAGGTCGGGCGCACCACGAGCGGTTCTTCGAGCTCGCCCGCCGGCACCAACTTACCCTCGGGGCCCACTTCCAGCCGGTGATGGGTGACAACCGCGCATTCCTTGGCGAAGCCGTCGACATGCTCAGCTTCCTTCTCCAGGAAGCTGAGGGGGATGAAGAGAGGGAAATACGCGTTGACGTGGCCCGTCTCCTTGAACATCGCATCCAGCGCCCCGCGGATGTTCTCCCAGAGCGCGTAGCCCCAGGGCTTGATAACCATGCAGCCGCGCACGGCACTGTTCTCGGCCATCTCGGCGGCCTTGATCACCTGCTGGTACCATTCCGGATAATTCTCTTCCCGTGTCGGCTCAATCGCCGTCTTCGCTGCTTTTGCCACTTGAATCCTCCCCCTCTTGACTGGTTTTCCGCTTCGTCCCTTGGATATTGGATATTCCTTGTTGGATATTGGATGTTATTGCATAACACGACCCAGGAAGGCCCCGACCTACCGGCGGACCATCCTGGGGACCGAGAGGGTGCCGTTGAAGAACTCGATCACGTGGCCCTTCTCGACCAGCCAGTGGATCGGCTGGAGCAGCGCCTTGACCTCGTCCGAATCCGGAGCCGCCCCCGGACGCAGCGCCTCGACCATGTCCTTGCGCGTGCATCCCGGGTGCGCCTGCATGAACAGCAGTGCATCGCGGATCGCCGGGATGGCCGTTTCCGGATCCAGCGGGACGGGTTTGACCGCCGTCACGAAATTCATGCCCCGGTCGCGGCTTCCGCCCGTCTTGAAGAGGTGCAGCCCCCGGTGCCGGAAGGCTGCCCGCAAGGCAAACGCCAGATGGATCGGGAAGCGCGACTCCTGCTGCCATTCCTCGCGCAGCATGTGCCGGATCGCCGGATCGCGCACCTCGTGGGCGACCTTCTCCGGCAGGGCCAGACGGCGCGACGACTCGACCGCCGCCGGCGCCACGGCGGTGCGCAGGTGGCGCTGGGCGTCGGCCCACGTCATGGCCTCGCCCGCTTCCTCACCCGCGCCGCCCTTGCCCTTGAGCCGGTAGACCACCCGCTTGGAGGACTCCTGCTTCCAGCGCTCGACATCCGCCGGATCGTGCGAGGTCTGGATGCGCCGCCGGTAAACCTCGAAATCCATATTGGCGAACCGCTCGGCGTGCAGCCGCTTGACCGCCTCGGCATAGCTGTGGTGGTTCGATGGCCCCAGCAGCACCCCGCTGTAGCCGCATTTTGCCACGCACACGAAGACACCCGACGGCGGATCGACCTGCTCCTCCTGCACATCGAAGACCAGATCGAAGTGAGCATCGATCGCATGTTCCTCGATCGCCTCGCGGCTGCGGGCCAGTGCGCCGCAGTGCGTGCACTGGAAGAGCCGGAAGTCCTTCGCCTCGGGCAGCACATCGAGCTTGACGTAGCAGAGACCCTCCTTCGACATCAGCATCGCGGCCAGGTCCAGCAGCGGATACGCCCGGAGGCTTGACGACACGCGGCGGATCAGATCACCGAGCGCCTTCTGTTCCGGCAGGAACCGCACGCTGAGCGGTAGCGCCTCGACCACGGGAGGCGGCGGTGCGCCATACCCGGCGGCACGGGGCGCGGAAGCCCGGTCCCCCGGACGGGCGTCCGGCGACGGGCGCGCGGCGGCATCATCACGGCGCGGCCGCACGACACCACGGGGATCCGCCCCCGGCGGTCCTTCCTTCACACCGGGCCGGTCCGGGCGACGGCGGGACGCTTCATCCGGACGGCGCGGCGGCGGGCGACGGTCGCCGCCACGGTCGTCACGACCGCCACGACCGCCGCGGGAATCGCCGCCACCGCGGCGCGGCGCGTGCTCGTCATCATCGAACCGACCGAACCGGCTGGCATCCGGCGGACGACGTGCCCACTGCGGCACGAAGTTCAAATCCAGCGTCAATTCGCCGCTGTCCGATGCTGTTCCCGCCGTGTTCCCTGCTTTATCCGCTTCGCTCATAGTGTGCCTGCCCCGGTCCGGTTATCCATTCGATTCCTGATGCGCCGTCCAACGACGCGCGTTTAAACTAGCAGCTTTACGCGCCCGGCTGCAATTAAATACGCTCGGGCGTCTCGATCCCCAGCAGGTCCAGCCCGCGGCGCAGCACCGCGGCGATCACCCCGCAAAGCAGGACCCGGCTCTCGCGGATGCCCGGTTCGGCCTTGAGGAAGGGGACGTTCTGGTAGAAGGAGCTGTAGGTCTGGGCCAGTTCGTAAAGGTAATCCGCCACCATGCTCGGCTTGTAGGCCTCCGCCGCGCGCATGACGACATCCGGGAACCGCAGCAGCCGGATCATCAGGTCGCGCTCGACCGGTTCGGTCAGCAGAAGCTCCGCCGCCTCGAGGTCGCCATCGGGGAACCGTTCATGATACTTGTCGCGCACGCTGGCGATCCGCGCATAGGCATATTGCAGGTAGGGACCGGAATTGCCGTCCAGCGCCAGGGCCTTGTCCCAGGTGAAGGTGACCGTGGTCTGCGGGTTCTGGCTCAGGTCGGCATACTTGACCGCACCGATGCCGACCGCCCGGGCCACCTCGCGCCGGCACGCCTCCTCCATGTCCGGACTCGAGGCGCTGATCAGCTCGAACGCGCGGCGTTCGGCCTCGTCGAGCAGGTACTCGAGCTTGATCACATTGCCCTGGCGTGTCGAGAACGTCGCGTCGGGCAGCCGCATCAGGCCGAACCAGACGTGGTCCAGCCGCGTCTCCACCCCCAGCTTGCGGCTGATCGTGAAGAACTGTTTGAAATGCAACTGCTGGCGCTCGTCGGTGACGTAGACGATCTTCTCGGGCGTGAACTCCTCCACGCGCGAGAACACGGTTGCCAGGTCGCTGGTGGCGTAGTTGTAGCCGCCATCGCTCTTGCGCACGATGCACACCGGCAGGCCGTCCTCCTCGAGGAACACGCACAAGGCCCCCTCGCTGATGGTCGCCAGCCCCTTCTCCTCCAGCAGGGCGATCATCGACGCCAGCCGGTCGTTGTAGTAGCTCTCGCCGCGCACCAGGTCGAAGGCGACGCCCAGCCGCTTGTAGATGCGCGCGAACTCGCCGAGGCTCAAGGCGATGAACTGCTTCCAGAGGGCGGTGTTCTCAGGGTCGCCGGCCTGCAGCTTCACCAGCTCCTGGCGGCACTGCGTCATCCAGCCATCGTCCGCCTTGGACCGTTCGTAGCTTTTGACATAGACCCGCTCGAGTTCCTCGATCGGCGACTGCTCCAGCGCCGCCCGGTCCAGGAAATGGCGGTAGCCCATGATGATGATGCCGAACTGCGTCCCCCAGTCGCCGATGTGGTTGTCGGCGATCACCCGGTAGCCGAGCAGGCGGTACATCCGGTCCAGCGCGTTGCCGATGATCGTCGAGCGGATATGCCCGATATGCATGGGCTTGGCGATGTTCGGGCTCGAATAGTCCATCACCACCGTGCGGCCCTGCCCCGGCTGCGGCACGCCGCCGCGCGGATCGCCGCGCAGCGCGGCCACGCGGGCCACCAGCCAGGCGTCCGCGAGGAAGATGTTGATGAAGCCGGGGCCGGCCACCTCCAGGCGGGCGACCGCCTCGTGCGGCGGGGCTTCGGCCACCAGGCGCTCGGCAATCGACCGCGGCGCCACCTTGAGCACCTTGGCCAGGCCCATCGCCGCGTTGCACTGGTAATCGCCGAACGCAGCGTTGCCGGTCGCCACCACCCCCACCCCCGAGACGTCGATCGCCTCGCCGTAAAGCGCCGCGAACGCGGCCTGCATCCACGTCGTCAGGGTATCCGTCACTGTCGTCAGTTGTTTTTGCATAGCCTGCGGATATACACTATCGCGCCCCCGACTGCAAACACCATTCCGTCAGCAACGCACCCAAGGGCCACAGGGTGGTGACTCGAACCTGCTTTGCTACCCGATTCGTTTCATATTAGTGCCCATCAGGCAGGCGCTTCGTCTTCTGCCACTGGCGGAAATCGTCGGGGGTAATGACGGATAGTCCTCGTCCTGCTTCTGTAATCAGCCAATACTCACGCATTTCCGGAGAAGCACGAAGCGTAGCTAAGTCTGAGGGTCTTCCGCAGAATCTGTGGGTGGCTTCCCGTTTTTCCTGTTCATG
>CAZSRU010000113.1:0-5154 GCA_964609395.1 uncultured Victivallales bacterium
CCGCCAGCCACCACCATTGTTTCCAGAATCCCAGCCCGAACATCCCTGCACTCCTTGCTTCATCATCAACAAACACGGTCTACCAGCCTATCGCATCAGGCCGCCCCCGACAACGCCTATTTCGCATTCCTCAATTGGTCAATCACGTTGCAAAAGGAAAATAAGGCTGGGCATGGGTTAGCGGGGCGGTTTCAGCAGGGGGGCGAGGTAGCGGCCGGTGTGCGAGCGCTTGAGGCGGGCTATGTGTTCGGGTGTGCCGGCACCGATCAGGCGACCGCCACTCTCGCCGCCCTCGGGGCCGAGGTCGATCACCCAGTCGGCTTCGGCGATCAGGTCGAGGTTATGCTCGATGAGGATCACGCAGCCTCCCGCCTCGACGAGGCGCTGGAGTACGGCGATCAGGTTGGCGACATCGCCCATATGCAGGCCGATGGTCGGTTCGTCGAGCACGTACAGCACGCCCTGCTGCCGGCCGCTGCGCGCCAGCTCCGTCACCAGCTTGATCCGCTGCGCCTCGCCGCCGCTGAGGGTGGGACTGCGCTGCCCCAGCGTCAAGTACCCGAGACCGACATCCTGCAGCAACCGCAGCGACCGGTTTATGTCGCGATGCGCGGCGAATACCGTTACCGCCTCGTTGACGGATAGTGCCAGCACGTCGGCAATGCTGAGGCCCTGGTATGTCACCTGGCAGGTTTCCTCCGTGAACCGCCGTCCGCCGCAGGCATCACAAAGCACACTGACGTTGGGGAGGAAACTCATTTCGACCGTCTGGTAGCCATTGCCCTTGCATTCGGGACAACGGCCATCACCCGTGTTGAACGAGAACCGCGCGGCATCATACCCGCGCATGCGGGCCTCGGGCGTGGCCGCGAACAAGGCGCGGATCCGGTCCCAGAAGCCGACATACGTCGCCGGGCAAGAACGCGGCGTGCGACCGATCGGCGTCTGGTCGACTTCCAGTACCCGCTCGATCGCCTCGCGCCCCTCGATGGCCTCGCAGCCGGCGACGGGAGCCGCCTTGGCCCCGCCGCGGGGCTTGCCGCCACGCGTGGACGTGGCAAGGCCGGCGCGCAACGAACCGAGCAGGACATCGCGCACCAGCGTGCTCTTGCCGCTGCCGCTGACACCCGTGACGCACACCAGCCGCTGCAGCGGGATGTCCACGGTCAAGGCCTTGAGGTTATGCAGCGTCGCCTTGCGTACCGTCAGCGCGGGCACGCCCGCGCCGCAGGGACGCCGTTTGCCGCCTAGGGGGTGTTTCAGCGGCGACTTCAGATAGCGCCCGGTCACCGACTGTGGATCGGCCATTACCTCAGCCGGCGTACCGGCCGCCGTCACGTAGCCTCCTTCGATCCCCGCTCCGGGACCGAGATCGATCACATGATCCGCCTGTCGGATGGTCTCCTCGTCGTGCTCGACCACGACGATCGTGTTGCCCTTCTGCTGGAGCTGGCGCAGGGTGGCGAGCAGCTTCTCGTTGTCGCGCGCATGCAGGCCGATCGTCGGCTCGTCGAGCACATAGCAGACCCCGCGCAGGTTCGATCCGAGCTGCGAAGCCAGCCGGATCCGCTGAGCCTCGCCGCCGCTGAGGGTCGGCACCGCACGGTCAAGCGTCAGGTACCCGAGGCCGACATCGCCCATGAAACGCAGCCGCGCACACAGTTCCGCCTGCAGGTCGGCGGCAATGGCGGCCTGGCTGACGCTCCAGCGCATCTTGAAAAACGTCGTCAAGGCGGCTTCCACCGTCTGCGCGGCATAGGTGTTGATCGAACCGCCCTGGAACTGCACCGCCAGTGCCTCCGGACGCAGGCGCTTCCCGTGACAGGCTGGACAGCAGACCGGCTCGCCCGCCGCCTCGTCGCCAACCCAGGCGGCCTCCTCGCCGGTCTGTTCAGCATCGAACCCGCGGATCAGCACGCCGGTACCGAAGCAGCGCTCGCACCAGCCCTGTTTCGAGTTGAACGAGAACAACCGCGGATCGAGCTCCGGAAAACTCTTGCCACATCCGGGACAGGCCCGCACGGTGGAGTACAGCACCGAAGGAGGAAACGCGTTTGTAGTACCGGCTTTAGCCGGAATCTCAGCGGGCAAGCGACCATCATGATAATTGCTGGCCACGGCGACGCGCACCGCCCCATCGCCGTGGGAAAGCGCCTGCTCAATCAAGGTGCGCAAGGCGTTGCCGTTGGCTGGCGACACCGCGAGCTCGCCGACCGGAAGATCGATGTCATGCTCGCGGTAGCGGTCCAGCCGCGGCCAGGCCGCCGTCTCCAGCAATTGCCCATCCACCCGCAAATGCTCAAAACCCTTGCCCAGCGCCCATTTGGCCAGGTCGGTATAATACCCCTTGCGCCCGGTAATCAGCGGTGCCAGTACCGCCACGCGCTTCCCCTTGAATTGCCGCTGCACGCTGGCCAGGATGCTTTCCAGCGACTGCGGCTCGATCGGCAACGCGCATTCCGGGCAATGCTGCACCCCCAGCTTGACAAACAACAGGCGCAGGTAATGGTAGATCTCGGTCACCGTGGCCACGGTGCTTTTCAGGCCGCCGCGGCTGATGCGCTGCTCGATGGCCACGGTCGGCGGCACGCCGGTGACGGAATCCACCTCGGGGCGGCTGGCTGGCTGCACGAACTGCCGGGCATAGGCGTTGAGCGATTCGAGATAGCGGCGCTGGCCCTCGTTGTAGAGGATGTCGAAGGCGACCGTGCTCTTGCCGCTGCCGCTCAGGCCGGTTATCACGGTGAACGCATCGCGCGGGATGGTGATGTCGGCATGCTTGAGATTGTGCTCGCGGGCGTTGATGATCCGGATGGTGTTGTCAGGGGAGCCCGATTCAACGCGTGGCGCCGTGGGTACGGTTTCGTGCGCGTCGGGTCCGGACTCACAACGCTGCGGACGGGGTTGAATCCGTCCCTCCCGGGGACTCGGACGGGGTGGCACCCGACCCTCCCGGAATTGGCTCGGGCTTGCATCGCTGCGGACGGGGTAGAGCCTGTCACTCCCGGCGGGCTGGCGGAGGGCGGCGGCGGTGTGGCCTTGCTGGCTGGCGGCGATGTCTGCCGGGGTGCCGCAGCAGACGATCCGGCCCCCTTCGGTTCCGCCCTCGGGACCGAGATCGATGATCCAGTCCGCCGCCCGCATGACTTCCGTATTGTGTTCGATCACGACCACGGAATGCCCGCGTACCACCAGCACCCGCAGCGCTTGGAGCAGAACGGCGATGTCCGCGAAATGCAGGCCGGTTGTCGGTTCGTCGAGCAGGAACAGCGTCGGCTTCGACGAGGATGATTCATCCTTTAGGTGCGCCGCCAGTTTCAGCCGCTGCGCCTCGCCGCCGCTGAGCGTCGGCACGGACTGCCCGAGCCGCAGGTAGCCAAGCCCGGTCGCCCGCAGCGGTTGCAACGCGCGGGTCACCGCCGGCTGCGCCGCGAAATACGCACAGGCCTCGTCCACGGTCATCTCCAGCACATCGGCAATCGAGCGCGGAGGACCGTCATCGAGCCGCAGCCGGATGTCGAGCAGCTCGGCCTGGAAACGGGTGCCGTCGCACTCCGGGCAGCGCAGGTAGACGTCGCTCAGGAACTGCATCTCGATATGCTGGAAGCCGTTGCCGCCGCAGGCCGGACAGCGCTTGCCGGAGTTGAAGCTGAACGTGCCGGTCGTGTACCCGCGCGCCTTGGCCTCCGGCTCGGCGGCGAAGCAGGCGCGTATCGGATCCCACGCGCCGACATAGCTGGCGGGGTTCGAGCGCGTCGTCTTGCCGATCGCCCGCTGGTCGATCATCACGACATCGCCGATATGCTCATGCCCGCGCAGGTCCCGATGCTCCCCGGGTGCTTCCGCCGGCTGCCCCATGCGCTTGAGCAGGCCGCGGTAGAGCACGTCCTCGATCAGGGTGCTCTTACCGCTGCCGCTGACGCCCGTCACGCACACCAGCCGCCCGAGCGGCAGACGCACATCGATGTGGCGCAGGTTATTCGCCGTGGCGCCGAGTATTTCGAGATGCGGATCGTCCGGCCGTGGCGGTGGCAGCCAAGCCAGCCCACTCTGCACGGATTTTTCACCCCGCAGGTAGGCACCGGTCAGCGACGTCTCGTTTTTTTCGAGTTCGGCGGGGCTTCCCTCGAATACGATCTCGCCGCCCTGTTCGCCCGCCCCCGGCCCCATGTCGATCACCCGGTCCGCCGCGCGCATGACATCCGGATCGTGCTCCACCACCAGCAGCGTGTTGCCCGTGTCGCGCAGACGGTGGAGGATCGCCGTCAGCCGGTTGGTGTCGCGCGGGTGCAGTCCGACACTCGGCTCGTCGAGCACGAAGAGCGTGTTCACCAGCGTCGTGCCCAGCGCGGTGGTCAGGTTGATCCGCTGCACCTCCCCGCCGCTGAGCGTACGCGACTGGCGATCGAGCGTCAGGTATCCCAGCCCGACCTCGTTGAGATAGCGCAGCCGCGAACGGATTTCCTGCAAGAGCGACTTCACGGCCTCCGCCGCCGATGGCGGAAGTTCCAGTTGCGCGAAGAAGGTTGCCACGTCGGCCAGCGGCAGCAGCATCAGCTCATGGATATTCAGGCCTGCGCCCGGCCCCACGCGCCACAGCAGCGCCTCCGGTTTCAGCCGGGCCCCGCCGCAGCCGGCACAGACCGTGTAGGCGCGGTATTTCGACAGCAGGACGCGGATGTGCATCTTATAGCTCTTGCTTTCCATCCACGCGAAGAAGCCGTCGATCCCGTACCAGCAGCCGTCCTCCCAGCGACCATCGCCCGCCACCACCCATTGCCGGTCGGACGTTGCAAGCTCGCGCCAGGGCTTGTCTACCGACACCCCGCGCCGCCGCGCGAAGCGCAGCAGGTCCGACTGGCACTCGCGGTAGCTGGCGGTCTGGAAGGGCTTGACGGCGCCGCCCTCTAGCGACAGTGATTCGTCCGGGATCACCAGTCCATAGTCAATCCCGATGGTGCGACCGAAACCGCGGCATTGGTCGCAGGCCCCTAGCGGCGAGTTGAATGAGAAGAGATTGGGGACCGGATCGCGATAATGCAGATCGCACTTGGCGCAATGCAGATCCTCGGAAAACCGCAGCGGTTCGCCTTCCGCGCCGTCCGCCGCCAGCGGCACGACGGTCACGCGTCCACGCCCGTGGTGCAGCGCGGC
>CAZSRU010000114.1:0-5132 GCA_964609395.1 uncultured Victivallales bacterium
CCAGTTTGACAGAACCCCGCGAACATACATACCCACAGATTCTGCGGAAGACCCAGAATCTCTTTAATGTCGAGAAGAATGGCGGGTTCGGGCTGGAGCACACCTTCTGCGCTAATGAACAGGCATCGCAAAACTACCACCTGATCATGCAGGCGGCCTTGATTATCTGGCAACTGACTGCCAACGGCGTCCTGCATCGACTGGTTCAGGGCTGCCGGAAAATCACCGACCAAAAACTGGTCGAACTCATGCGACGATCTCTTCCGTTCATTCTTCTCGCCCCCGATGAAACCTCTTTTGGCCAGTTGCGCTTCTCATCGTCTTGAAAAGCATTGGAACCGCTGTCTTCAGTCGCCACCGCTTGACGACGACGACGAATACCGCTACCGTCATCACCCGACCGAACGCAACAAGACAAACCGCCCCGGAGACCGATCATGCCCGAGACCAACCCGCTGCTGCTGACCGACCAATTGCCAGCCTTCGACCGCATCACCCCCGCCCTGGCCGAGGAGACCATCCCCCGGATCCTGGCCACGGCGGAGAAACAGCTCGCCCAACTGGAAGCCGAGGCCACCGCCTCGTGGGATGGCTGCATGGAACCGCTCTTTGCGCTGATGGAACCGCTGGACTACGCCTGGGGCATTGTCTCGCACCTGCACAGCACCATGAACACGCCCGACTGGCGCCGTGTGCATGAGACGCTCCAGCCGCAGGTGGTCGCCTTCTCCACCCGCACAGGCCAGAGCGAACCGATCTACCAGGCCATGCGCACCATGCGCGAGGGCGAGCCCTGGAACCGGCTCGACGAGGCACGCCGCCGCCTGATCACCAGCGCGATGTTCGGTGCACGCACCGCCGGTGTTGGACTCCCGCCCGCGAAACGCGAACGCATGGGCACCCTGCGCGACGAACTGGCCACCGCATCCACGACGTTTTCCAATCACCTGCTGGACGCCACCAAGGCCTTTGCGCTGGTGCTGACATCGGCTGACGAGACCGCCGGACTGCCCCCCTCGCTGCGGGCCGCCGCAGCCGCCGCAGCCCGCCGGGCGGGCAAGGACGCAAGCACACCTGAAAGTGGCCCCTGGCACATCACGCTCGAAGCTCCTCTGTTCCTGCCGTTCATGCAGTACAGCGAGCGACGCAATCACCGCGAGACGCTCTATCGCGCCTTTGTCACCCGTGCCGCCGATGGCGCGTTCGACAACACGACGCTGATCGACCGCATCCTTGCCGGTCGCCGCGAAATGGCCGCACTGCTCGATACAGCCTCCTATGCCGACCTGATCCTGCAAAGCCGCATGGCGGAAAAAGTCGCCGCCGTCGACCGGCTGACCGATCAACTGCGCGAGGCCGCCCGCCCGGCAGCAGAGCGCGAACACGTTGCACTCGCCGATTTCGCCCGCCAGCATGGCCAGTCCGAACCGCTGAAGGCCTGGGATATCGCCTTCTGGAGCGAGCGGATGCGCAAGACGCTCTTTGATTTCGACGACGAGACGCTGCGGCCCTACTTCCCGTTCCCGGTCGTGCTCGACGCCCTCTTCGAGATCACGCAGCGCCTCTTCGGCGTCACCATCCAGGCCGCCGACGGCCAGACGCCCGTCTGGCATCCGGATGTGCGCTTCTTCCGGGTGCGCGATGCCGCTGATAAACAGATGGCGGCCTTCTATCTCGATCCCTACAGCCGTCCCGAGACCAAGCGCGGCGGGGCCTGGATGGATGCCGTGCTCCCCCGCAAACGCCGGGCGGACGGCACGGTCAACAACCCGGCCGCCTACATGGTCTGTAACCAGGCATTGCCCGAGGGCGACCGCCCCGCACTGATGACACTCAACGAGGTCACCACCCTCTTCCACGAGTTCGGCCACGCCTTGCAGCACCTGCTGACCACCGTCGAGCTCCCCGCCGCCTCGGGGATCCACAACGTCGAGTGGGACGCCGTGGAGCTGGCCAGCCAGTTCATGGAGAACTGGTGTTATCATGCCCCCGTGCTGCGGCGCATGTCGCGCCACGTCGAGACCGGCGAAAAACTGCCGGACGCGCTGATCGCCAAGATCATCGACGCCCGCGCCTTCCGGGCTGGCGGCGCCACCCTGCGCCAGCTCCTGTTCGGCGCGGTCGACATGGAACTGCACGCGCGCTACGCGGAAAACGACCCGCGCACACCCAACGCGATCAAGGAAGCACTCGCACCCGCCTACAGCGTACTGCCCGTCCTGCCGGAGGACCGTTTTCTCTGCGGCTTCTCCCACATCTTCGCCGGCGGCTACGCGGCGGGCTACTACAGCTACAAATGGGCCGAGGTGCTATCGGCTGACGCCTTCGCCGCCTTCGAGGAAGCCGGGCTCGACAATCCCGACGCGCTGGAAGCCGTCGGCCGCCGCTTCCGCGACACCGTCCTCGCCCAGGGCGGTGCCCGCCACCCCATGGACGTCTTCCGCGACTTCCGCGGACGCGACCCCGCCCCCGAGGCCCTGCTGCGCCAACTGAAACTGGTTTGACATCAATGGTGCTCGTGTCCACAATCGCGCATGGGATTCGGTGCAGCACAAAGGGTATCCCAGACATTTTCCAGCCATGCTCGCCGATCCACACCGGCGCGCAATTCGTCCACGCGCTCACGCAGAGCCTTCTGATCTGGCCGAAGGGACAATGCGTGTTCATAGGATGAAACTGCGGCATTGGTCTCGCCAGCCCACTCATACAGGAAGGCGCGATAGGAAAGTATCTTGACGGCATCAAGGGAAGCCTGCTCCTCATCGCCATCCGCAGCAACAGGGCTCCACTGACGCAGGGCCGTGTCCAGTGCACCCGCGGCCTCTGCGGTTTTTCGCTGCTTCAGAAGCAGACGGCCGCGTTCGGCATACAGGCGATAATCACCGGGATGATTGCGCAGAGCCTCATCAACTATCGTATGTGCTGTATCGAGTTGCCCCAACTCATCGGCCATCCAGAAGCTGCTCACCAGCCAGGGCTCCACATTCTTGGGATCGACCTTGGTGGCAAATCGCAACCAGGGCAGAACCTCGACCATTTCCTTGCCATGCGTGTGTTCGTGCGATTGCGGGGTAATGAGTTCCGCCCATTCCACAAAAAAATCCTTGAACGACGTCTCGTGAACATGCCCAACCCCGCGATGAAAATAGCGATCAGCCTGCTCGTAAAATCCATGACCCAGCAGGGATCGGCTTTCGCCAAGCAACTGCGAGAGCGCATCGTAGTCATCACCATGGTCCTCGGGGGCGGCAAGTTCACAGGCCAGACAGAAGGCCAGAATCAAGCAGGATAACCCAGCCAGAAGACCCCATACGGTTTGGCGCGAGAAGGGCATCAGGCCGCTCCTCGCGTAAACAGCTTGCGACGGTAGGCCAGCCAGGCAAAAACCAGAAACGCTGCCGCCAGCAAGGCTGCATAAAGGACCGCCCCCAGAGCCGCCCCCCAGGGGGCCGGTCCCCAGTCGTGGACCACTCGTGTACGCATGTCAAAAAGCTCGAAGTGCGGCAGCAGGTAATATACCACCATCAGCGCCGCTTTGCTAAACGCGCCGCTCACGGCCGCCAGCCGAGGGACCTGGGGTACGATCAGCCACGAGGCGGCTATCAGCACCCAGGTCAATGAGCTGGCCGCATCGGCACTGCTGCGCGTGCTAACCAGCACCGCCAGCGCACACACCACCGCTAGCGCTGAAACGTGGAGCAACAAAGCCTGCATCAGGGAGACCGCTCCAACCGATCCGCCTTTAAGTAAAACAACAAGAATGGTCATCGCATAAAAAACGCTCGTCGCCAGCGCACTTCCCGACCAGGCGCCCAGCCATTTACCGACCACCAGTTCACCCCGCCTGACCGGCTTGGCCAGGAGCGGATAGATCGTGCCGCTTTTTTCCTCTCCAGGCAACTGGCGGGCTGTCAGTCGAATGGCCAGCACCAGCGAAAACAGCCATGTCATGAACAGCCCCAGATCCATTACGTAGCGGGCAGCCCCACCCAAGCCAAAGGCATCCGATCCAAGCAACGCCCCCAGCATGGCCAGCAGCAGCACCGCCAGAACATAGACATCCTTGCTGCGCAAAAGCTCTAGCCAGACCAGCCTGGCCACCACCCGTATTCTGCTCATGACGACACTCCACCCTGCTGCACGGTCCGCACAAAAAAACGCTCCAGGCTATCGCCGGAAGCCACCAACTCATCTACAGAACCCTCTGCGACCACCCGCCCCTGCGCGAGTATGGCCACATGATCACACACACGCTCAGCCTCGGAAAGCTCGTGGGACGAGAAAAAGACGGTTTTGCCGTCGCGACGCAATTCCTCAATCAGACGGCGAACCTCCAGCCGCCCCAGCGGATCCAGCCCGTTGGTCGGCTCGTCAAAAATAACCAGATCCGGATCGTTGATCAGTGCCTGCGCTATGCCCATGCGCTGCAGCATTCCCCGCGAAAACGTGGCAATGCGCCGATCTGCCGCCTGAGCCAACCCCACACGCTCAAGCAGGTCCCCGCTGCGTTGAGCAAGTGTCTTGCGGTTGATTCCAAACAGGCTTCCGGCGGCTTTCAGCAATTCCATGGCGGTTAAATAGCCGTACAACTGCGGATGCTCCGGCAGGTAGCCGATGCGCTGACGGGCCGGAGACTTGCGCGAATCCACGCCAAATATCTCGGCACGTCCCGAGGTCGCCTGCTGATAGCCTAGCAGAATGTGCATGGCCGTGGTCTTACCCGCCCCGTTGGGGCCTAGAAACCCGGTCACCTCACCTTGGGCAACGGTAAGGTTCAGCCCCTTCAGGGCCTCCACAAGACCCGTCTTCAGGCGAAAGCTTTTTGTACAATCCTGAAAAACAAGGGCTGGCCCTTTCTTGCCATCTAATTGAGTCATCGCGTCAATTCCTTATGTACGTTAGAGGCTCTTGCAAACCCCCTCGCCGTGCCCGCGTGAAGCCGGGCACAGCGAGCGGTTTTGTAAAGTATAATGCTTCAGCTCCGAACCAACGGAACGTCTGGCATATCCTCCCCGAACTTGTTTCCTAAGGCCGTACCAGGCCGCCACAAAACACGATGCGCGGGATAATAGATCGGATAAAACGGGGACGTTCTAGGTAATTTATTGTTCATTAACTGTTTATACACTAAT
>CAZSRU010000115.1:0-4875 GCA_964609395.1 uncultured Victivallales bacterium
CATACATGAACAGGAAAAACGGGAAGCCACCCACAGATTCTGCGGAAGACCCGAAATTGTAAATCTATGCTTCGGACCATGAGTGAACAGCTTCAGATCGCGAATGGCGCCATGTCCTGATCCGGCTCGAGGAGACCATCATCTTCGCGCTGATCGAACGGGCGCAGTTCCTGCGTAACACGCCAATCTACCAGCCGGGCGCCTTCGGCGACGCGCTCGCGGGCGAAAGCCTCTGCGGCTTCCTGCTGCGCGAATGCGAGCGCACCCATGCCAAGGTGCGGCGCTACACCAGCCCCGATGAGCACCCTTTCTTCACGGACCTACCCGCGCCGATCCTGCCGGCGCTCGGTTTCGCGGAGAACCCGCTCGTGCCCAACACCATCAATCACCGCCGACCTCAATCGCAACGCCACCACGCCGACAGTCGCCCCCGAGGTGATCACCGCCATCTACCGCGACTGGATCATCCCCCTCAACAAGGCCGTCCAGGTGGAATACCTGCTGCTGCCGCGCTGAACCGGCGCAGGCCCTCCTCGAGGGTCGGCAGCGGACAGGCGAAGTTCATGCGCACGAATCCCGGGGCCCCGAACTTGCTGCCATCGCCGAGCCCCAGTCCGGCCTTCTCGAAATGCAAGGCCGGATTGCCCGCGATCGGCATTTTTCGGCAGTCGATCCAGGCGAGGTACGTGGCTTCGACCGTCGGCGACCAAAGGCCCGGTATATCCCGCACGGTCGCGGCGACAAGGTCGCGGTTACGCCGCAGGACGCGGATGAGCTCCGCATGCCAGTCGTCGCTGCGCCGGTAGGCCGCCTCGCAGGCGGCATAGCCGTAGGCGTTGACCTCGGTGACGATGCCGCGGGCGGCATGCAGGAAGCGCCGCCGCAGCGACGGGTCGGGAATGATCGCGTACGACCACATCAGGCCCGCCAGGTTGTAGGTCTTGCTGGGCGACATCAGCGTGATCGTGCGCGCCGCGACCTCGGGCGAGAGCGTCGCCATGGGGATATGCCGAGCACCTTCATCGAGGATCAGGCCACAGTGGATCTCGTCGGAGCAGATCAGCACATCGCGCGATAGGCAGATCTCGGCGATTTGTTCCAGTTCGGGGCGGGTCAGGCGACGGCCGGAGGGATTGTGCGGGTTGCAATGCAGGAACAGGCGGGCATCGCCATCCAAGGCGGCTGCCAGTCGGTCCATCGGGAAGACATAGCGGCCATTTTCCACATCGAGCGGGACATCCCGCCGCGGCCGCTGCGCATGTTCGGGGGAGCTCAGGAACGGCGGGTAGATCGGCGTGGTGGTCACCACGGCGTCACCCGGCTGCTCCAGCATGCGGCAGACAACGTTGAGACCGACCACGACGCCCGGCAGCCAGACCAGCCAGGCGGGATCGATCTCCCAGCCATAGTCCTTGAGCAGCTTCTCGCCAATCGCCTCGATCGTGGCCGCCGGTGCCTGCGCATAGCCGAAGATGCCGTGGTCAGTACGGCGGTGCAAAGCCTCCAGGATCGCCGGCGAGGCCTGGAAATCCATATCGGCCACCGGCATGGGTATAAAATTCGCCGCGAACGGCTGGTTCCACTTATAGCTGTCGCCGCCGCGCCGTTCGATCACCTTGTCAAAATCAAATTGCATTTTTTCTTACCTATTTACTTCAACTCAAACCACAACCTATTGTGGTTTTGCTTTCCTTTTCACACAACGTTGACTTCCCATTTCGGTGGACGACTACGGCGACGACTACGACTGACGATTTCCCTCTCCTCGTAATCCGTAGTCGTCGCCGTAGTCGTCCACCAATTCCCCTGGAGGGACCGGTTCCACCCGATCCGTGCCCGTGGAGTGCGCATGGCAAGCCCATAGAAGGCCAAAAGGGCTGACCATGGACAACCTATGCTCCGCAGCCGCCTAAAGGCGGAACTACAAACCCTATGCTCCGTCGGGCAGACAAGAATGTCTGCCCCACCTTCTTACCTATAACTTCATTCAATTCCCCAGTTTCTCCCCCGCATCATCCGGGTCCCCCGGGGCTGCGGCTAACTTCACCAAAAATTCTCTTACCGTTTTTCCGCGCCAATCGCCGCCAGCACGGCCTCGTGCAGCAGGCCGTTGGTTGCCAGGACCCCCTTGTTGCGGCGCAGCGTGCGCCCCTGCGTGAAATCGAGCGGGCAGCCATGGATGTCGCTCACGCGACCGCCAGCCTCCTCCACGATCAGCACGCCCGCGGCATGGTCCCAGATTTTCTCCTCGTAATCCGCCTGCGTCGGCAGGCGCATGTAGACATCCGCCTCGCCACGAGCCGTCACGGCATACTTGCACTGGCTGTCGAGGCGGGCGGGTGCGGCCGCCGTCCCCAGTGCGGCGCACACCGCGCCGGTGCGCTCCTGGGCGGTATGGCCGCTCTCGAACGATTCGCAGAAAACCGCCGCCGCCGGATCGGCATGGCGGCTGACGCGGACCGGCTCCGGCGCACCGCCACCGACGGACTGGCACCAGGCACCACCGCCGCGCAGGGCATGGAACAGCTTTCCGCGCGGGGCATCTGCCGGGGCGGACAGCGAATCGCCCAGATAGGGACAGCCCAGCGCGCCCAGCACCACCCGGCCATTCTCGATCAACGCCAGCGCCACCGCATACTGGTCGCCGCGGATGAACCCCTTGGTACCGTCGATCGGGTCGATCGTCCAGAACCGGCCGTGCGCCCCGCCGGCCGCTCCCCCGCCCGCCAGCGCGTCGAGCATGGCCTGCATGCCGAT
This sequence comes from uncultured Victivallales bacterium, assembly GCA_964609395.1. GTDB lineage: Bacteria > Verrucomicrobiota > Kiritimatiellia > UBA8416 > UBA8416 > UBA8416. Next base: position 2,758 of record CAZSRU010000115.1, read on the forward strand.
GGCCGGATCGGCGGCATGCACGAACCGCCAGACGCGCTCGCGCAGTCCAGCGTCGGCGAGCAGCAGGCCGGCGTCCTCCTCGGCAACGACCGGATCGGCCGGAAACGCCTGCCGCAGCGCATGGATCAACAGGGCCTGGGCGCCGAAGTCCGCCACGGTCACCGGCGAACGGTCATCCTTCGTGATCGCATCCGCCCCGCAAGTCGCGCGGCGGACCGCCTCGCAAAGGGCCGCCGCCCGGCTCACCGCCGCCAGCGCGATGCTGCATTCGAAATCCATCATGAGAATCCTGTTGCTCCGCAATACCCACCCCGCCCTTCGGGCACCCCTCCAAGTAGGTGTGCCTCCGAAGGAACAAATCCACATTCGTTTCACGGAATGTAAACATACACTGGCTGCCTTGCAAGCTCCTTGTCTCGATGCCAGCCTCAGTTGCGGCGCAACTGGGCTACCAATGTAGCCCGCTCGCGCCGCGAGCGCGGCTCCAGAGCATACGCGTATCAGCTCACCCCTCCCCGGCCAGCGCGTCAGCAAAGGTACAGGTCGCGCAGCCGGCGCGTTCCGCCAGGCAGAAATCGTGGAAGATCTGCATCAGGCCCTGCTGGCGCAGGCCGCTCTTGGCATACAGCGACGGATTTTGGTCGCGCCCGAGCAGCCGGTGGGCGGTCTGGCGCATCACGCTGTTGATCTGTTCCGGCGGCAGCGCCGGCAGCAGCGCCGCCATATCCTCTCCGCTGGCGGCCAGCAGGGGCAGCACGACATTGGAGCCCCAGGCGGCCAACCTTTCGGATCCAACCAGCACCACCGGAGCCGGCCGGGTGGTGCCACCGAACCCGAGGTGGTACAGCCAGTGGTCCAGCGGCGGCGGCGGGTCGAACCACGCGGCGGTATCACCGATCCCGCCCGTGCGCCTCCATTCGGTCAGCAGCCGCTGCCAGGGCGGTTGCGGGTTGCCGGCAAACAGCGTGGCGGCGGCAGCCAGACGGCGGACGGGGTGATTCTGAGGGCGCAGCGAGGAGAGCGTCCAGGCCGTTGCCGGCAGGCACGCGGAAGCCCAGCGGGCCTGGAACGGCCACCAGGCATCCCAGAGGCGGCGCAGCAGTGCGCGCGTTCCGGGATTCCAGCGCGGGGAAGGCGACGGCGGCAGCAGGCCGGCTACGCCCAGCAGCAGGGCGTAGGCCTCGAGCGGGGCCAGCGGACGCAGCACCTCCGGCGGGATCCGCGCCGCGAGGAGGCGGAACGGGGCCGCGTTCTGCTTGTAACCCAGCGCGGCCATGGTCTCGCGGTAAAGCACGGTGTCGGCATCCTGCCCGCGCAACTGCGCTGCCAGCCGCGCCGCCTTCTGCTCCAGACGGAAGGCACCAGCGGCCCCGAGCATGGCGGCCACGCGGTCGGGATGCCAGGAGGCGAGGATAGCGGCACAGGGGCAGTTCCCGGTGGCAACGGCGTAAGGATAGGCCGTCAGGTCGACGGCATCCATGGAAAAGGCCGGATTGGCGGCCAGGGCCTCGCCAAGGGGGATCGCGAGCGCGCCGGGTGGCAGGCTGGCCGGAGGCGCGACGGCGGCACTGTAGGTGACATGGGCGATGACGCGCCGGTAGCGCGGATCGCGGCCATGCCCGTGGCGTTCCCAGTCGGCGGGATGGATATGGATCTCGATATCGCCTTGAAGCTGGCGGCGGTCACCGCCGTCGAGCTGCAGGGTGGCATCCAGGAAATCGGGCCCGGCTTCCAGATTCCAGCGGCCCGGCGAGATCACGGTCACCCGTTCGCCGTCGGCCGTCGTGAGCTCGGCGGGCCTCAGGGCGTTATCGAACCAGATGCACTGCAGATGGCGCTCGGTATGCGCGAAGCCCGCCGACGGTTGGCGCACGCAGCCCCGCGGCGGGGCGGTCAGCGTCCGGTAGGCATCCGCGGCGGCAAAGCGGATCTCGGAGGCAACGGAATAATGGTCTGTCGGCTTCTGCATGGCACCACGCGCACAGGGTTGACAAGCGGATACGCCGCGCATCATAGGTGCCAACGAAGGTGAAAGCAACAACATCCAGCACAACATCCAGCGACCGGGTGTGATTTTATTTCGTTGAGGGATTCATGCGGCCGACCGCATTCTGGCTA
>CAZSRU010000116.1:0-4609 GCA_964609395.1 uncultured Victivallales bacterium
GGTTCATCTGCCGGAAACCTTAACCGATGAGCAAACCGGCGGCAATGAAAAAGGGAGGTTTATTTGCCGACCAGCAGGTGCTGCGCGCCTGCTGTTTCTGGCATACGGCAATATTTATCTGGTTGCACTGTAAGTAAAATATGGTTATACCGATATTCCATTACAAGGCTTGATGCTAATCAGGTGCCTGCGGGCACCACGAAATGAAAAGGAGACGGATTATGGCTCAGGTAACATTCAAGGGCACACCGGTACAGACCTCGGGAGCGCTTCCTGCCGTCAAAAGCAAAGCACCGGATTTCGTGCTGGCAGTGGCGGATTTGTCGAATGTAAAGCTTTCGGATTACGCGGGGCGTCCGGTAGTATTGAATATTTTCCCGAGCATCGATACGCCGGTCTGCGCGGCGTCCGTGCGGCGTTTCAATCAGGAGGCGGCGGGCGGCGACGCGGTCGTGTTGTGCATCTCGCTTGACCTGCCGTTCGCGCAAGGGCGTTTCTGCGCGGCCGAGGGACTGAAGAACGTTAAGGCCGTATCGGCATTCCGTTCGCATTCCTTTGGTACCGATTATGGCGTGAGGCTGACCGACAGTGCCCTGGCCGGACTGCTTGCGCGGGCGGTCGTCGTGGTCGGTCGTGACGGTCGGGTGGCCTACACCGAACTGGTGCCGGAAATCGCACAGGAACCGGATTACGCGGCAGCGCTGGCGGCAGTAAAGGCGGCGTAAGCAACCGGGCCGCAGTTGCGGCGCAACTGGGCTACACATGTAGCCCGCTCGCGCCGCGAGCGCGGCTTCTCAGTGCTGGAAGGTGATGCACTTGGCCTCGACACCGGTCACCTCGTTCAAGGCGGCGAGCATCTTCTCGCTTTTCTTAAGGGTGCCGACGAACTCGACCAGGATAAGCCCGTTGGACGACGCCTTGGTCTCCGAGGCCTCGTGCAGGCCGATACGAGTCTTGATGCTGCTGCCGTGCTTTGTCAGGATGTCCTGGACAAGGGATGCCTGCTTGACACGGTCGGTGACGTGGATGGCCATAATGATGTGGTCGCTCTTCGCCTTGCTCATGACTGCTCCTGGTTGCGGGGTTGTTGTGACACGCCACGAGTCTATGCCGTTCCTGTAGAAATGCAAATGCGAAGTTATTAATGTTGACAATAACGATCATGTTGTATTTAATTTTCGTCATTATCGCAAAACGCGGAGGGTTTTGAAATGCTGAAATTATCGACAAAAGGCCGTTATGCCGTGCGTATCATGGTTTACCTGGCCTCGCGTGACGAGGAGGGGCCTGCGCGCAAGCAGGATATCGCGGAGGCGGAAGGGATTTCGCCGGATTATGTCGAGCAGATCCTGATCCGCTTGAGGGCCGGTGGCCTGGTGCAGAGTCATCGCGGTGCCCGCGGTGGCTTTACCGTGGCTTGCGATCCGCGCCGGACCTCGGTGCTGGATGTACTGGAGGCCACCGAGGGCCCGCTGCAGATCGCCCCTTGCGTGGAACAAGGCTGCGACCATGTGACGCGCTGTGCGGTGCAGGGGGTCTGGAATGAAGCGGCCGAGTCGCTGCGACAGGTCTTTTCCAAGGCGCTGCTTTCGGATCTGGCTGACAAGGTTGCCTCGCTGCGGACGGGGAATCCGTTGACGTATTCGATTTAGGTGAGTGAATCAAAACAGGCCGCAAGGCGAACGATAAGGAGAACGAACATGCTGACAGGAAATGAGAAACGCGAGACGCTTGCACTGCATGCCGGCCAGGAGCCCGATCCGGTGACTGGATCACGGGCTGTGCCGGTCTACCAGACCACCAGCTATGTATTCAAGAACACCGAGCATGCCGCGAACCTGTTCGGGTTGAAGGAATTCGGCAACATCTACACGCGGCTGATGAATCCGACGACCGATGTGGTGGAAAAGCGCATCGCGGCGCTCGAGGGCGGGGTGGGGGCTCTGGGCACGTCCAGCGGCATGGCGGCGATCTTCCTGTCGATCCACACGCTGGCGCAGGCGGGGGATCACATCGTGGCCTCCTCGTCGCTCTATGGCGGTACGGACACCCTCTTCCGGCACACGTTCCCGCGCCTGGGGCTGGAGGTCACGTTCATCGACGATATCACGGCGGCGAAGGTGACCGCGGCGATCCGTCCCAATACCCGCGCGGTGTTCTTCGAGAGTATCGGCAATCCGAAGGGCGACGTGCCTGATATCCGGGCGATCACGGATGCGGCGCACGCGCAGGGCGTGGCCACGATCATCGATAACACCTTCTCGCCGCTGCTGTGCCGTCCGATCGAGCATGGCGTCGATATCGTGGTTCACTCGCTGACCAAGTGGATCGGCGGCCACGGCACCTCCATCGGCGGGGTGATTGTCGACAGCGGCAAGTTCGACTGGGGCAACGGCCGCTATCCGCTCTTTACCGAGCCGGATGGTGCGTATCACGGGCTGGTCTACTGGGATGCGCTGCGGGCGGTGCCGGGCATGGGCAACATTGCCTACATCATCCGGGCGCGCGTGGATGGCCTGCGCAACATCGGCATGTGCCCGAGCCCGTTCAACTCCTTCATGATCCTGCAGGGGATCGAGACGCTGCCGCTGCGCATCACTCGCCACTGCGAGAACACGCTGGCGCTGGCGCAATGGCTGCGGACGCAGCCCGGTGTGGCATGGGTGTCGTACACCGGACTCGAGGATCACCCGTACCACGCGGTGGCCAGCCGTTACCTGCAGGGCGGCTTTGGTGCCGTGCTCGGTTTCGGCATCAAGGGGGGAGCCGAGGCGGGGGCTAAGTTCATCAACGCGGTCAAGCTGGCGAGCCACCTGGCCAACGTCGGTGACGCCAAGACGCTGGTGATCCACCCGGCTTCAACGACGCACCAGCAGGTGTCTCCCGAGGACCAGCTCGCCTGCGGGATCACGCCGGAGTTCATCCGCGTGGCGGTCGGCCTGGAGAACATCGCGGACATCAAGGCTGACTTCGCCCAGGCCCTGGCGATTGCAACGGCGTAACGCGGACTGTAGCCCGCTCGCGCCGCGAGCGCGGCTTGCAGCGTTGTAAGCGGACTCTTTTATGTAATATGCGGCGGGATTGCGTGATCGACGCGTATTCCCGCTGCCGCAGTCGCGGCGCGACTGGGCTACATGAAGTCACTCAGCTTTCGCTGTTATCAACACTCGCGGCCTTGCGCAGGTAGGGCCAGTAGTTGCGGGTGTAGATGAAGAGCGAGAGCACGGTGATGACCAGCGTCAGCAGCACGAACGCGTAGGCGAACCAGCCGGGGACGAACTGCAAGGCGGCGGGGGCTTCCTCATGATAGTAGACCACGCAGATCATCGGGAAGTTCAATGCGGTCCGCAGCTTGCCCGACCAGTTGGCCTTGCCGCTGGCCTGGTAGATCGCGCCGATCGAGCGCAGGAATGTGACCCACTGGTCGCGGGCCAGGAAGACCAGCGTCAGCACCAGCATGGCCGTCGCGTTGGCCACGGGGGTGGTCTTGCCGTCGGAATGGAGCGCCATGACATAGACCAGTAGCGGCATCGACGCCAGATAGAAGAACTTGTCCATCAGCGGGTCGACATGTGCGCCGAACTGGGTAACCACGTTGAACTTGCGGGCGTAATAGCCGTCGAACAGGTCGGTCAGGGCCGAAAGCACCAGCGAAGCGAACGTGCACCAGAACAGCCAGCCCGTCGGCACGTGGGCATGCACGATGGCTCCGGCAAAGAACAGCAGCACCAGCGGCAGGCGCACGACGGTCAGGAACGTGACAAAGGCAAGTTTAAGATGACGGCTCATGGTTTCTCCTTGGATTAAATGACAGCTTAGGAGATGCACCGGCAAAAGTCCAATCATTCCGGCACCATCCAGCGATTCCGAATCACCCCCCAGGCGGCGGCAGGTTGGCGGAGTCTCCCGCCCGTTTGACCATGGGGTGCGGTATCAGTGCATGATGCCACGCCCGCAGACCTTGGTCTGCGGCAGGTTGAAAAGCGGGGCATGTTCACAACGGGATCGGGATGGGCGTCTTCTGCAGGGCCTGCGTCTACGTGACGAAACGCAACTGGCCCACCTCAAAGCCCGGATCTGCTCCCCCGCGCATCCGTAGTCCCTCCAGGAGGCGCTTGGCGATGGCGATCTGCGACCAGGTTCGCGCCCACGCGCAGATGCGTTTGAGCAGACCGTGGTAGAAGAGGGTCCACAGCATATAGGCGATCTGCATGAGGCTGTAGTAATTCTTGCTTGCCGCCGCTTTCGCGCAGAAGACGTGCTCCATCCCGATCCCGTTGTTTTTCTCGGTGTTGAACTGGTCTTCGATTGAGTGTCTCATCCTCCCGGTGGCAGAGACCAGGGCGAGCACGTTAGCGGCGCAAATGCCGGGAACGTCGCTGATCCATGCGTAGCGTGTCTCGCAGTCCATGAAGGTCTCGGTCTGCTCGATGGCTGTGGCCATGAGCGAACCATCCTCCTTTTCGGAGAAATCGATATTTCCGCATCGGGGGGCGACCAACGGGAGCCGGGGCAAGGGCGGAGCGGCCGCCGGTGAACCAACCACGCTGATGAGCGCGACAAGCCCCGTTCCCGTGCCCTGCCGCCGAGTTGACAGAATGCAATTCTG
>CAZSRU010000117.1:0-4551 GCA_964609395.1 uncultured Victivallales bacterium
GCATTCATTTGTTTCAACGACGATGATCTATACACATCCGAAAGAAAGCAGCGGGAGGTTCTGGCCGTCGTTGCTGGGGAAATTTAGACGGAAGACTGAAGACGGAAGACGGAAGACGGAACCAGGAGAGACTGCAGACTACAGACCGCAGACTTGACAAAGGGAACGTGCAGCTATGCGGCCGGGGTGGAATCCGCCTTCGCTACAGCTACGGCGGACATGCCCGCCCCTCCAGGGGTTACTTTAATCGGGTTTTGATCCATGACGGATTGCGACGACAATCCAACACGGCCTGAACGAGAACCACATGATTTACGATTTGGTAGTAGATCGCGTATGGAAATCTGGTGGCAAGCAAACAGTATCTTCCAGATCGAACAGGGTGAATTCCTCCGAAAAGCTGGAGCGAATCAATATCTGCAGATATGGAATCCATAAAATAATCCCCAAGCCCGGGGTCTTGGGCTTCATAAAAGAGAACCCCTGCGACAAGATCCTGCTCCGCTTCGTCAAGAATCCGGATTTTCACAGGGTCCGCTCACGGATGCGCTGTTTTGCGTCTGCCCAGTCACTATATACAGAGGTACCTTCTTTGACTCTTAGCTCTCGTGCCTTTATGACATCGGTATGCCAAGCCGGAACAGGCATGTCGATCTGGGCGCACCTGAGACTATCCCATATTTCTTCTAATGTCCTGAATTTGTCCGCAACGGTCATTTTATCAAGCGGCAATGCAATTTCCATAGGTCATCCCTCCATTCCGGTCCATATAATAGGCAGAGATTGCTTCACGTTCAATTCAGAAGTTCCCCCGACATTCAGAAAATCTCCCCATATGTTTTATAACGCAATCCCATTCATGTGTTTTTGGGGAGCGGGGCGGGCGGGGAAAGGTAGGTGGCGAGTTTGGTGCGGAGGCGGGTGAAGCCTTCGGCGAGGACTTGCAGGATTGTAGGCTGTGGACAGTGGGCGGTCGGCTGTGGGCAGTTGGCGGCGGTAGCCAGTTTTTGCATGGCGGCACGGGCACGGGTGAGCGGGGTTACGACGGCCTGGGGGCCATCCTGCATAACGTGGGTATAGATTTGCGTCGTGCTGACATCGGCATGGCCGAGGAGTTCCTGAATGGATGGAATAGTGGCGGACGCGGATTTCCTCGCGAACGCTATCCAGCAGTTTGCCGCGTAAAGGGGCTGCGCCCCCACGCGGCTTGGCCGACAAGGTGAGAAGTTTATTACTGGGTGACGCTTGTGACATGATGATTGACCGGATGCTGGCAGGCTCCCGCCCCGCTGATTATGCAATGCAAGGAGTAACGTAGCGATTGACCGGGATGAAGCAAGGAGAATGCGGAGGGCGGGGAGACTGAAGACTGAAGACCGAAGACTGAAGACCGAAGACTGACGCGGCGGACCGGGTGAAACCCGGCCATCCAGGGTGCATGGTGGGGGGAGCTTCAAGCTCCCCTGTGAGAGCAAGATGCTCCCGCCACTTTGGGGAGGCGTTTCGACCTTTGCATTTGGCGGGCGGCTATGCGGCCGGGGTGGAATCCGCCTTCGCTGAAGCTACGGCGGACATGCCCGGCCCTCCAGAGGACTTGCAATGGTAGACGGAGGGTGGGCACACTCCGTACCTGCGGATTATGCAGTCTTATTGTTGAGGGTTTTTGCAAGTCCCTCAGATATGTGAATAAAACGGGATCGGGCGTCAGGCGTCGACGATGTCGCTGGGGCGGTCGGGGTAGGTCATGAGGAGGTTGACGTGGGTGATGCCGCGTTTACGCAGGGTTTCGCTGACGGTGTGGTGTGCGAGGGCCGGACGGTTGCAGTCCCTGCTGAGGTGCGCCAGCAGAACCGTATGCAGGCGCGGCGAAACCACATCGCACAGTAACTGCCCCGCCTTGAGGTTGGAAAGATGCCCCTGGCGTCCGGCAATCCGCTGCTTCAGCGGCCAGGGGCGGTTGGAGTCGCGCAGCATGTCCTCGTCATGGTTGGCCTCCAGCACGAGCACGTTGCAATCCTTCAGGCGCTGCCGGATCAGCTCGGTCGGGATGCCCAGGTCGGTGACGACACCGACCCGTGTCTCGCCTTCCGAGATGACGAACCCGACGGGATCGTACGAGTCGTGCGGTACCCGGAACGGCTCGACGCGCAGGGACCCGATCGTGAAGGCATGACCGGTAATGAACGTCTGCCAGGCGAGCCCGGCAGTCTTCTCGCCACGCTCCAGCGCCTGGATCGTGCCGGCATTACCGTACAGTGTCGCCCCCAGACGCCGGTGCAGGACGCTGAGCGACGACTTGTGGTCGTCGTGCTCGTGCGTCACGCACACGGCGGTAATCGTCTCCGGCTCCACGCCGATCGACTGCAGGCGCGAGGCCGTCTCCCTACAGCTCACGCCCGCATCGATCAGCAGCCGCGTGGACTCGCTGCCGACATAGATGCAGTTGCCCGTGCTCCCGCTCGCCAGTACACAAACCCTCAAACCCATGGCGACACCCGCATTATGAGGACTTCTTCTCGACGAGGTCCCTCGCCGTGTAATGGGTGTGCAGCAGATGGTGGGATTTCTCGCCCAGCGGCGTCTTCAGGAATTCCTTGTACAGTTGCTGCACCTCGGGATTCTCGTGCGACTTGCGGAGTTGCTTGCCCTCGTCCTCCTTGTAGATGGCCGCGATGCGCTTGAGACGCACGCTGTCATCGGTATAGCGAGGCTGCCCGCCCCCGCCGATGCAGCCGCCGGGGCAGGTCATGATCTCGACGAAGTGATACTGCTTCTCCCCCCGCTTGATCGACTCCAGCACCTTGCGTGCATTCTGCAGGCCGTGCGCCACGGCCACGTTCGCCGTCACCCCTTCAAGGAACTTCCATTCCTCCACGGTACCCGTGATCGTCAACGAGGCCTCCTTGACACCTTCGAGCCCCTCGACCGGCTTGACGTGCAGGTTCTCCATCGGCAGTTCGCGTCCCGTCACCAGCTCGTAGACCGTGCGCAGTGCCGCCTCCATAACCCCGCCGGTGTTGGCGAAGATATCGGCGGCTCCGCTGCCGATGCCCATCAGGCTGTCCATCGGCTCGTCGTCGAGCAACGCCAGGTCGATCCCCGCCTGGCGCAGCATCCGCCCCAGCTCGCGGGTGGTCAGCACGTAGTCCACATCCTGGACGCCGCTGGAATTCATCTCCGGACGCTGGCACTCGAACTTCTTGGCTGTGCAGGGCATGATCGAGACCACAACCATTTCCTGGGGCTTCTTGTTGACATGCTTGGCGTAGTAGGTCTTGGCCACCGCGCCGAACATCTGCTGCGGCGATTTGCAGGTGGACAGGTTCGGCAGGAACTGCGGGTAGTAGTATTCCGTGAACTTGATCCACCCCGGCGAGCAGCTCGTGAACATCGGCAGCGCCACATCCTCCTTGTCCACCAGCGCGCGTTTCAGGCGGGTCAGGAACTCGGTCCCCTCCTCCATGATCGTCAGGTCGGCGGTGAAGTTGGTATCGAACACACGGTCGAAACCGAGCTGCCGCAACCCGGCCGCCATCTTGCCGGTCACCAGGGTGCCAGGCTCGTAGCCGAACTCCTCGCCCAGCGCGGCACGGATCGCCGGCGCGGTCTGCACGACCACGAACTTGGTCGGATCGTCGAGCGCCGCCCAGACACCCTCGATATGATCGCGCTCCGTGATGGCCCCTACCGGGCAGACAGCGGCGCACTGGCCGCACTGCACGCAGGCGACACCGTCGAGGTCCATGGTGAAGGCCGGACCGATCAGGGTATCGAAGCCGCGCCCTTGCGGGAACAGCGCCCCCACCCCCTGGGTCTCGGCACAAACCGTGACGCAGCGCCGGCATTTGATGCACTTCGAGTTATCCCGCACGAGTGCCGGTGTACTGTTGTCGATCCGTGCCGGGGCCTTAGCCCCCTCATAGGGGACGGTCTCGATGCCCATCGCATCAGCCACCTGGCGCAGCTCGCAATTCTGGTTGCGGTTGCAGGTCTGGCAATTGCCGTCGTGCTCCGAAAGCAGCAGCTCGACCGACTTGCGCCGGGCCGCGCGGGCACGCAGGCTGTTCGTGCGCACCACCATGCCATCCACCACCGGCGTCGAGCAGGCGGCCGCCAGCGTCCGGGCACCCTCGACCTCCACCACGCACACGCGGCAGGCCCCGATCGCATCACGCCCCTCCAGGTTGCACAGCGTCGGGATCTTGATTCCGGCCAGCGAGGCCGCCGATAGCAGCGTCGCGTCGTCCGGCACCGTCAGCGTCCTGTTATTGATTGTCAATGTTGCCATGATTCAACGCTCCTATTCCGCCACCGATAGACATTTACCGTAATCACAACGCAGACAGCGCTTCGCCTGCCGTACCGCCGTGCTCTCGTTCCAGGACTGCTCCACCTCGTCGAAGTTGTTCCGCCGCCGCTCGACCGGCATCTCGGGCATCTTCGTGCGCGGGTACTCGACCGGATCCGCATCCGGATCGTAATCGGTCTGGACCTCGTGGTATTTCCGCCAGAAGGCGTGCTTCGCCCCGGTCAGGGACTGGTCGATCCCCA
>CAZSRU010000118.1:0-4287 GCA_964609395.1 uncultured Victivallales bacterium
GCAACCATTACCAAAAGAATCATTATGTTTGGCGTATTCATCTATTCACCCGAACCATTGTATTAGACGGCTTGATTTCGCAAATACTCCAAACTGCGGGTTTTACCCTTTATTTTCACTTTCTCCAGAGGGTGCCTTGCGATCTTTTGTGTAAATGTAGGGGTTTTCTGGGGTGGATTGCAAGGTGTTTTTCTGACGTACCGATTCTTAATAGGCTCGTCCGCAGAATCTGTGGGGATAAGGTGTAAAGTCGAAAGCCGAAAGTCGAGAGTCGAAATTGAGACGGGTGATGGGAGACTATTGGGTAAAGTCGAGAGTCGAAAGTCGAAATGGGCTGCTGCTCGGAACGCACCCCGCTCTCCAGGCACCCCTCCGTCACAATCATCAGTACCGCAGGTGCTACGAGCCTGCTGTCCCGAGCCTACGAGACACCCCAGACCGCCCCGCTGGCTTCTCTCCCTATTTCGACTTTCGACTTTCGACTATCGACTTTACCAATAAACGGATCCGTTTTGTGAATTTTGTGCTTTTTGTGGCTAAATCCATCCAGGTATATGCCTTTTTTGCGTCAACCGGCACTTAAGACTTTTCGCCGGGGCCCGAAACCGCTAGGATGGGCGCCATGTCAAAACCATTCGTCCATCTCCATCTCCATACCGCTTACAGCCTGCTTGACGGGGCCTGCCGCATCGATGACCTTATCCAGCAGGCGGTTGACCTGAACATGCCGGCCGTCGCCATGACCGACCACGGCGTCATGTATGGCACCATCGAATTCTACAAGAAGGCCAAGGCCCGCGGGATCAACCCGGTGATCGGCTGCGAGGCCTACATCACGACCGGCAGCCGCCACGACCGCACACCGGGGGCGCAGCATTCAACCTACCACCTCGTGCTGCTGGCCGAGAACAACATCGGCTACCGCAACCTGTGCTACCTGATCTCCAAGGCGCATCTGGAGGGATTCTACTACAAGCCGCGCATCGACCACGAACTGCTTGCCGCGCATTCGCAGGGACTGATCGGCCTCTCGGCCTGCCTGCACGGCGAAGTCGCCCATCAGCTCGTCGAGGGCAACGTGGACGGTGCCGCCGCCAGCGTCGGCCGCTATGCGGAGATCTTCGGCAAGGACCGCTTCTTCATCGAGATGATGGATCACGGCATCCTGGAACAGCGCAAGGCCAACCGCCACATGAAGGAACTCTCGGAGCGCACCGGCATCCCGCTGGTGGCCACCAACGATGTCCATTACCTCAAGCGCGAGCATGCCGAGGCGCACGACATCATGCTCTGCATGCAGACCAGCACCACCCGCAGCGACCCCAAACGCATGCGCTACAGCACCGACCAGTTCTACTTCCGCACGCGCGAGGAGATGGACGCGCTCTTCACCGAGTTCCCCGGCGCGGTCGACCTGACAGTCGACATCGCCAGCCGCTGCAACGTGGAGATCGAATTCGGCAAGCTGCACTTCCCCACCTACGATGTCCCTGCCGGCATGACCCAGAAGGAATACCTGATCCGGACCGGGCACGAGGGGATGAAGGACCTCTACAACATTCCCGACCCGGCGAACCCGCGGGACACCCGTGAACGCGAGATCATGGAACGGTTCGACAAGGAAATCGGAGTGATCGACAAGACCGGCTTTGTCAATTACTTCCTGGTCGTCTGGGACTTTATCCGTTTCGCGCACGAGAGCAAGATCCCGGTCGGCCCCGGACGCGGATCCGGCGGCGGCAGCATTGTCGCCTACGCCCTGAACATCATCAGCATCGATCCGTTGCGCTACAACCTGATCTTCGAGCGGTTCCTCAACCCCGACCGTGTTTCCCCGCCGGATTTCGATATCGACTTCTGCCAGGCGCGCCGCGAGGAAGTGATCCGCTATGTCAAGCAGAAATACGGCACCGACCATGTGGCGCAGATCATCACCTTCGGGTCGCTGGGTGCCAAGACCGTCATCCGTGATGTCGGGCGGGTCCTGGAAATCTCGTTCGCCAAGTGCAACGATATCGCCAAGATGATCCCCGAAGACCCGAAGATGACCCTCAAGAAGGCACTGGAGGATAACCCCGAATTCAAGAAGTTGTCCGAACAGGACCCCGATTTACAGCAGATCCTGAAATACGGATCGGTGCTTGAAGGCCTTTACCGCAATGCAGGCACCCATGCGGCGGGCGTTGTCATCGGCGAACAACCGCTGATCAACATCATCCCGCTGGGGGTCGACAAGGAAAAGCAGCCCGTCACCCAGTTCGCCAAGGAACCGGTCGAGGAGATCGGCCTGCTGAAGATGGACTTCCTCGGTTTGAAGACGCTGACGGTCATCCAGGAGGCCTTAGACCTGATCGAGACGGGGCATGGCGTCAAGCTCGACATGAAGCGCCTGCCCGATGACGATCCAAAGACGTACGAGCTGCTCAGCCGGGCGGACACTGTCGGTGTCTTCCAGCTTGAAAGCGGCGGCATGCGCGACCTGATCCGCCGGATCGGGATCAGCAACATCGAGGAGATCATCGCCGTGATCGCGCTCTACCGCCCCGGCCCGATGGAAATGCTGCCGTCCTACATCGAGCGCAAGTGCGGACGCGCCAGCATCAACTACGACCATCCCCTGCTTGAGCCGATCCTGCGCGACACCTACGGGGTCATGGTCTACCAGGAACAGGTTCAGAAGGCCGCCAACGTGCTGGCGGGCTACTCGCTCGGAGAGGCCGATATCCTGCGCCGGGCCATGGGCAAGAAGAAACAGGAGGAGATGGACAAGCAGCGCGAGAAGTTCATCAAAGGCTGCAAGGACGTCAACAACATCAATAAGGAACTTGCCGCAAAGATCTTCGACAACATCGCTGCTTTCGCCGGCTACGGGTTCAACAAGGCGCACAGTGCCGGCTACGCGATCGTCTGCTACCAGACGGCCTATCTCAAGGCCAACTACCCCGCCGAGTTCATGTGCGCGCTGATCTCCTCGGAAATCGGTAATTTCGACAAGATGCCGGGGTTCATCCGCGAGGCCGAATCCATGGGACTCAAGGTGCTTCCGCCCCACGTCAACCATAGCGGGACCCGTTTCACGCCGGAAACGGGTGCCATCCGTTACGGGCTCGCCTGCATAAAGAATGTCGGCGAGGCAGCCACCCAGGCGGTCATCCGGGAACGCGTGAAGAACGGGCCGTTCACCAGTCTACTTGACTTCTGCGCCCGCATGGACACCGCGGACATCAACAAGAAGGTGATGGAGAGCATGGCACGCAGCGGTGCCCTCGACATGCCGGGCATGCACCGGGCGCAGGTATTGAACGGCATTGATTTCGCCATGACGCGGTCCGCCTCGGCCCGTCGTGACCTGAAGTCCGGCCAGGGCAGCCTGTTCGACCTGCTAGGCGATAATGCCAGCAGCAGGAGCATGGATGACGCCGCCGATCTCCCTGATTGCCCGCCTTGGCACCAGAGCGAGATGCTCGCCACCGAGCGCGAGCTGCTCGGCATCTACATGAGCGGCCATCCGCTGACCCAGTACGAGGACATCCTGCGTCGTTACGAGCTTTGCAGCATCAAGGACATCGGGGGGCTGGAAGACAAGGCCCTGACGCGCATCGGGGGACTAGCCGCCTCCGTCGCGCTCAAGACAACCAAAAAGAAAGAGAGCATGGCCATCCTGCGGCTGGAGGATCTCGACGGCAGCGTCGAGGTGGTCGTCTGGCCGGACACCTACCAGAAATACCAGTCCGTGATCGCGCAGGATACCGCGCTGCTGATTGGCGGGCATGTCTCGAAAAAAGAGGAGATACCCAACCTGCTGGCACTGGAGATCTATCCGCTGGAGGATGCCCCCAGGCTGTTTTCCAAATCGGTCAGCATCCATATCACCACCTCGCAGCTTGACACGAAGCTGCAGAAGGTGAAGGAGATCGTCAGCATGAACCCCGGCAATACGCCACTGTCGGTGTGCCTGCTTCTGCCGGATGGGGAGAAAATCATCATCAACGCGGAAAACGGACTGTTCGTGACCCCGCATCCGGATATGATCCATGACCTCGAACATGCACTCGGCGAGAACACGGTATTCGTGCTTGCCAACCCGCAACCGCTCAAGAATCCGGAACCGCAGAGGAATTTCCAGCGCGCCCCCCGCCCCCCCGCCAGCACCTGACGGAGAGGAAGAACCGCTCCCTGTAAGGTCTAGAACGTCCCTGTTCCCTTGCTCAGGGATCCCGGCACCCAAAAAAAGGGTCTTCCGCAGAATCTGTGGGTGGCTTCCCGTTTTTCCTGTCCATGGTTGAC
>CAZSRU010000119.1:0-4105 GCA_964609395.1 uncultured Victivallales bacterium
CTTTATTCACGACTTTCATTTTGTGCCGAAGCCTGCGCCGGTTGCTATCCAGCGGAGTCGGTTTGCGCCGACAATTACAAGCCTGTTTGCAAACCGTACGCTCTGATGGTCATTCAGGAACGGCAGCAGCACAGATAATATTGTAGAAGTGACCGCCGGATTGGCCTTGACGCGGATCACGCCAGGATGTGATGCGAGCGGTAGAACGCACCAGTTTCCGAAATGCTCATCAAGTGTGACCAGGATGCGATTGTCAATAATAGCCCGGTCGAGTATCTGACCGTCATCGGATCGGCTCATGCCGATTTCCGACACCCGAATCGCATCGTAGCCTTGCTCGCGTAGCATGGCTGCAACTTCGGTGTCGAGCATCTGGTCCAGCAGAAGACGGAGCATTATACGGCCACCGCTTCGATGTCTGAGTTTTCCAGCATGGTATGGCAATAATTAAGCGCGGCGATAATGTGCCGCTGGGACAACTCAGGAAATTTGGCTTGTATCGTTTCCATCGTGTCGCCATAGGACAGCATATCGACAATGACGGTTACCGGAATGCGAGTGCCCTCAATCACCGGCTTCCCGTTGCATAGCCTTGGCTCAATTTCAATATATTCAGCAATTCGCATAGTACAATCTCTTCTGTGATTTGGCCGTGCCTTCGTTTTTCACCTTCAGTCAACGAAATATGGAACGGTTTGTCAAATCATTCCCCCACGCGCACCAGATGATACCGTTTCTTTCCTGAACGCAGCACCAGCAGGCGGCCGTCGATGATGTCGTTGTCGCCAAACAGGCGTTCGGCATCCGCCAGGCGCTGGTTGTTGATGTAGAACCCGCCGCTCTCGACCAGTCGCCGCGCCTCACCGCGGCTCTTGCAGAAACCGGATTCCACCGCGACTGTCGCCACCGGCACGCCGATCACGGACGCGGACGGCAACGCCGTCGATGGAACATCGGCAAAGACCGCTTCCAGCTCGTCTGCCTTCAACCCGTCCATCGCCGCCCCGAACAGGACCGCCGTCGACCGCTGCGCCACCTGTAGCCCCGCCTCGCCATGCACCCGCCGCGTGACCTCCTCCGCCAGCCGGATCTGCGCCTCGCGCTTTTCCGGTGCCTCGGCCAGCCGCCGCTCGTAATCGGCAATTTCCTCGGACGACAGGAACGTGAACACCTTCAGGAAGCGGATCACATCGGCGTCATCCACGCGCACGAAGAACTGGTAGAAGTCGAACACCGGTGTCTTGGCGGCATCCAGGTAGATCGCGTTGCCCGCGCTCTTGCCGAACTTCTGCCCCGAGCGGTCGCAGACCAGCGGCAGAGTCAGGCCGAAGGCCTCCTCGCCGCGCAGCTTGCGGATCAGGTCCGTGCCGGCGGTGATGTTGCCCCACTGGTCGGAACCGCCGATCTGGACCGAACAACGCATCTGGTCGTACAGGTGCAGGAAGTCATACGCCTGCAGCAACTGGTAGCTGAACTCCGTGAAGCTCATGCCGCTCTCGCTCTCCAGCCGGCTGCGCACGCTGTCCTTGCCCAGCATCGCCCCCATGCGGAAATGCTTGCCGACCTCGCGCAGGAAGTCGATGAAGGTAAACTCGCGGAACCAGTCGTAATTGTTCACGATCACCGCCGGGGCGGTCGGATGGTCGAAGTCGAGAAAGCGCGAAAGATTCTCGCGGATGCCCTCCAGGTTGCGCCGCACCTGCTCCTCGGTCAGGAGCTGGCGTTCGCTGGTCTTGCCCGAGGGATCGCCAATCATGCCCGTGGCCCCACCCACCAGCGCCACCACCTTGTGCCCGCAGCGCTGGAAATGCGACAGTCCCATGATCGCCACGAAATTGCCGACCTGTAGGCTCTCGGACGTCGGATCGAAACCGGCATAAACCGTCAACTGCCGCTGCCCGGCCGCCTGCTCCAGTGCCGGACTGCTCATCGCATCCAGCAACCCCCGCTCCCGCAATACCTCAACTACATTCTGCATATCTGCCCCCAAAGAAAAAAAGGGACGCCCTGTTTTGCAGAGCGCCCCTTCTGGTATAATCGGATCCGGCCCCCGCCTCTAGCGCTTGCCCTCTCCCGGATGCCATTCCTCAAGACCGCTGAAGGCCTCGTCGAACGCACCTGCCAGGTCAACCATGTTGTCGCCGGGCCGCAGTCCTTCAAGCATTTCCTCCTGCACCCGTGAGAATTCCTCGTCGGGCATCTCCTTGGCCTTGATGCTCAGCCCGATGCGGCGCGCCACCTGATCGATCTTGATCACGCGGGCCTCCACCTCCTGGCCGACATCCAGCGCATCGCGCACCTTCTCGACATGATCATCGCTGATCTGCGAGATATGCACGAGACCGTCCACGCCCTCTTCCAACTCGATGAACGCACCGAACGTGGCCACCTTCGAGACCGTGCCCTTGACGAGCTGTCCGATCTGGTAGCGGCTGGTGATCGTGTTCCACGGATCGTCGCTCGCCTGCTTCAGGCCGAGGCTGATACGCTTATTGCCGGAATCCACTTCCAGAACCACCGCATCAACCGTCTGGCCCTTCTCAAGCACTTCTGACGGATGATTGATCTTGCGAGTCCAGGACATATCCGACACATGGATCATTCCGTCGATGCCATCCTCGAGCTCCACGAACGCCCCATAGGAGGTGAAGTTGCGGACCTGGCCCGTGATACGCGTTCCAACCGGGTAGCGCGCCGCCACCGTGTCCCACGGATTCGACTCGGTCTGGCGCATGCCCAGCGCGATCTTCTGCTCTTCCGGATTCACGCTCAGGACCACCACGTCGACCTCATCGCCGACGGACAGCACATCCGAGGCACGAGCCACGCGCTTGGTCCAACTGATCTCGGAAACGTGCACAAGCCCCTCGACACCCTCCTCGATCTCGACGAACGCGCCGTACGGCACCAGGTTGACCACCTTGCCACGCAGACGGCTGCCCACCGGGAACTTCTGGTTGATATCGTCCCACGGATTCGACAGGCGCTGCTTCAGGCCGAGCGAGACCCGCTCGCGGTCCTGGTCCACATCGAGGATCACGACCTGGATGGAATCGCCCACGCGCACCATCTCCGACGGATGCTTGATCCGGCCCCAGCTCATATCCGTGATATGCAGCAGGCCGTCCAGCCCGTCCAGGTCGACGAACACACCGAAATCGGTGATGTTCTTGACCGTGCCCGTGCGGACCTGCCCCTTCTCGATCGTCGTGAGCAGCTCGCGTTTCTTCACGCGCAGGCGCTCCTCGATCAGGTCGCGGCGCGACAGGATAATGTTCCGCCGATCCTCGTTGATCTTGATGACCTTGAACTCAAATTCGTTTTCGATCAGCGCGTCGACATTATGCACCGGGCTGACATCCACCTGTGACCCCGGCAGGAACGCGTCCACACCGTTCACATCCACGATCATGCCGCCCTTGACACGCGCCTTGATCACGCCCATCACCGTGCTGCCTTCCGCGCACGACTTGATGACATGCTCCCACTGGATCTGCTGCTCGGCCTTCTCCTTGCTGAGAATGACCATGCCGCACTCGTCCTCCATCTGGTCGAGCAGCACATCGAGCTGGTCGCCGACATTGACGGTGGTGAGATCCTTGAACTCGTGGCCGTCGATGACACCCTCGGACTTGTAGCCGATGTCCACCAGCACTTCGTTGTTCTGGACGGCCAGGATCCTGCCGGGGACAATCGAACCCTCGGTGAAGCTCTTCAGCGTCTCCGAATACATTCTCGACATTTCATCGTGATCCACGGAATCGATCCGGGACAGGTCAATCTTCGTGTGAATCTTCTTCTTAACCTTTAATGCCATGTTACTGTTACTACTTTTTGTTACTACCTCTTACACCGCACAGCCGTAAACTATCCGCTCCCGAGAGCAGACACGACCGCAACGAAAACAGCCGATCTTATACCCCAACCCGCCCCCCCCCGCAAGCACCAAAACAAAAAAAGTTAAGCGTGCAGCTTGCCATTTAACATTCTCCTGCTATAGTACGAGCACTTGAGTACATATCGGGGCGTGGCGCAGCCTGGCAGCGCGACAGCTTTGGGAGCTGTAAGTCGTGGGTTCGAATCCCACCACCCCGACCACCTTAAA
>CAZSRU010000120.1:0-3723 GCA_964609395.1 uncultured Victivallales bacterium
GGCCGGTACGGAGCAAAAGGTTTGTAGTTCCGCCTTCAGGCGGCTGCGGAGCAAAAGGTTTGTAGTTCCGCCTTTAGGCGGCTGCGGAGCAAAGGTCCTTTGCCAGCCCGGCGACTTATGCTCGGAGGTCGGGCAAGGTGCCACGACCTACATTGGGACGTGGCGCGGTGGGGAACCAGTGAACGAGAACGGCGACGAGAACGGGCGACGAGGGGGTAACTGGAGTCGATGAAGCGGGTAAGGGTATCCGAGTAAGGGTGGCGGTTAAGTGTACGGTTAAGTGTTGGCTTAAGTGTAGATTACACTTACTCGCTTTCTTACTCGCCACCCTTAACCGGATACACTTACCCGAAAAACTTAATCGGTCTTGCGCCTGAAGTGTGAAGACCATGGCCAAGTTATAGGCACGCCCGTCCTACTTCGCAGGGACCAGGCTTATGTGCTTCCAGGGGTGGTGGTCGAGCAGGTTGGGGTGCCAGCCGCGCACCGAGGGCTGGACGAGGGATTTGCTACGGTAGAAATAGACCGGCAGGATGGGCATCTCGCGCATGAGGATGCCTTCGGCCTCCTGGAACCGGGCGTGGCGCTGGTCCTTGCCGAGGGTCCGTGCCGCTTCGCGGATCAGGGAGTCGTAGGTCGGATTCCCCCAGCGCGTACGGTTGTTGCCGCCGCCGGTCACCCAGAGGTCTAGGAAACTGTTGGGGTCAAGGTAGTCACCAATCCAGCCTGCACGGGCGATGTCGTAGTCGCCGTTCTGGGTCTGCTCGATGTAGACCTTCCACTCCATGTTGACAAGCTCGATGTCGATCCCCAGCTCGCGCTTCCACATCTGCTGCAGGGCCTCGGCCAGGCGCGCATGCGTATCGGCGGTATTGTACAGCAGACGGAGGGCCGGGAAGCCCTTGCCGCCGGGGAAGCCGGCGGCGGCGAGCAGGTGCCGGGCGTCCTCCGCCGTACCGGCCAGGATGTTGGTCGCTGTGTAGCCGCCGGTTCCGGGCGGGGTGAAGTGCCAGGCAGGCGTTTCGCCGCCACGGGTGATGTTGCGGGTGATGCTCTCGCGATCGACCGCCAGGGCCAGGGACCGGCGCACGTCCGGGTTGTCGAGCGGCGGGCGGGTGGTATTGAAGAGGTAGTAGTAGCAGCCGAGATAGGGCTCGAGACGCAGGACGTCAGGACGGTTGCGCTGGTAGTGGCCGATGCGGTCGGCCGGGATCGTGCCGGTGACATGCAGTTGCCCGGCGCGGAAGGCGCGCTCCTCGATGGTGTGATCCCCGATCGGATAGAAGACGATGGCATTCAGCGCGACCCGGTCGCGGTCGCGGTAGGTCCCGCTCTTGCGGACCCGGATGTGCTGGTTGACCTTCTGCTCGTCGAGCACGAACGGGCCGTTGCCGACGTAGGCCGATGTCCAGCCGGTGCCGATATCGCCGATCGCGCCATGCGCCAGGATGGTGGGCGGATGCACCGGGAACCAGGAGTAGTGGCTAAGCAGCGACAGCAGGTAGGGGATCGGCTCACGCAAGGTGATCTCCAGCGTGGCCGCATCCAGCGCCTTGACCCCGACCTGCCCGAAATCGGCAAGATCCCCGCGGTTGTAGGCCTCGGCGTTGACGATCCCGTGCAGCATGTAGGCGTACGGGGCACCCAGCGCCGGCGTGAGGATGCGCCGGTACGCGAACACGAAGTCGGCGGCGGTGACCGGATCACCGTTCGACCAGCGGCCGTCGGGCCAGAGGTGGAACGTGTAGCGGCGGCCATCGTCCGAGACTTCCCAGCGCTCGGCCGCGCCGGGGACGGGATCCAGGGTGACGGGGTTTTCTGTCGTCAGCCCTTCGAGCAGTGCCGAGATCACATTGTGTTCCGAGACACCGGTCACCAGATGCGGATCGAGCGAGGCCGGCTCCGAAAGATTGCCGAAATGCAGCACGCCCTCGCGGTCGCCCTGCTGCACGCGGGTCTCGCGCCTGCCGCAGCCGCTGAACACAACGATACAGAGGATGGCAGACAAGATAACAGGGTTGCAGGCGTTTCTCATGATTCATCTCCTTGGGTAGATGGGCCGGCTTCAGCCAGGACGTTCGGGAACAGGCAGGACACTCGGGTGCCGCCGCCGGGGGGCGATTCAATATGCAGCTTTGCTCCGATGATATCAGCCCGGTGGCGCATGATCCGCAGACCGATGCCGCCGCGCTTGCCGTCCGGCACGTTCTGTATCCCCTTGCCATCGTCGATCACGGTCAGCATGCCTTCCGCCCCCCCTTGCAGCTCGATCGTGATGAGTGATGGCGAGGCATGCTTGACCGCGTTGACAACGGCCTCCTGGGCGATATAGAAAAGATGCGTGGCCGTGATATGGTCATGCACACGGTCATCCGCGCTCGCGGCGAACCGGCAGTCCAGGCCGTACAGCGAGCGGATGCGCTCGCTCATCCGCCCCAGTTCCGTGGCTAGGCCTTCAATGGCCACATCCACCGGCGAAAGGCCGTGCGCGATGTCGCGTGCATGCATGGCAGCCTGCCCGGCCAGCTTCGACAGGTCGGCGGCGCGTGCCTCCAGCTTCGGATCGAGCTTGCGGATCTGCTTTTCCATGGCCTTGGCCAGCAACGCCAGTCCGGTCAATTCCTGCCCGAGCGTGTCATGGATATCGCGCCCGATGCGCTGTTGCTCGCGCTGGCTGGCCTCGACGATATCGCGCTCCAGGCGGCGGCGCTCCGTGATGTCCAGCAGCGTCCCTGTCAGGCGCATCCCCGTGCCCCCGGCAATCGGTTCCGCGCACCCGTCCGCCAGCACATCGATCATGGAACCGTCGGGCCTGACAATGCGGAATTCCACCTGGAAGGAACCGCCTTTCTCCACCGCCGGCCCGGCGATGGCAGTGAAATTCTGGCGGTCGGCCGGATGAATGCTTTTCAGAATGGTATCGATATCCGGTTCGCCATCCTTCGGATCGACGCCGTGAAGCCGGAATGTCTCCTGCGACCATTCCGGCTTCTTCCTGGACATGTCCCACACCCAGCTTCCCATGTGCGCGATCGCCTGGGCACGGGCCAGCGCCGCCTCGCTGCGCGAGAGGCGGGCGTTGATCTCCACCAGCGCGGCCGTCCGCTCCCGGACCTTCCTTTCCAACTGCTGGCGGTGCGCCTCCAGCCCTTTCTCCTGGAGACGTTTCTCGGTGATATCCTTGGCGGTGACGCTGATCCGGAGCTTGCCGGCGATGAATATGCGCTGGTGACTGGCGATCAGAATGCGACGACTGCCGGTACGGGTGATGATCCCGAACTCGAATTGCGCGGCGATGCCCTGCAGCACCTCGTTCCATCGCTCTAGAATGAACCGTTGCTGTTCAGGCGGGATGATCTGCAGGAACCCGCGACCGATGATACCCGGCCCCGGCCATTCGGTGATCGCCAGGAAGGCCGGATTGACGTACTCGAAACGCCCATCCTCGTCCAGCACGAAGATGCAATCCTGCGCCGTGTCAAGAATCGTCTGCATGAAGAGGTTGTATTCCTCTGGTGCGATGACATGGTATGCATCCGTTGACATAGCGCACGATTAAACCGGATTGGCGGCAGATTAGCAAGCCTGCTGACGGTTCCGCGCTGGACATCCGGCGGGCGGCCGCCTATGCTGGCGATCATGAGTGAACAGCTTCAGATCGCGAATGTGCGCCATGTCCTGATCCGGCTCGAGGAGACCATCATCTTCGCGCTGATCGAACGG
>CAZSRU010000121.1:0-3040 GCA_964609395.1 uncultured Victivallales bacterium
CCAGAATGCGGTCGGCCGCATGAATCCCTCAACGAAATAAAATCACACCCGGAATCGGTCTCCACGCACGGCTCACCACAGGTTCGCCCCCCAGTCGGAAGAGGAACGGTTCTCCCCCCCCCAGTTGGCACGTCAGCGCTCCGTGATTCCGGATGGGGGGCGAGGCTGCGCCGAGCCGCTGTGGCTCTGGAGCTGCTTGACTGCCCGGTTGGCGGGGGTGGGGTCGATCACGACGCTTTTGCGCCAGTAGGCGATAGCGGCCTCGGTGTTGCCCAGGGCCGCCTGGATGTCGCCGAGGTGCAGCAGGATCTCGGCGTCCTCGCCGACAATTTCGAAGGCTTTGGTGACGGTCTGCAGGGCCTCGGTGTAGCGCCCCATGCGGTAGTAGATCCACCCCAGTGTGTCGATGTAGGCGGCATTCTCGGGGTCATGCGTCAGGGAGCGGACGCTGTAGGTCAGCGCCTTTTCAAGTTCGCGGTTCTCCTCGGCCCAGAGATAGGCGAGGAAATTCAGGCAGCGGTGGCTGTCGGGCATGTGCCCGATGCATTCGATGAGCAGGGCCTCGGTCTCGTCGCGCCGGTCCAGTTGATCGTAGGCGGCGGCCAGGATCAGGTAGAACGGCTCGGTGAATGATGGCGGGGCTTTGCCTGTCTCCGCCTGTTCCGTCGCCAGTCGCCGTGAGGCTTCCAGCAGACGCACGACATCGGCAGGCCGTTCCATCTCGCCATGGATCGTGCCGATGGCGAAAAGGACATTCGGGTTCGCGGCAAACCGCTGTTCCGCCTGTTCCAGCACGGCGACCGCCCGGTCGGCCTGTTCGGGGTAGAGCGCGAGCGCCATGGCGGTGAAGGCTTCCGGCGCGGGTTCCGGGTGCGCCATGGCCTCCTCGATCACGGCGATGGCCTTGGGCCTGTTGTCGAGCGCGAGGTGAAGTTCCGCCAGGATCAGGTGTACGCCCGGATACTGGCTTTCATCACGCTTCTTGATCTGCTCGAAACAGGGGACGGCGCGGGCGAGGGCATTTTTTACGACAAAGCGCCGGGCCTGCTCGTAGAGGTAGACGCTCAGCATTGGCGGCTCCTCGGCCCGCGCGTAACCGTCGTTGACCACGGCCATCGCGTCCGCGTCGCGGTCGGTCCGGAAGAGCAGTCCCGCCAGCGCGATGTAGACCGCGGTGGGCGTCTTGTCGATGGACAGGGCCTTGCGGTATTGCGCGATGGCCTCCCCGACCCGGTTGTCCGCCTGGTAGGCCGCCGCCAGATCGACGGTACGTGTGTAGTCGCGCGGGGCTTGCCGATACGAGGCTTCCAGTGTCGCGATCGCGATGGCTGGCTCCTTGCGCCGCAGTGCGAGCATGGCCACCCGCGTGGCCAGGTCGTGATTGGCCGGATCGGCAGCCAGTGCCTGCTGGTAGGCCACCAGCGCATTGGTCGAGGTCGGGCCTTCCTCGCCCTCGTAGAGGCGGGCCTGGCCAAAGCGTGCAAGTGCCTGCGCCAGCGACTCATCGTCAGGCGAAAGCACAACAGAACCGGCGATATCCGGGGATATCGCCGGTTTGTCCACACTCGAAATACAGCCCGTCAGCATCAGCGGCAGGCAGCATATAACGATACGCCAGATCCGCATGAAACGCCTCCCGGCCGGACTACTTCTTCTTGTGACGATCCGCCCGCATCCGCTTGCGGTATTTGTGCTTCGTCATCTTCTTCCGGCGCTTTTTCTTGATTGAACCCACGCTGTTCCTCCTGGTCCTGTTTACTTAAGAGATTACCTTGTTCAGGGGAATCTCGATGATGCCTTCCGCCCCCGCCTGCTTGAGGCGCGGGATGATTTCACGTACGACCGCCTCGTCGACGACCGTCTCAATGGCGCTCCAGCCTTCCGATTGCAGGTGACTGACCGTCGGGGCGTGCAGCGAGGGGAGAATGCTGGTGATGGTCTCGACCGATGCGGTCAGCGCGTTCATCTTGAGCAGGACCTTGGCCTCGGCCGCCAGGGCGCCGCCGAGCAGCAGCATGATCTGCTGGATCTTCGCGCGCTTGCCCTCGTCCTCCCACGCCTTCTTGTTGGCGATCACCCGCGTGGTCGATGAGAGGATCGTCTCGACGATGCGCAGCTTGTTGGCCCGCAGCGAGGAACCGGTTTCGGTCAGCTCGATGATGGCGTCCACCAGTTCGGGGGCCTTGACCTCGGTCGCCCCCCAGGAGAACTCGACTTCGGCCTTGACCCCGTTCGCCTCGAGATAGCGGCGGGCGATGCCGACGGCTTCGGTGGCGATGCGCTTGCCTTCGAGGTCTTTGACGCTCTTGATCGGGGAATCCTCCGGCACCGCCAGCACCCAGCGCACCGGGCGGAAGCCCTGCTTGCCATAGATCAGCTCGCCGGCCTCGACCACGTCCGACCCGTTCTCGACAATCCAGTCATGCCCCGTGATGCCGGCATCGAGCATGCCCAGCTCGACATAGCGGCTGATTTCCTGCGCCCGGATCAGGCGCGCCTCGATCTGGTCGTCATCGATGTGCGGCATATACGAGCGCGAGCCCGAGCTGACGGTGAATCCCGCCTTGCGCATCATGGCGTACGTCGCCTCCTGGAGGCTGCCCTTTGGAAGACCTAATATGATTTTCGTCACAATAATACCCTTGATTCGTTCAAACACCCCCTGCCGGGCGCACATTGAAATTAACAGTAAAGTCGGACATCATACGGATAATCCGCCCCGGGTCAAAGAAAAAACGGTTGCCGGTGAATCTTTCTTTCGGCGCAAGCGAGGTGAACCGTCGCCGCGAGGCCCCCGGAGAGCACGTTTGCCTCTGGTGGCACGCAGGGAAAAAAGGAAGCAGTGCTGACTTTGTGGCGTACCTAAAAGGGATCGAACCTTCAATCCCTGATTCTTAATTTACCTGCGGCTCAGCCCAGAGCGAGTCTATGCCATTGCCAATCATGGCGGACGTGCCCGCAACAGCATAGAGAATCTCTTTAATGTCGGGTCTTCCGCAGAATCTGTGGGTGGCTTCCCGTTTTTCCTGTTCATGTATGA
>CAZSRU010000122.1:0-2153 GCA_964609395.1 uncultured Victivallales bacterium
GCCCTTGCCGCCGAGCATGCGGGCCACCTCCTCGGCGCGCGCCTCGCCCTCGATCGGCGCGATCGCGGTGCAGGTGCGCCCCTCGCGCACGGCCTTGGAGACGACGAAATGCGTGTCCCCATGCACCGCTACCTGCGGCAGATGGGTGATGCAGATGACCTGGTGCGACCCCGCCACGGCCGCCAGCTTGCGTCCGACGGCACTCCCCATCTCGCCGCCGAGGTTGGCATCGATCTCGTCGAAGAACAGCACCGGAATCCGGTCGTGCGCCGCCAGTACGGCCTTGACCGCCAGCATGACGCGCGAGATCTCACCGCTGGAGGCGATCGCCTTGAGCGACCGCAACGGCTCGCCGACATTCGGCGCAAACCCGAAGTCGATCTCGTCAAGCCCCGCCGGTCCGGGCACGGACGCCGGGGCCACAGTGATGGTGAACCGCGCATGGGCAAACCCGAGATCGTGCAACTGTCCGGTAATGGTCTTCGCCAGCGACACCGAACAGGCGCTGCGCGCGGCAGTCAGGGCACCGCCCGCCTTCTCCATGGCCTTGCGGGCCCGCTGGATCTGCGCATCCAGTTCGGCGATCCGCTCACCGCGGCTCTCCAGCTCGCGCAACTGCTCGCGGGCATGCTCCAGGAACACCTGCATCGCCGGGATATCCTTCCCGTACTTGCGCTTGAGCTTCTGGAGCAGCGCCATGCGGTCCTCCAGCCACTGCAACCGCTCGGGATCGGCCTCGATCCGCTGGACAGTCCCGCCGACGCTCGCCGCCAGTTCCTTGACCTGCACGCTGATGGATTCGACCTCGGCCTCCCAGTCGCGTCCCTCGGGGATCAGTCCAGCCAGCTCGGGAACCGCGCGCCGGGCCAGGGTCAGGGCGTTGAACGCGGAGGCGTCATCCTCGATCAGCGCATTGCAGATCGCGTCGCCCAGCTCGATGATCCGGGAGGCATTGGCATTACGGGTATGCTCCTGAAGCAGCTCTTCCTCATCGGTATGCGCGAGATCGGCTGTCTCGAGTTCCTTGATCTGGAAGGCCAGCAGGTCGATCCGGGCGGCGGTATCCTGGTCCGGACCATCCAGGCGCTGACGAGCCGCCTGTAAGTCGAGCAGTTGACGGTAGGTTTCGCCGAACGCGGCCAGCTCGCCCTCGAGGTGGCCATAGGCATCGAGCACATCACGCTGGAAGGCCGGCACCAGCAGCGACTGGTGCTCGTGCGGGCCGTGCATGTCCACCAGCAGCGCACCCAGTTGCCGCAGCACCTGGAGCGTGACCGGCGAATCGTTGACCATCATGCGGCCGGCACCCGCCGCGGCGATCACGCGCCGGATCACCAGCACGCCCTCCTCGCAGGGGGGCAGCCCGGCGGTCTCCAGCACGGCGTCCACCCCGGCACTATCGCCCAGCGCGAACGCCGCCTCGACCTGGCACTGCGGTTCACCCGCGCGGATCACCGACTTGTCGGCCCGCTCGCCCAGGATCAGGTTCAGCGCATCGGCCAGCATCGACTTGCCCGCGCCGGTCTCGCCGGTAATGACGTTGAGACCGGGCATGAACTCCACCCGGGCCTCATCGACAATTGCCAGATTTCGGATACGTAATTGTGAAAGCATGGGGAAAGCATACAACGCCACCGAGCCAGACGCAAAGCGGAAATTTTCATGTCCACTTCTTTCAGACGTGGGGCAAGCCGTTCGTCCCGTTGCGCAGGAGGACGTGAGGCGCCCGCACCTACTTTCTTGCCCGGTCCAGGTTCAGCGCGAGCAGCCGGCCCAGAATCTCGCTATCCGTAAGGCCCGAGGGCCAGCCATAGGCGGCGGCGGTATCAAGAAATAACCTGGCGCCCCCGGCAGGGATCGAACCTGCGACCCACGGATTAGAAATCCGTTGCTCTATCCACTGAGCTACGGGGGCGGAATATGCATTCCTGAAGGTCTTGGCATTATGCGCGGCCACCTTGTTGTTGGCAAGCCCTTTTGACAGGCCCACGGATTGCGGATTGGTGATTTTCGATTGATTGTTGAACGCCTTGTGCAATATCGCGGAGATGAATAGCTCCCGGCTGCCGTCCATGCCCAAGAAATCGGCTTTGCTGCCAAAGGCGGTCTTCATTCCCAGCTTCTGGAACGGCTAGACGAGACCGTAACTGGCT